>JAAHGS010000019.1 GCA_010692645.1 Symploca sp. SIO2E9
TCCCTACTCCCTGCACCCTGCACCCTGCACCCTGCTCCCTATTCCCTACTCCCTATTCCCTACTCCCTACTCCCTACTCCCTGCTCCCTACTCCCTGCACCCTGCACCCTGCACCCTGCACCCTGCACCCTGCTCCCTGCTCCCTACTCCCTGCACCCTGCACCCTGCTCCCTGCTCCCTACTCCCTACTCCCTGCTCCCTGCTCCCTGCTCCCTCTCCTTACCACCAGACTTATTCAGCAAACCCTAGTTAGACTAGAAATTGTCAAGAACTCTCAACTCTGCCTAAGGTAATTAGACCCACTTGGCGTAGTAGGCAAGAAACCAACTCGGGAAGATTACCAGGGAGTTGAGTCAAAGCACATAAGCAAAAAATGTTTATCAAGGACGGTTCAGGGATGAGGGGATGGATGGAAGAATATAAACCACCTCAAGGTTCAACTAAAAAGCAGATGAGGCGCAAGCACAGAACTGTCACACCCTCCAAGTTCTGGCGTCTTGCCGCCAGTTTGCTGATTTTGCAAGGGGTCCTTGTCGCCATTCCAGCTAGGGCACAGAATAAAGACCAAGACTCCCTGAGTTATGGCAAACTCTTGGAGGCAGTAGAAGCTTGCAAAGTACCTGAAACCGAGGCGGGGACTGACTCAGATGCGCCGAAAACTGAGTGCAAAATAGACAAAATCGAAATTGACGAAAGTTCAATGATTGCCAAGGTATGGTTGGCAAATCAAGAAAAATCCGAACCTCCGCAGAAAGTGGATTTACTGGCTCAAAATTCCGAGCTTATAGAGCAGCTCCGCCACAGCAACATTGAACTGGAAGCTAAACACACAGCCGATAACTCCGCAGCCTTAGGGCTAGTGGCTAACTTATTTTTGCTCCTACTGCTGCTGGCGGGATTGACATTGATCTTGCGTCGTTCTAGCAATAGCTCTGGACAAGCTCTAAACTTTGGCAAATCTCGCGCCCGGTTTCAGATGGAAGCTAAAACTGGCGTCATGTTCGACGATGTCGCTGGTATTGAAGAAGCTAAAGAGGAATTGCAAGAAGTTGTTACCTTCCTCAAACAACCAGAACGCTTTACGGCTATCGGTGCACGCATTCCCAAGGGTGTTCTTTTAGTTGGTCCCCCTGGAACAGGAAAAACTCTCTTAGCAAAAGCAATCGCTGGCGAAGCTGCGGTACCTTTCTTTAGTATCTCTGGTTCAGAATTCGTGGAAATGTTCGTCGGTGTTGGGGCATCCCGTGTGCGTGATCTGTTTAGAAAAGCTAAGGAGAATGCTCCCTGCCTAATCTTCATAGATGAAATTGATGCCGTTGGACGTCAGCGAGGGGCAGGCATTGGTGGTGGTAATGATGAAAGAGAGCAAACCCTCAACCAGTTACTCACGGAAATGGATGGTTTTGAAGGGAACAACGGCATTATCATTATTGCCGCTACCAACCGACCAGATGTCCTCGATTCAGCATTATTGCGTCCTGGACGCTTTGATCGGCAAGTTATTGTTGATGCCCCTGACTTCAAAGGAAGGAAGAAAATACTAGATGTACACGCCCGCAACAAGAAGATTGGAGCCGAAGTTTCCCTAGAAGCGATCGCTAAGCGCACTCCTGGATTTACTGGCGCTGATTTGGCTAACCTCCTCAATGAAGCAGCAATCCTCACGGCTCGACGCCGCAAAGAGGCGATTACTATGCTCGAAATTAATGACGCCATTGACCGGGTTGTTGCTGGCATGGAAGGCACCCCACTAGTTGACAGCAAAAAAAAGCGATTGATTGCTTATCATGAAGTCGGGCACGCGATTATCGGCACTCTACTACCTCACCACGAACCTGTGCAGAAAATTACCCTGATTCCTCGGGGACAAGCTCTTGGTCTGACTTGGTTTACCCCTAATGAAGAGCAAGGTTTGATTACTAGAGCCCAAATTAAAGCTCTGATCACTGCAACTTTAGGTGGTAGAGCCGCAGAAGAGGAAATTTTTGGCGAGGGGGAAGTTACTACTGGTGCTAGTAATGATTTGCAAAGCGTTACTTCTTTGGCACGGCAGATGGTTACCCGTTTTGGTATGAGCGATTTGGGTCCATTGTCTTTAGAAGAGCAAGGAGGAGAAGTATTTCTCGGTGGCGGTTTTCACTCCAAGTCTGAATACTCAGAGCAGAGTGCAGCTCATATCGACTCACAAGTGCGTAAAATTGTCAAGCATTGCCACGAGGAAGCTCGTCGAATTATCCGCGAAAATCGTGAAGTCATAGACCAATTAGTAGAAATGTTGATTGATCAAGAAACAATTGACGGTGAAAAAGTAAGGCAAATCTTGGATGAATACAGAGTGTTACAGGGAGAAAAACTAGTCATTTCTGGTGCTATAGGAGTGGAGAATGAGGAATGGGTTTAGCTACCAATCCTCAATGACCATAATTTTGTGTAGAATATTTTGTTTCCCAAGTGATGCTGACTGAAATTTTTCCCTTTCAATTCAAGATTGATGCCACTCTAGTTGCTGGTACATCTCTATGGTCCTTGGCACTTTATTTGGGCTTCTCGCCCTTGAATCAATGGGTAATAGAACAACTTAACCGCTGGTTTAACTTTGCAGAGCGGTCGCTATATCTCTCAAATGAAGAATTTGAGAAAACGCGCAAAGCAAGGGAAGCTCAAAATGCCTTTTATGCCTCTCTTTGTAGTATTGTGCCTTTTTTAATTGTAGGAGGACTTTGCAACTACGGCGTAGAAATTAGTCTGGGTCGTAGTTGGGCAATTAGCATGGGTATCCTCGCCTGTACAAGTTGCGGTGTTTATGAATTGGGGCGTCGCCAAAGTCACTCTAATGATTAAAGCTGAAAATAATAAGTAATAAATTCAGTACCAAACTTAACTTATTACTTATTACTTATTACTTATTACTTACTATTACTGGCTGTGTTCTTTTAGCCATGGGAGGCGTCACTTTCTCAGAGCGACTTAAACCAGCATTTAGGGCATAGTTTCTAGCCAACAGCTTCAGCCAAAGAGCTGGATAGTGTTTTTCCACCCAAGGTTTTATATTCTCAATCAAACTAGGAAACCAACCCCTGAACAACCAACTAACTAAGGCCTCAACTGTGAAACCCAAGTAAATCCCAATCCAGCGCACAAAATCCTTGGCACCAGCCATTTCCCAAATCCAGAGTATTAGAGTGGGGTTCTGCCTAGCTGCTTTTAGGGCTAGTTGGTTGAAGGTTAACCAGTTGGTACGGTCTTTAATAAAAGTATCTGCCACTATTGGCGCTTCATCTGCCAACAGTCCGAAAAAAGTATTGAGTATGGAATTAATTCGCTGAGGCGGTAGATGACTACCAGTGGGTACCATCATCCCCTTGGAAAATAGCCAGGTGACAGCAACGTTGCTTTGATAGGCGCGAATTTGGTTTAAATCCTTAGCACTTAAGAGATTATGCCGCAGGGCTGTGTTCAATAAATCAGTTAAGCGGTAAAGGTTACGCACCAGAGAACCAAAACCCGTGAAGATTAGGGGTGACTGAAGGGAAGCCGCATCACCAATAGCAATTATGCGCTCAAAAGCGACTGTGCGATCGCTACTGTCGGCACTAAAATGCCCTGGAATATAACCAAAGGTTGCCTTCTTCCACTCCAGCTTTTCCAAATCACACCGACGGTACTCCGGCAAAATAGTAAAAAAATCTTCGTACATCTCTAGCAATGAGCCAGGATTTTGGGGATTAAGCTGATGGTAATGGAACAGATAGATTGTCAGGTCCTCATCTGCACCAGGGAACAACTCCCAAATCAACTGACGCCCACGGGAGATATCTCCGTGACTATTAAGAACATCACCATAATCAGAATCCCAAACCCCTGCTTCAAAGCCCTTGGCAATTACAGCACCTACTGTGGGGCAGACACTATCAAAAGCCCTTATTTGATTGAGTTGCAAGGCAATTGGTGAGGCACTTCCCATCGCATCCACCAACAGCCGCCCACTGGCTTGTCGATGAGATTGGCTTGGCAGGTGTCGGAGACTAACTACAATTTGCTCTGGTTCAATATCTGCTCTGATAAACTCCGTCTCATCCCAGATTTCTCCACCAGCTTTTTTTAACTTTTCTCCACAGAGCTTAAGGAATTTCTCAGAATCTAGGGCTATATTGAGTACCGTCGGCGTATGCAAGACTGCTGCTTGCAAATGGGGAGGGTTATTACCGTCAAAGAATTTATTAAAGCCATCAATGTATTCTCTGGAAATAATGCTTTCAAACTCAGCTTGGGTAAATAAACCCAAATCAATCAAGCATTGGAATTCATCCCGTGCAATATTCCACTCTCGATTCATCCGTCCAAAAGATAGTCGCTCAATTAGTAGCACCCGATAGCCCAACTGTGCCATAACTGCAGCGTGAATTACACCTAAGGCACCGCCAATATAAATTAAGTCGTAAGTAGAAGAGCGGGAAGATAAAGAGTTAAAGTCCCCCTCTGCATCAGAGTTCCTGGGTACAAGACCTCCTCTACTAAATACTACCTGTTTGGGCTGCTGAGGATTGCGAACACCCTCGCGCCAACGCTTCTCCCACCAGTAGACACGGTTGAGGTCATACTCACCTTTGGGCATTTTTTGGAAGAAATGTACAGTTTTTGGATAATAGGGAGCTAAGGCTTCAAAAATCGATTGTTTAGACAAATCCACAACTGGCAGTTCCGGATATTGATAGGGGAATTGATTTCGCAATTCCTGTTCGAACTGTTGCAGAATTTGGCTCTCACTAGTGATAGACTTATTTGCCCAGCGAAATACTTTCAGGTATGTAGTTCGCTGTACTGACCAGACAAAAATCGATATCTCCGGAATTGAGGCAGCAACGGATGAATGATTGCTATTGATCTTAAGCTTGCTGTCGAATTGCAAGCGGATGCCGTCAGGGGTGATAATTTTCTTCCCTAACTGAGGTTTCCATTGTTGTTGTAACCAAAGGCGGACGCTTTCTGTATCAGGTGTAGGTACTTCTATGTAGCAAATTTCTTTCATTGTGGTGATTTTCAGTGATGAATCAATTTAACCAAGACAGAGATAACAAAGGGGAAAATGCGTTAAACTGCCGGGTAAGGGCTTTTTTAAGATTAGAAAAGAAAATTTACTTTTCTTTGGTTTTTGATAAGGTTATGGGTGCAATTGTTAACTAATCATGAATTATCCCATCCCAGTTAGTCCTCAAGAAATTGTGGCACTACGCCAACAACCTGTAAATGAGGAGTTAGTAGCTTCAGCAATTGCTGGTGTTATTCAGGTTGCTCGTTCTCAGGGACAGTCCCTCGACGATTTAACTGCCGAAGTCCTAGCAGAGGATAGTTTGCTTGATCACTCGCAAAGGCGTTGGCTTAGTAATATTGTCATCCAAACCTGGGAGAGTTGGCCTTGATCATGGAGAGCAGGGGAAGAAGATTTTAACTGGCAACTGGTGGGTTATTTCTGCCAACCTGAACTAAGTGCCGCTCTAGCCAATCTTCCAGGTCTGCTAACATTTGTTGATAATTGAGGTCATTGTGGATCTCGTGATATACTTGAGGGTATTCTCGTTTCTCCTTGTCTGAAAAAGTAACCTCCTTGAAGAAATTTCTGCTTCCTGTAGGGAGGGTGACTTGATCGGCACCGCCTTGCAAAATCAGTAATGGTGTCCGCAAATCAGCTGCGTGCAGATGAACCCAGTCAACTGTTGCGAAAAATTCTGTGACTAGGCGTGCAGTCCCTTGCCTATGTCGCAGTGGATCTTGTGCGTAGGCAATTATTACTTTCGGATCGCGAGAACTCAAACTTAAATCTATACCAGTGTTAAGCGTAAAGCGCGGACACAACCGTGATAGAATTCGACCCAAACTTAACTTCAGAGGTGGAACTCCCACCGCTCCTAGCGCTGGTGCTAGGGTGATCACACCTTGTTCGGGAGCATTGGTTCTGATGAGATATTCTAAGGCAATCACCCCGCCCAGACTATGACCGAGTACAAAGCGCCGACAGCAAGGCTCTTGTGCCTCTATCATTTCTAGGAAAGCCTGTAGGTCTTCTCTGAAATCTGCCCAAGAGCTTATATACCCCCGTTGACCTGCTGAGCGTCCATGACCCCGTAGGTCAAATCCATAGATTGCATAGTTACGGGGCACAAGGTACTCTACTATATTACCAAACAAACCGCTGTGAGCGCCGAGTCCGTGCACAATCGCTAGAACTGCGCGCGGTTTCCCTGGCGGATGCCAGCTTTGGTAGAAAAGATTGATTCCCCTGGCACCCTTGAAAGTACCCTCGCGGCGTTGTATCATTATTTACCCACTCCTGGTGCTAGCTGAGTTGCCAGGAAAACCCTACTACTATACTCTAGGTGATGCCCGCACCCTCTATAATCAGGGTTGGAAACGCTACATCCTGCGCCTGTCAGGAGGTGTAATTCCCCTAGAGCGTTTGTGGAAAGAAGAGTTTGCTATAGAGCTCCCGTCTTCGCAAACGAAAACAGTGATGTAGATAGAAAGCAATTACGGTGGCATATCTCAAAGATGCTTAGGAGGGGAGTATGTCACTAGCTAAGGGCACTAATCGTCTGATTTTAGGTTGGATATTTCAGTAATAAGAGGATGCAGGACTATTTATTGCTTAATCACAACACAATAATAATATTCTTTAATCGTGTGTTATCACAAAACTAAGCTAAACTTAAAGTATGTAAAATTCAGAGAATGGTAAATATCTAGAGGCAACAAATGCTAGAAAGGGATGACTACCTCAGGTTTCGATTACCTGAGGCACTTAAGGAGAGATTTAAACTGTTTTGCTACCTCAAGGGCATAACAATGTCGGATACTGTCAGGGAATTGATTGAGGAGGTTCTCAGAAACGAAGACTTAGAAAAACTCTTGCAGGAAAAGCTCCTACAGGAAAAGCTCAAAAACAATATCACAGAAGATGAGTAGACTACCAAACTACTGAAATTCTCCCCCGCTAACCTTATGGGTATAACGGGGGATTCCTAAATTTCAGGATTTTAGGTTGGGATGGACCTGTGCTTGCGTTAAAACGACGAGGAGAGTCCATCCCAGATTTTCTCTGTGGCACTGTCACTACTAGTTTTTCGAGAATAATAATCATTTCGTTTAAAAACGTTTGCTGAATTGAGTTTTAAGATCATCCAATGTCGCTGACTTCTGCTTCTTACTAATAGTCTTTCTAGGACCACGCTCAGGATTTGCCTGCTCTGGTGCTCGCATTGATAAACCAATACGCTTTAATTTGTGATCAACTGAGAGTACCCTTACCTTAACCACCTGCCCCACTTTGACAACTTGTTTAGGATCCTTAACAAAGTGATCTGCTAATTGTGAGATATGCACCAGTCCATCCTGATGCACACCGACATCAACAAAAGCTCCAAAGTTGGCAACATTGGTTACAATTCCTTCCAATTCCATACCTTCAGCCAAATCGGTAATTTCCTTAACCCCTTCTTTAAAGGTGGCATACTGAAACTGAGCTCTTGGGTCTCTTCCCGGCTTTTCCAATTCGCTGATAATATCTTGTAGTGTGGGCAAGCCAACAGTATCGGTAACGTATTTTTTAAGGTCAATGGACTTCAAGCTATCTGCCCCTTGAGTTATTTTCGCCAAGGGTAAATTTAAATCAGAGGCAATTGCTTTCACCACCTCATAACTCTCTGGATGCACAGCGGTATTATCCAAGGAATTATCGCCATTACGAATACGCAGAAAACCAGCCGCCTGTTCAAAGGCCTTGGGTCCCAATTTAGCTACTTTCAAGAGTTGCCGACGATTACTAAATGCTCCCTGTTGATTGCGATAGGTGACGATATTTTTAGCGACTGTGGGCGTTAATCCAGAAACAAAGGTTAGGAGTTCTTTGGAAGCAGTATTCAAGTCAACGCCGACATAATTTACACAACTCTCTACTGTCTCATCTAGTTTCTTTTTGAGTAATTTTTGGTCTACATCATGCTGATACTGTCCTACACCAATAGACTTAGGATCAATCTTAACTAATTCAGCCAAAGGGTCTTGCAAACGTCGTCCAATACTAATTGCCCCACGTACTGTTAAATCTAAATCTGGAAATTCTTCCCGCGCCACATCACTGGCTGAATAAATCGAGGCTCCAGACTCATTAACCATAACTTTAATTGGTTTAGCTTCGATGGTTTTGAGAACTTCAGAGATAAATTCATCTGTTTCACGGGAAGCTGTACCATTACCGATCGCAATCAGTTCAATGTTGTATTTGACAATTAGATTCTTAATAGTTTCAGCAGCTTTTTGACGCTGCGCTTCGGCTTGATGGGGAAAGATGGCCTGATATTCCAAAAATTTTGCAGTCTCATCCATAACTGCGACTTTGCAACCAGTCCGAAATCCAGGATCAATTGCCAAAGTTGGCTTCATGCCAGCAGGAGGAGATAGCAATAACTCGCGCAGATTAGTTTCAAAGGTTTTAATCGACTCCAAATCAGCATCAGCTTTTCTGGAGGAGCGCACTTCACTAATTAGAGAATTTTTAATCAGACGATTGAAACCGTCTTTAAGCATCTTCTGATAAAATTCTCGTACCTCTCGAACTTTTGCCCTTATTTGCTCAGATTCTAGATAGGATAAAACCATTTCCTCATCAAAGGAAAGTTCAAAACTCAATACTCCCTCACTCTCCCCCCGCAGCAGTGCTAACATATTGTGCGGCGCAATATTTTTGACAGGGATTTGGAAGTCCCGGTACATTTCAAACTTAGTGGTGCCTTCAGGATAATCTTTTTTCACCCGCGAGATAAATACTCCCTCTTGCATCAAGTAATCTCGTAGATATGCTCGCAATTGGGCCTGCTCTGACACTTCTTCTGCCAAAATATCAGAGGCACCTTGGAGGGCTTCCTCGCTAGTCTTAACCCCCTTCTCCTCAGAAATGTACTTTGTTGCCTCCTGCTGGAAGGATGTGGGTGTCGCTGTGGGAATATTGAGGGACTTAATCCACTCTGCTAATGGTTCTAAGCCCTTTTCTCTGGCAATAGTTGCTCTAGTACGTCGTTTAGGTTTGTAGGGAAGGTAGAGGTCTTCGAGTTCAGTTTTTTGCAGACAGCCCTCAATCTTAGCTCTTAGTTCCTCTGTTAGTTTACCTTGAGAAGCGATCGCCTCCAAAATCACAGCCTTTCTTTCTTCTAATTCAGTGAGATAAGTAAATCTTTCAAACAGGTTCCGTAGTTGGATTTCGTCAAGGGAGCCAGTGCGTTCTTTACGATAACGCGCAATGAAGGGAATAGTTGCTCCTTGGTCAAAAAGTTCGAGGGCACTGTGTACCTGCCAGGGATTGAGGGTAAGTTCTTGAGCTAGTGTTTGAGGAATGTTCAGCATTGGGAGTTTATTGGCTCACATGTTTGAGTAATCTTGAGATTTTCCTGAGGATGCTAATAAGCTGTTACGCATTTAAATCATCTATTTATTTGATATTAGTTAATGCTCCAAACTCTTGTGCCATCACGCCTCCTGCCTCCTCCCTCCTGCCTTGCTGTTGTGCATTTTTAATACACAACAGCTTACCTGTACACAATTGTGAAAACAACTACGGTAGATTAAGAGCATAAGACAAAAGCTCGCATATTAGTTCAAAATTATAGAAGGTTAAAACCAACGTGCTTACCATCTGGGAACGCAAACAGCCATAGGAGTGTCAAAGCTCAACACCAAATCCAGCTTAGGCTTGTCTTTGATATCAATTCGACTTCAGCACCAGCTAAAGAATTTGAGCCATGAGTAGTATCCCGCATCAACCTGAAGATGTCACTGCCTTTAATGATAGTTCCCTCAATACTCTGGTGCGGGCGATTAAGCTTTCTCAGGGGCAGTTTTATCTGATTTTGGCGCGTTGCAATTATGCCGCCTTGCGGGAGCGGATTGTGCCAAGGTTGCGGGAGCTATGCCCTGTTGAGATTGAGGAGCTATTTTTGCCTGAATCTTTCGATGACCTCTACCATACCATTGAGGCAAAACTTGCTTATCAACAGCCACCAACTTTGATGGTATTTGGTCTAGAGTCAGTAAGTAACCTTGATAGTATTCTAACTTCTACTACCTATATCCGGGAAGAATTTAAGAACAATTTTAAATTTCCCCTAGTATTGTGGCTCAATGATCAGGTGTTAGAAAGGATGCTGCGCTTAGCCCCTGATTTTGAAAGTTGGACGACAAACATTGAGTTTGTAATCGCTACTGATGAATTAATTAAGTTTCTCCAGCAAGAAGCTGATTCAATATTTTCTAAAGTCTTAAATGCTAGCGAAGACCGATTTTTGGATAATGCTTCTATATATATGAAGAGGGGTGCTTCCCAGCGTCGCGAGTTGGAATTAGCTAGACAGGATTTGCAAAGGCGTGGTGCCTGGAAGCCAGCATTGGCAGCTAGTGAACAATTCATTTTAGGTCGCGATGCCTATGCTCATAATCAAATGCAGCACTCTCGAAAACTTTATCAACAGAGTTTAGCTTTCTGGAAGCAAAGTAATGATTTAGAGCGGCAAGCTTGTTTGCTGTTTCATTTGGGACTTTGGTGGCGTAGATATGCAATTATGCATCCAGGCTCTGCTCACAAAGCCTATAGTCGAGCGCGAGATTACTATCAGCAATGTATCTATATATTACAACAGGCAAATCGACAGGATTTAGAGGCTAAATTTATCAATTCTTTGGCAGAAGTTCTACAGCAGCTACAACAGTGGGACGAACTTAAGATTATTGCTAAAACAGCAGTTAGTTTACACCAAGCCTATCCAAATCGGATTAGATTAGCTAGAGCTTACGGTTTTCTAGCTGAGGTTGCCCTGGCACAATCCCAGTGGCGCGAAGTCAAGCAGTATGCACAGATAGCTCTAGACACAAACGCTCAAGCCTCCATATCTTCACTGATAGTATCAATTACTGATTTACCCTTACAAAACCAAAATAACGATTTTGTATGGGCGCAACAACTTCATCAGAGTTGGTATCGGTTTTTGCTGGCTAAAGGGCAGGCATCTACGGGTAAGGTGCAACAAGCTAGTCAAAACTTAGAAGCTGCTAAAGATGAATTCAAGCCTGAGTATCATCCCCAACTTTATCTAAGAATTTTAGATTCTTTGCGCCAGCTTTACTTTGAGCAAGGTAAGTATTTAAAAGCTTTTCAAAGCAAGCGACAACAACGTTCAATTGAACAACAGTATGGATTTATAGCCTTCATCGGTGCCTTTCGTCTGCGCTCACAACGACAAGTTCTTGACCAAGCTTTAATATCAATTGACTTAGAACAATTACATACTAATTCAGAAGAATTAAACTTAACCAAAGCCACTATTGCCCAAGAGATAATTTCTTCTGGTCGTCAGCAAGATGTTGAGCGTTTAATTATGCGCCTGAATCGCTCTGATTATAAACTAATTGTAATTCATGGTCCTTCTGGAGTAGGCAAGAGTTCCCTATTAACTGCGGGATTAGTACCAGCATTACATCAACAAATCGCGATCGATGGGCGCAATCCTCTGCCAGTTGTGGTGCGCTCTTACATAGATTGGGTGCGGCAATTAGGAATAGCTTTAGAAAAAGCTTTAGGAGAAATAGAGACAGGCAGTTATACAGCTTTTCGTTTTACTAATAACTCTCTACCTACGACACCAGATTCATTAGAAGTTATTGTTGAACAGTTGCGCAAAAATGGAGGACGAAATCTATTAACTGTTCTGATTTTTGACCAGTTTGAAGAATTTTTCTTTAATTGCCCTAACCCAGTACAAAGACGAAAATTTTGGGACTTTTTTAAAACTTGCTTGGATAGTTTAGATATTCCCTATGTCAAGATAATCCTGTCGCTACGAGAAGATTATTTACATCATTTGTTGGAGTGTGACCACCAAAGGGATAACGCTAGCGAAAACAGCGATATCTTGATGAATTTAGAGTTGGGAACAAACGACATTCTCAATAAAGAGGTTCGCTATGCAGTGGGTGATTTCTCACCATCAGATGCTAAACAAGTTATCCAAAGCTTAACCCAACGCTCTTTTTACTTAGAGCCAGCACTAATCGAAGAATTAGTGAGGGATTTAGCTGGGGATTTGGGAAAAGTACGCCCGATTGAATTGCAGGTGGTAGGAGCGCAACTACAAGCAGAAAAAATTGCCACACTGGCTCAGTACCAAGAAAGTGGTCCCAAGGAAAAGCTAGTGCAGCGATTTTTAAAAGAAGTCGTCAAAGATTGCGGACCAGAGAATGAAGCGACTGCTGAACTACTGTTGTACTTACTAACAGATGAAAATAATACTCGCCCTCCCAAAACTCGTGCTGAATTAGCAGCAGCTTTAGAAACCGAAGCCGACAAATTAGATTTAGTGTTAGAGATTTTAGTCAAATCAGGGTTAGTATTTGTTTTGCCACAGTTTCCGGCTGATCGTTATCAACTTGTTCATGATTATCTCGTTTCTTTCATCCGCCAACAGCGAGGTGCTGAATTAATTGCTGAACTTGAAAGGGAAAAACAGCAACGACAACTGGCGGAAGCTAAGCTTACTATGGTTTTACAACAGCGACTGCGATTAGCATATGTAGCAGGAATTGGTTTGGCAACCCTTGCAACTGTCTCGGTGGGATTGTCTCTGACAGCCATCAGTCAGACTAATGCTAATCTCAGTGAGTTAATTACTTCTTCAAAATTGCTTTTAGCCTCTGATCAACCGTTTGATGCTTTGTTCAAGAGTTTAAGTGCAGGCAGGCGTCTCAAAAAACAAATTTGGGCAAATTGGGTACAAGCTGATACTCACAACCAAGTTGTATCTACATTGCGGCAGGCAATTTACGAAGTTAGAGAGAGCAACCGCTTACAAGGGCATAGCACACCAGTCAATAGCGTTAGTTTCAGCCCTGACGGACAAATGATCACCTCAGCTAGTGATTATGGCATTATTAAATTCTGGAGTCTTCAGGGTAAGGAACTCAAAAGTTTTCGAGGACATAAACAGTCAATTAATAGCGTCAGCTTTAACCCCAATGGTCAAACAATAGCTTCAGCTAGTAATGACGGTACCGTCAAACTCTGGAATCTTCAGGGCAAGCTACTCCAAACTTTTAATGGTCATGACAATGATGTAGTTAATAGCATCAGTTTTAGTCCTGACGGTAAGCTCATTGCCTCTGCTAGTAATGACGATACCGTTAAAGTTTGGGATCTTCAAGGCAAGCAGCTTCAAACCTTTGAAGCTTATAGTAACGGGGTTAATAGTGTTAGTTTTAGCCCTGACGGTAAGCTCATCGCCTCCGCTAGTAATGATGGTACTGTGAAATTCTGGAATCTTCAAGGCGAGTTACTCAAAGACTTTAAATTAAAAGGTCAAGTTACTAGTGTCAAATTTAGTCCTAAATTTAGCCCTAGTAGTCAAATAATCGCCTCAGCTAGTAATGATGAAAATAACAAAGACTATGTAATCAAAATCTGGAATCTAGAGGGGAAAGAACTCGAAACTATCAAGGGTCACACCAGTTGGATAACCAGCCTTAGTTTTAGTCCAGACGGCAAAAAAATTATCTCAGCTAGTAATGATAATACTGTTCAAGTCACAAACTTGGAGAGTGCCAAAATCCAAACTCTTAAAGGGCATAGTAATCAAGTTACCAGCGTCAGTTTTAGTCCGGATGGACATACAATTGCCTCAGCTAGTGGTGACACTACAGTCAAACTTTGGAATCTGGAGAATAAACAACCTGGAACTCTAAAAGCTCAAATTGTTAAAGGGAATAGTGGTAATGATCTAGTCACTACTGTTAGTTTTAACCCTAAGAAGAAGCGATTTGTCTCTGTCAACAAGGAAAATACGGTAACTGTTTGGGAAACTAATGGCAGCAAACTCAAAGCCTTTGATACTCAAGAGGATCATGCGACTATTATCAATAGTGTCAGCTTTAGTCCCGATGGAGAAACAATTGCTATTGCTAGTGAAGATACTTCGATGCAACCAGGCAAGATTCTGATTACTGAATATGTGGTCAAAATTTATAATCTCGAGGGTAGATTACTAAAGACTTTGAAAGGACCTAGTGCTCGGGTGGTAAGTCTCAGTTTCAGCCCTGACGGTAAGATAATTGCTGCCGCTAGTTTAGATCAAACTGTTAGATTATGGAATCAAGAAGGGCAACTACTGCAAACCCAGAGTAATCTTACCAATTATGTGAGTTTTTCCCCTGACGGTAACAAGATAGCCTCAGTTAATACTGATAACGATATTCAAATCTGGACTATTGGAGGTGAGTTACTTAAATCTTTGCCAACAGATAATGATCATGTTATGGGACATACTGATAGTATTACCAGTGTCAGTTTTAGCCCCGACGGTAACAAGATTGCTTCTAGCAGTAAAGACTCCACTGTCAGACTCTGGAATCTTAAGAAAGGCAAATTGTTGAAAACTTTAGGAAGGCATAGTGCTCAAGTCAATAGTGTGAGTTTTAGTCACCATGGTAAACTCATTGCCTCTGCCAGTAATGACCAAACTATCAGGCTTTGGAGTCTAGATGGCAAAGAAATCAGAACCCTCTTTGGCCATGAATCTATTGTTTTGAATGTTAGTTTCACCACAGACGGCAAGAAACTAATTTCTGCCGATGCAGAAGGGAAAGTGATTGTCTGGGATTTGGATATGGATCATCAAGAAATAGATGAGCTTTTGAAGCGCAGTTGCGACTGGGTAGATGATTATCTCGACAATAACCCTAGTCTTCATCTAGAAGAGCGTCAATTTTGCGATCGCTGGCGCTAGGCCTTTGGACTAATCGCTGGCGCTAGGCCTTTGGACTAATCGCTGGCGCTAGGCCTTTGGACTAATCGCTGGCGCTAGGCTTTTAGGCTAATCGCTTCCATAGTAGCCCCAATTAGTATAGCACTGAGTTAGGGAAAAAATCAATTAGTTTGTACTGGTCTACTTGACTGAAAAGTATACTTATTTTCTCCTGGACGAAGACTTATTGTCGCGACAAAATCACTGTTGCCATCAGTATTTTTATAAATTTGCACCGCGTCACTATATTCTCCAAGATAAAGCCGAGAACATTCTTGGGGTTTAATAGTTATCCATCCAGTTACCTGACTCCATTGAGTACTTGAAATCTTTCTGGCATACCCAGTATTAATTGCAGAAGATGTGTTATTACAGCGAGTGAGAGTAGTAGCTTGTACTTGCTTGAAAAAGGCTGTGGTGAGTACTGGAAATTTCTGAGTTAAGACAGATTTCGATATCAAAGACTTTTGCCAAGTTGAAGCAGATTTCTGGGAGACTTGAGGGATGGCAACCTTGCTATTATTACTGGCAAAGCTCGAATCAGCCCCTACCAACAGCATTGGCAACAGCATCATCGCACTTAAAATCTGCTTGTTCATCCCCAATATTTACCTAGCTTCAAATGATCTATGACGTGAATTGATGGTTTTTGTTCCTGGATGCCAAGGGGAGATGGGGGGATGGGGAGACGGGGAGATGGGGAGACGGGGAGATGGGGAGCTAATCAGCTAGTTGCTAGTAACGAAGCAGACGATAGGCTAAAATGCATTTTAATTGCATATCGTTGACCTTAAATAAGGCTTAAATAACTAAGAACTCTTAAAAGTCAACAGTACAAGGGTTGATTTTTCCTTAACCTAACTATTGTGCATTTTTATCGCACAGCTGCTTAACATAACCTTTGTTTATTTGTCCAGACCTATTAATTTTTCCTATCAGTTACTTTTAGTATCACTTTTTTTTGTACAATCAAAGGCTGCCTTCTGATAATTTTTACAGAGAACTGGGAATTAGAAGCTTTGTAAAGAAATTCACCTCAAAATTAATCAAATCACTTGCACATTTTTTATTCGGCTTGTACGATGGGTAGCGGTAAATTTAATAACAGGATTTCCTCATGGCTATTATTGAGAAGCATCAGCATATCTACGGTGGTGTCTGGCCCAACGGTGAGCTCTGGTTTGGTGAAGACTTCCAATCCAAAAAAATTAAGGATGGAACCTACATCATAGAATTTAAGCAGCCTTTTTCAAAAATCCCAGCACCAGTCTGCACGATTAACGGATATGAGTGGAGGACTTTTGACAAGTCAGTTGCCGTTATTGAGATTTGGGAAGGTGGCTTCATCTGCACCACTTCATCTCCTAAAATGCCAGAAGATTGTGCTTTCACGTTTATCGTCTTTGGTGACGTCTAAATACGGGTTTTAACTGTCGCTAAGACACTTAAAAAATAATCGACAAATTTACCCTACTCTAGAGGGACTGTAAATTTAACAGGAGCCCGTGATGGCAATTTTTAAAGATTCAGCTGGGAAGGCAACTCAGCACGTCTACGGTGTTATTTCTCAAGACGGTAAAATCATTTCTGGTGAGGGCTTCAAGGTCCACAGAATTTGGTCTGGTACCTATATAATAGAGTTCGATAAACCCTTTGCAGATACGCCAGCAGTAGTCTGTACAATTTACGGAAATGAGTGGCAGAGTTTTGACAAGTCCATTGCCATTGTTGAGGTTGGTTCACGGCACTTTATCCCCGTAACTTCCTCAATGGATAGACCTGAAGATTGTGCTTTCACATTTATCGCTTTTGGTCACATTTAAACAAAGGTTTTAACTGTCGCCAAGAAGCTTAAAGTAAGCCTAAGGGAGTAGTGATTAGGTAATAGGGAGTAGATTTTTTAATAAAATCAAATCTCTTTTCCCTTATCCCTATTCCCTTAGTAAAAAATAGATGAGAATTAGGTTTTTAAGCTGTTACGCATTTAAATCATATATTTAGTTGATATTACTTAATGGCTGAAACTATTGTGCCTCCTGCCTCCTGCCTCCTGCCTCCTGCCTTCTACCCTCTGCCTTTCCGTTTGAAAATTGCGTAAACGTAGGGCGTTGGCAACCACAGAAACCGAACTCAATGCCATTGCTGCACCAGCAATTACTGGACTAAGTAACCAGTTAAATAAAGGATAGAGAATACCAGCAGCAATAGGAATTCCACAGAGGTTGTAAATATAAGCAAAAAATAGATTTTGACGAATATTTCTCATCGTGGCATGACTGAGTTGAATCGCACTGACAATGCCACGCAAATCTCCAGAAATCAAAGTTATATCGCTAGCTGCCATCGCCACATCTGTTCCAGTACCAATGGCAATTCCTAAATCTGCTTGTGCTAAAGCTGGGGCATCATTAATACCATCGCCCACCATCGCCACAATTTTTCCTTCGGCTTGTAGGGCTTTAATTTGAGCAGCTTTTTGCCCTGGTTTAACTTCAGCAAAAACTCGCTGGATACCAACTTCATGGGCAATGGCTTCCGCAGTCGGGCGGTTATCTCCAGTCAGCATCACCACCTCTAATTTCATCTGTTGCAGAGCCTTCACTGCCTCCATTGAAGATGGCTTAATCCCATCAGCAATCCCTATTAATCCCTCAACTTTCCCATCAACAGCAATCCAAGCAGTAGTTTTCGCTTCAGCTTCCCAGGCTTGCTGATGAGATTGCAGAGATTGCGTCTCAATCCCCAAGGCATCCATCCAGCGCTTGGTTCCAATTTGGACTAATCGCTGTTGCACAATTGCCTTCACACCCATGCCAACTACAGCTTCAAAATTCTTGACTTCTGGAAGCGGCATCTCCACACCCTGAGATTGAGCATATTCTACTATCGCCTCCCCTAGGGGATGTTCAGAATTTCCTTCTACTGCTGCTGCCCACTGCAAAAGTTTAATTTCATTACTATTAGCAGTTCCCCGTACAGTAATATAGTCAGTAACACTGGGTTTACCTTGGGTAATCGTACCAGTTTTATCCAAGACAATTGCCTGAAGTTGATGAGCTAATTCCAAACTATCAGCGCCCTTAATTAAAATCCCGTTTTCCGCACCTTTGCCAATACCAACTGTGATTGAAGTTGGGGTAGCTAAACCTAAGGCACAGGGGCAAGCGATAATCAAAACACTGACAGTGGTAATCATCGCCAGGGTAAGATTACCCACAGTACTCAACCAAATTATAAAAGTAGCCAGTGCGATCGCAATCACTGCTGGTACAAACCATCCTGTAATCCTATCTGCCAATTTCTGAATAGGAGCCTTACTCCCTTGCGCCTCTTGCACCAACTTAACAATTTGCGCCAGCACCGTATCCTTCCCTACTCGCGATGCCCGAAACTTGAAACTACCACTCTTATTAAGAGTCGCACCAATAATTTCATCCCCTGCCTGCTTCTGAATTGGTAGAGATTCCCCTGTTACCATCGATTCATCCACCGTCGAGGAACCTGCAATTACCTCTCCATCTACTGGAATTTTTTCTCCCGGACGTACTACAATTACATCTCCAACGATTACTTCCTCTATAGGAATGTCAATCTCCTTACCAGTGCGAATTACACGGGCTGTCTTGGCTTGCAAACCCATCAGTTTACTAATTGCCTCTGAAGTTTGCTCCCTAGCGCGATTTTCCAACAGCCTCCCCAATAGAATAAGAGTGATAATCACCACAGCAGCTTCATAGTAAACCTCAGCTTGAAGCCCCTGATTGAGAAAGAAGTTGGGGAAAAAGGTAGCAAACAGAGAATACAAATAGGCTGCACCAGTACCAAGGGCTACTAAAGTATTCATATCTGTAGTATGGCGTTTCCAGGCTTTCTGTGCTCCGACAAAAAAGGACTTGCCACACCAAAACTGTACTGGTGTACTTAAAAGTAGCTGCACCCATGGATTATGTAGCCAAGACGGTATCAAAGGTAAATGTAAACCAGTCATGGCTGGCACTGAACCCACTACCAGCAGCACACTAATTACCCCTCCAACAATAACCTTGCGCCTCAGCTGTTGCTGCTGGGCTTGACGGGCAATTTTTTCAGCGTCCCCTCCACCCGCGCCCATTTCTTCTAGTGGCTGGGCTGCATATCCGGCATGAGAGACAGCTTGCTGAATTTTCTCGAGATTAGTGCGCCTGTTATCATAGTTGACTTTAGCTTGCTCGACGCCAAAGTTAACACTGCATTCATTAACACCAGGAACTGCTTTAATCACCTGTTCAATAGTTCTAGCACAAGAAGCACAGCTCATGCCCTGCAAGCGGAGATAGCTCGTTTTCATCTTTATGACTCCTGGGGTTTCAGCACTCTTCTCAAGGATTAGGCTAAAATCTCCAGTTGGCTGTAGAGTCAAGTAAATTTCATAAAACTTTAGCTGATTCTCCCTTTGATCTCAACGGTTCGCGGGAGTCCCCACCCTCAGCTCTCGCAGGGTGGGGAGGGACAGCGGGTAAACGGAGGGACGGAGTTTCCCAATCACTTTTGTGGTAATTCCTCAGACTTGATGTAAGCTTTAATTCTCTCGATAGGAGCCCCCCCAGTTGAAGCAACATAATAAGAACCCGACCACCTAAATAAGGTATAACTTAGGTTAACAGGAGGCGAGGTGTATCAGCAATGCCACTCAGACGTGTAACTTTCCGGTTATACCCAAATAAAGCTACAGAGCAAACTTTGCGGTATCACCGGAAGTTACACAAAGAGCTGTATAATGCCGCCGTCTATAACCGCTTTACCCAGTACCAGAAATTTGGTCACAAAGTAGAATATTTCGAGCAGCAAAATTCACTGCCAGGATTCAAAGAGGTATGGCCAGAATATAAACAGTGCAATTGTATGACCTTGCAGGCAACTCTAAAACGTGTCGACTATGCTTTTAGGCGTTGGCTAAACGGATTAGCAAAACGTCCTAAATATAAGTCAATTCGGTTTTATTCGGGCTGGACGTATCCTAGTAAAACTGGCTGGAAAGTTACAACAGGAGGGGAAAACGGTTATTTGGATTTAGCTAAAATTGGTTCTATCCAGATGCGAGGAAAGGCTCGTATTTGGGGAGTTCCAACTACTTGCACGATTGTCTACCGCAACGGCAAGTGGTATGCCAGTATAACCGTTAACCTGACACAATTGCAGGCGGCGCGGCGACAAACAGACTTTGGTTCAGTTGGCATTGACTTTGGGTGTAAATCAGCTTTGGCGATTACTGATGGAGACACTCATACTTTTGTGGAGGCTCCCAAGTTTTTACGAAAAGCCGAAGCACAAATCAAGCACCTTTCTAAGGGTAAGCGCCGTAAGGTTTCTCCTAACAGGAGAAAAAAGCAAAAAGCTTCTAGTAGGTGGAAAAAAGTTCAGGCAAAAATCAGGAAAGTAACTCGCAAAGTTGCTAACCAACGCCAGAACTGGGTTCATCAAGTAGCATCAGACATTGTTCGCTGTAATAGCTTCGTTGCTACAGAAAAGCTGGAAGTCAAAAACATGACTCGCAAGGCTAAAAAAGAGGTGCAACCCAACCGTCGGTTCCCGGCGGGTGGAAAGCGCGCCTGTGGTAAGCGAAAAAAACAAAAAGCGGGACTAAACAAGTCTATTTTAGATGTCGGCATGGGAATGTTGAGGCAGGCGATTGAGTACAAGGTAACTGAAGCAGGAGGATTGTTTGTAGAAGTTCCTACTCGCAAAGTTAAACCCTCTCAAACCTGTCCCAACTGTGGACATCAGCACAAAAAGACTCTTGATGAGAGAACTCATCAATGCCAAAAGTGTGATTTTACAATGGATAGAGATTTAGCCGCTGCCTTGGTAATGCTGTTGTGGGCCCAAGGAAAACTTCCGGGGTTAGGAACTAACCTCGTAGACGCTGATGTCACCAGCGCTACTTCAGAAACCACCAAGCGTAAGTTTAGTGGAAGCATGAAGCAACTGGGACAGAGGAAGCGCCAAAAACGAAGCTTTAGTGTAGATGGTAGCGGAGCGGAAACTCCGCCCTCTACGAAGTAGGGCGGAGTAGTTCATATAGGAACAAGACTTTTATAAATAGTCTGACTATCAAGTAATAAGTAATAAGTAATAAGTAATAAGTAAACAGTTGCCAGATCATTAAAGCTTCAAGGGTTGTACCAATACCGCCCGGTACAACCTTTAGATCTAGCTCTAGACTCGATTAAAACTGTTTTTTGCGGTTACGGTAGAACCTCCGAAGTTGTTTATGTCTAGCAATTGCTTTGCGCTTGCGTTTTTCAATGGGTGTTTCAAAGTGACGATGCTTCTTCATGTCGGGAAAAATTCCCGCCCTGGAAACTACTCGCTTAAATCGACGGAGGGCTGATTCAATCCCCTCATTTTCGCCGACTGTCACCTGCGCCATTCTATCGTCCTCCTCACCTTGGGTTGATCGCCAGAGCCTCAGTCCAATAAAATTAAGATTTTGGCTAAGGCTGTTGGCAGTTCATAGTTCGTTTTGGACAAAAAAAACAGGAGCCATGAACTATGAACCATGAACTCAGAACTCTTAGCAAAAAGCTGCAATCAATTTGCTTCTGGCATATGCACCTTCCACTATTTAAGAACAGCGAATTTGTATTTTCTACAACTGTTGTTTTCCGCTGGCTTAAAAAATATCGACGTTTTTGATTACCTATCAGCAGCTAAAGCTTATCAACTAAAGCCAATGGGGAAGCCTTAAACCTTCTCAAGCCCCCTTATTCTCAAGGCTTAGTAGCGCCGAGAAAATCCATCTCGATTATTTCTGCCAGCACCGCTTTGTTCGCGAGGTTTAGCCTTACTTACTTTTAGATCTCGTCCCATCCACTCGGCTCCATCAAGGGCATCGATGGCAGCAGCTTCTTCAGTTTCCGTTTCCATGTCAACAAAGCCAAAACCACGCATTTGACCAGTTTCACGGTCAGTGGGTAACTTAACCTGTTTTACAGTTCCGTATTCAGCAAAGACGCGGTTAAGGTCTTCCCGTGTAACCTGGTGTGGCAGGTTGCCTATATAAACTGACATTAATCGATTCATCTCCAGAATCAAAGGTTTCAGAGACTTACGATTCGGAGATAAGGTCTGTGATTGGATAAAAACAAACTATGAAACCGAATATAACCCTCACTCCTCATACTAACAGCATTGATTGCTCAACTGCCTACCCTACCTCTGGGGAGGTACTTGGTTGAGTCGGTTGAGTTGGCGTCCAGGGGAAAATTTTGTACTTCAAATAAAAGCCGCCCAATATAAACAGTACAATCAAGAACGTGCCAACACCAAGGGGACTGGG
The DNA here is from genome assembly GCA_010692645.1 of Symploca sp. SIO2E9. Classification (GTDB taxonomy): domain Bacteria; phylum Cyanobacteriota; class Cyanobacteriia; order Cyanobacteriales; family Coleofasciculaceae; genus SIO3C6. The sequence continues at coordinate 22,150 of JAAHGS010000019.1, forward strand.
AAGCCAGAATACTGCTTCCATATGATTGAGCTGACCAGGCTGAGGAGTCCACACCAGCTGATGCCCATCATAGTATACTTTGGGACTAATAGCATGATCTGCCTTAACAATACTTCTTGCTCCCCAAGGAGTCTCTAAACTAAACTGCAAATCTAATAGTGAACCAGGAGAAACAATCACGTTGCCCTTAGCCGAAATTACAGCGAGCGATCGCAAATCTAGGTCATAATTTAATCGGTTCCGCTGCCAGAAGAAAAAATTATTCTGTACTAGATTTAAGTGTGACTGGAAACTAGGTAAATTCTGTTCCTTGTCTGCTGAGATGCGGTCATTTTTCTTAACAACCGGGTTAAAAAATTGGTCAAACTTGGATGCCAATTCCTTACCGTTGCTAAAGGGAATTGTGACTATAATTTCCTGCTCAGAAATTTTTCTAGTGCTGCCCCTAAGCTGCTGGGCTCGACGCTCGATGCTTTTGAGCCATTGCTCGGCCTCAGAATCACTAAATCTTGTTAACTGTTCTCCCAGCTTAATATGCTGTACGATCGCGCCGCGATGTTGACCTTCAAAGTTAACCCCAAGTTCATAATCAACGCAACCAGAAAGTAGCAGCGATGCCAATAAGGTTAACAGGAGAACGCGCCAGCGCCCCATAAGCAAACGGATGAATAGCACCAAACTAACAACAGTCGATTTCACTAAATTTACCCTCACTAGCTTGTTCAATCACCTCTTTATTTTGATTGATTTTCGCACGCTATTATCTACAAGAGACGCCACCCTGTGTTATTGTAAAGGGTCTTGGGCGATTAGCACAGTGGTAGCGCGCTTCCTTCACACGGAAGAGGTCACTGGTTCAAACCCAGTATCGCCCATTGCTGGATTCGATATTAAATTTTGTCATGACAATCATGCAGCTAATTGACTCGATGGGCAAAAAATGGCAAGGCAGAGGGTTAAATCAATCGCTAGGATTAATCTTGGGATTAATATTTGCAACGGTTGTCTTCTTCCCTACTTCGGCTATGGCAGAGACATCTCCTAGCACCAAGCAAAATTTACTGTCTCAACCACCAACTGAAGTAAACGTCAGCCTGGGCAATAGTGCTAATGAATTGAAATTTTTACCTAGAAAATTGAAATTTATTTCTGGTGTTCGCTACAAATTACTGCTGGATAACCCCAGTTCCCAAAAGCACTACTTCACAGCAAAAGACTTTGCCGACGCTAGCTGGAGTCAAAAAGTTGAAGCTGGCAAAGTAGAAGTTAAAGGAGCAATCCACGAACTAGAACTAAAGCCTGGAGGAGAAGCAGAGTGGGTATTGGTACCAATGAAACCTGGAACCTACGAACTCCATTGCTCTATTCCAGGACACACAGAGGCAGGCATGACTGGAGAGATTATAGTTGAGACTAACTAGTAATATCTGTTAATCTGCCCTCAACTTCTCCTGTTCAACCCTCCGGATTGTCAAGATGAATATTCTCAATAACCTGCTTTTCAAACCAACTCAATCCCCCCAAGCCCACCAAAAACGCCGAGGTATTGAAATCAAGTCTAAGCGTGAAATTGAAGTCATGCGTCAGGCCTCAATAATTGTGGCGACAGTACTTAAAGAAATTTCCGAGATGGTTGAACCGGGAATGACAACATCTGATTTGGATACTTACGCCGACAAACGCATCCGCCAGATGGGAGCAACACCTAGCTTCAAAGGATACCATGGCTTCCCAGGTTCCATTTGTTCTAGCCTCAACAACGAAGTCGTTCACGGTATCCCCAACCCCAAGAAGGTAATTCGCACTGGTGATGTCCTCAAAGTTGACACCGGTGCCTACTACCAAGGATTCCATGGCGATTCTTGCATCACAATTGCAGTGGGGGAAGTTACACCAGAAGCAGCTAAGTTAATTCGCGTCGCAGAAGAAGTACTCTATAAGGGAATTGAACAGGTGAAAGCAGGAGCTTACCTGCTTGAGATTGCTGGTGCAATTGAAGATCATGCCAAAGCCAATGGCTTCAGCATTGTAGAAGATTTTACAGGTCACGGTGTAGGTAGAAACCTGCACGAAGAACCATCTGTTTTTAACTTTCGCACTCGCGAGATACCCAATATCAAGCTGCGCGCTGGGATGACTATAGCAATTGAACCGATTATCAATGCTGGTTCCAAGTTCACGCGTATCTTATCTGATCGCTGGACAGCTGTTACCGTAGACAATGCCCTATCAGCACAGTTTGAGCATACCGTATTGGTGACAACTGATGGTTACGAAATTTTAACTGACCGTACCAAAGTCCCAACTTGACAGCGCTAAGCCTTGTCTAATCTCAGTTTGAGCATACTTGCAATCTTAGCTTCTTCCTGAGACTACAGCAAAATTGCAGGAAACCCCCGAGTTGTGCAAGCTCGGGGGATAGTACAGGGTGCATCTACCATTTCTTTGTTCCTAGCAATGCAATCGCCATCAGGATAATTTGGGGAAAATTTCTAATTTAAACGATAAAAACCCCCAAGTTGTGCAGGCTCAGGGGATAGTACAGGGTGCATCTACCATTTCTTTATTCCTAGCAATGCCAGCGCCATCAGGATGGTTTGGAAAAATTTTCTCATTCCAAGCAAAAAAAAACCCGAGTTGTGCAGGCTCGGGGGATAGTACAGGGTGCATCTACCATTTCTTTATTCCTAGCAATGCCAGCGCCATCAGGATGGTTTGGGGAAATTTTCTCATTCCAAGCAAAAAAAAACCCGAGTTGTGCAGGCTCGGGGGATAGTACAGGGTGCATCTACCATTTCTTTGTTCCTAGCAATGCCAGTGCCATCAGGATGATTTGGGAAAATTTTCTCATTCAATCACTCATCAATCATCTAACCTAAATGCGTAGTACTATATATCAGCAAAATCGACAACAAGGCAGATAGCTCCAGGGCAAATAGTTCATCAAAATCCTCTCCCCCTCTATAGACTCATGAGCAATTTCTCAGACTTGTCGGGCCATGGTTTCAGCATCGTTAGAGAGTTGGGACACAATCGCGCTGGTGGGAGAGTCACCTACCTTGCCATTAACCGTGCTCATCACCAGCCTGTTGTCATTAAGCAATTTTTGTTTGCCAAACGTGATGCCCATTGGTCAGACTATGACGCAATTACGCGGGAAATTCAAGTATTGCGAGGTCTTAATCATCCAGGCATCCCCTGTTACCTTGGTTCCTTTGAAACAGCTACGGGTTTTTGCCTGGTGCAGGAATACAAAGATGCCCCATCTCTAGTTGAACCTCGCAGCTTTGAGCCAGATGAAATTAAGCAAATAGCGATTTCTTTACTTAACATCCTGATTTACCTGCAAAATAGGATTCCACCAATCAGTCATCGGGATATTAAACCGGAGAATATCCTGGCTGATGAGAAACTCAATGTTTTCCTGGTAGACTTCGGTTTGGCACGGATTGGCAATAGTGCCTTTGCTGTCAGTAGCATTGCCAAAGGCACGATTGGGTTCATGGCTCCAGAACAATTATTTAATCGACAGTTGAGTGAGGCATCAGATCTTTATGGCTTAGGTGCAACGCTGATTTGCTTACTAACTGGCACCCCTTCCACTGCTATCAGCAACTTAATTGATGATGACTATCGCCTTAACTTCAAACATCTTGTTCCTAAGCTTAGCCTGCGCTGGATTGAATGGCTAGAAAATATGGTGGCAATGAAAGCAAAAAACCGCTTTCCCGATGCCAAAACTGCTCTGGCAGCCCTAGAACCCATATATGTTAACCGTCTTCCTGAACTGAAGCTCTCTCAATCTTGCCTAGAATTTAAAGCTAAAAAACTGGGCGAAAAATTGACTAAGACCATCAGAATTAGTAATAGTGTTCCCGACACTATTTTGAAAACCAGTTGGCAAGTTGCATCCCATTTGAGTGACCCGCCCCACACTCCCCATTTTCACGCCTGGATTAACTTTGATAAATCTGAGTTTGTTAGCAATAACAGTCTGTGCAAAATCACTGTTGACACCAATAAACTCATAGCTTGTGGAGTCTATGAGCGCCAGCTCTTAATTCATACTAATTCTCAGCCAGAAATACAGGTTTTAAAAGTTAAAGTTAAAACAGCAACTTTGCCAATCAAGACCAAAAGATTACCATATCTTTCCATAGTTTTACTGATTTTATTTGCCACCGCTGCTAGTTGGATGGAAACAACAGCTTGGCAGGGAATTGTCAGCAAAAGTGGTGGCATGGGCGTAGCGAACGCAATTTTTGTCTCGTCATTTGTGGCGGTACTAGGATTAATTACGGCTGTAACTTCCGGCATGCTCTCACAATTAATTACTAAACTCAGAACTAGGTTTGGTTTTAAAATCAAAGCCTTGGATACAGTGACAACCGTTTTATTTGCTGGAGTAGCAGCAATGTTAGTGGCTAGCTTTGGTGCCAAATTCCGTGCCCCAGATACTGCCCTTGCTGCCTTTGCCGCTGTTGATGCAGTAGTATTTATGGCGGCGTTTGAAGGGGAAGGTGTAGCCCAAACTTGCCTACAGCTGGGATTTAGTAAAACTCTGGCCTTAGGGGTTTCTCTGTTGTCAGCAGCTTTGGGCATTAGCTTGGGAATTGCTTTCAAGCTAGGATTTTTAAATTTGCTGGTAATGTCAGCAGTTTTAGGAACAGGCTTACTCTGGATAATAATGGTTTTGTACCCCAGTTTAGACCGCTTCAGACAGATTGCCAATTACCGCCAATTGGAAGGACATTTAATTAAACCTTAGTCAAGGCAAATTAAATCAATTATCAGTTTCATCGCAATTGTCTGGTAATAATTTCTCTGTTATTGACATTCTCCCTAGGTTCACCTTTAAGGTAGAACCCAGGGCTGCCGCCCTGAGGTAAAATTTTGTAAAGATAAATATTTGTATCTTTAATTACAGTTTTTTTTGACAAAATAATATAACAGGAGGTAGATTTGGAGGGTGTTTGAATATCCTCCCGGATTTCTTTGAATTGAAACCATCAAGCAAAGGCAGAAGATGTGAGGCTCCAGGGCATTCATAAAGCCTTCTGCCCTGGAGCACCTAGAGCCTTCCAAGGGTAAAGCCTTGGTCATCGCTTGATTCAAAATCGCTAGCAATCCTTGCTGGGTTGAATCTGTGCCGAAATTGGTCTGGAAATTGAGGGTGTAGACTACTGGAACCATATTCAGGGCAAACCTCATCCCAACTTCGGCAAAACCTATAACCGCAGTAATGTTTCACTCAGTTAAGAGGAGCCAAGATTGACATCCTCCCATCGCTGAAAGCGAGGGATTCCTAAACCTCGCGATGCGAGGTTTCTGCTTCTTCCACATCTGCATACACTACCAACTGACGTTAGTTATGTCCCCGTCTTACGTTATGTCCACAGACTTTCGACCCATTGCAGAGTCCCGATTCCGCAAGCCCTGCGGTACGGAGTCTCACAAGACTTGGTACTTGTTGCTTAGGTTTTTTACTCAGCTAAGCATTTCTAGCCGGAACCCCCTAAACCTAGTTTTTCAAGGTGCTAATACCTACTGCGCCGTGTTTTCGCGTTTCGGTATCTCTCAATTGTACAACTATGAGGAGGCGCGGCATTCGGCGAGTGCGCGTCGCCTGGGGAAACCCCAGGCGTTTATGTCGCACGTCTCGTCGCTGGAAGCGAGAGTCTCCTGCCGCAAAGAAAGATGAAAAAGATCGAAGCAATTATTCGGCCATCTAAGCTAGAAGAAGTAAAAGTAGCCTTAGTTAACGCTGGTATTGTCGGCATGACGATTACTGAAGTTAGGGGATTCGGACGGCAGAAAGGCCAAACCCAACACTATCGTGGTACTGAATATCGGGTTGATTTTCTGCAAAAGATCAAGGTGGAAGTTATCATTGAGGAAGATCACCAAGTTGATAGGGTAGTAGAAAGCCTCATCGATGCGGCGCGAACTGGCGCAATTGGTGATGGGAAAATCTTCATTACTACTGTTGAACAGAGTATTCGGATTCGGACGGGTATAACAAATCTGGCATCCGTTTAGCTCGTCCGTTGATATCTTGCACTATTTTCAGAGTATAGCGGGGCCGCTGGCAGGGTGGAGAAATCCCTTCTGTTAAGCTCTCTGGAGAGTGAGCGAAATTTTGGTTGGAATTTTAATTCTCCGCGTCTCCGCGTCTGGAGCGTCTCCGCGTCTGCTTACTTGTTCCCCCACCCTTTTTTTCGCTCATCCCTCTCTGGATTATTCAACAATCCCCTCCCTGCTCCGCTGAGGGTGGGGAGTGTCAATAGCTATAGGGCAGGCAATGCCTACCCTAGTAAAAACTAGCTTACTGCGAAAATACAATAACTGGATGGTTTAGCAAGAAGCTAAGAGATTAATTTCTTGGCTTCTAGAGCTGGTTGAAGGGTTGATTAGTTAGGCAGTTTGCTGCTGGTATAAGTATCTAGGGCATAGGCTGGAGTACGCTGAGTGTAGTCAATCTCAGTGCCAGTGACAAACTCAGCCAGATTTTCAAAAGACTCGGAGCGCCAGTTGCGCTCATGAATAGGCTTAGTTTGCTCACCGCGGAAATAAGCTTGAGTACCGATAACAGCGGCAGCAACCCAACCAATTACAAACAGGGAAATGACGATGACCATGATTTTCCTCTAAATAGTTTTAGTGTTGTCAAAGTGGAGCAGAGAAGGATTGAGAACTCTTAGCTGACGCCCAGGGCAGTTAATACTAACAAGCTGACGAACAGAGTTGCTAACCCGCCTAAGAGAGCATAGCGGCGTTGCTGCTCTAAATTCGGATAACAAGAGTAATAAATTTGGGGCTCGGTGGCGTAGTTGTTGAGGATGCCGTCTTCGTTAGTAGTGGTATACATAAGAGGTTTTTTGTCTGACTTCGTTAAGTTTTGTTAAATTAACTGTAACGAATTATTACAGAAATGTCAACATACTGGCTGAACATGCTAAAAATCGTGACTTGTCTAGTTGAGAAGGCAGCACTTCGACAGGCTCAGTGACCAGGCAGGAGGCAGATTAGAGATTGCCAATTAAATGCTGTTGAGAGATGATTCAGCTCGGCAGTCATCTTTCTTCGCGGCAGGAGACTCTCGCTTGAGCGCGACGAGACGTGCGACATCAACGCCTGGGGAAACCCCAGGCGACGCGCACTCGCCGAATGCCGCGCCTCCAATTAACTTTGTGGTAAGATACTTTTGGTCGTTGACCCACCCAGACAACGGGGACAGACAGCCTAACAGATCGAAGTTCGTGATTTTTCGCGACGGCGCAGAAAAGTTGGCAGACTGGGATAAGCTGACAGGGCAATGGAAAGTCCACCCCTGAAAGACGCAAAGTGAATAGATTTTTTCGATACATAACCGTACCGCAGGGCTGGCGGAATCGGGACTCTTGGTGGAGTCGAATGTCTGTGGACGTATCGATGTCGGGGGCATAGTTTGAAGATTGTGTCTAGATATGTACGGTTGAAGCAGAAAAACCTAATCGTGAGGCTAGGAATCCCGCGAAACAAGCGCTGGGAGGATGTCAATAATAGTGCCAATCACCGATGCAAAATCAAAATAATCAAGACCGGGTGCGTAAAACCTGGAGACTGTTCAGGGACTTTGGGCTGGATGCGATTCCGATTATGAGGCTCAGAGAATCTCTACTTCAGGACTCCCAGCTCGACCTCAACTACTTAGTTCTGATTGTTAGCTCTTGTTTAATTGCTACCTTTGGGCTGCTTCTCAACAGCACAGCTGTGATCATCGGAGCAATGATTATCGCTCCCCTGATGATGCCTTTGCGAGGATTCTCCTTTGCCACCCTCGAAGGAGATTTAGTTCTGTTGCGTAGTAGTTTCCTTTCTATTGCTGTAGGAACCCTAATGGGTGTTGCCTGCTCCTGGTTGGTTGGTACGGTTATTGGCTTGCCTGAGTTTGGGGAGCAGGTTTTAGCAAGGACTCAACCTAATCTAATTGACTTGTTGATTGCTGTGGTGGCAGGTGGAATTAGCGGTTATTCTAAAATTCGCCCTTCTCTGGGAGATGCGATTCCAGGTACTGCGATCGCAGTTGCTCTGATGCCGCCGCTTTGTGTAGTGGGGCTAACCCTCTCACAGGGAGAGTGGGATTTTAGCCGGGGAGCATTTCTCCTCTATATTACTAATCTGATTGGGATTAATCTGGCTTGCCTATTAGTCTATGTTCTTAGCGGATATGCTCGCAGTAATGAGCTTGGTAGATCTTTGAGTTGGGTTGTTTCCTCGGTGTTGATTGTTTTGTTAGCTGTGCCTTTGGGGCTAAGCTTTTGGCGATTGATTGAGCAAGCGCAAGTTAACAATTTGGTTCAGAGCATTCTCGTTAATCGCACCCTAGTTAATCGGCAAGATATAGAATTTATCAGTTCTGAGAGTATTGATTGGAATACTCGTCCTCCTTCAGTGAAAGTAATCGTTCGAGCAAAAGAGACAATCACACCAGAAGATGTGAATTTGGTTGAGGAGTTAATTGAGAGTGAATTGGGGAGAAGATTTAAATTAGTAGTCGATGTTACACAATCAAAGCGAGTTGAATCGTCGCAATTTCAATCTAATTGATAAGCTGTTGTGCATCTGGAATTGCACTTTCTACCCTTTGAGGAAAACTCACTCCCAGAAAGACCAGAGGCAGAGGCAAATGGTTCATAATCCTCTACTCTAAGGGACTTCCAAATAAAAAAATATCCCATCGAGGGGATGGCTCGGGGGGATGGGGAGATGGGGAGATGATTCTAATGGTCGTATTTCCAAGTATAGCAACGGACATATCAGTTAGGACATTCTATTTTGATTCAAAGGGAGCAGGGAGCAGGGAGCAGGGAGTAGGGAACAAGGCAGTGTCCTAATCATAGTGGCGACGGCTGTAAATTGGATAATTTATTTCTTGGAGTTCCCTAAGTTCAAGTAATAAGTGATAACAAAAACTTTTATTACGCTTGCAATAACCAAAAACCGCTATAAGTCATCCCCGAATCATCAGGTTGAACCAACAAAAAATGTAAACCCTTACTTAGCTGTTGACGCTGCTGATATACTTGACCAGAAGCAGCAACCTCTTTATCCTCAAAAGTCGCAACAACCCACCTATCAACCAATCCAGCCTCTAAAATCAAACCATCAGGCGCACCAGCAATGTAGTTGAGGGCCACTGGTTTAACCTCCTGAAGCCAACGCGCTAGTAACATTGACTGTCTTCCCCCATCAATGACTACACCAGGCACTGGTACAGTCGAAGCGATACCGAGATTGATTGGTAGGAGAAACTCAGGCATCTGCAAAATTGGAATTGGGCGTTGAGTAAAAGCCTCTTCTATATTACCTGCCGGCAGCGCTGCAAACCGCCACTGTTCGCCCCAAAGATTTTCTGGCAGAGGCAAAGGTGGTGGTTGCTCAAGGGTAATAGGATTATAAGATTCACCCGTATAATTATCTTGGCTAGGATATTGGCGTGCCTTCTGTTCTAACCATTTCTTTAAAGCCTCAGTGTGCCTTGTTGCTTCTACCTCAATGTCTAATATTTGTCCAGCTGAAGAGAGTAAATTTAAAGACTGGGGCCGAAAAACTTGAATTACTTTCGGCAACCCAGTTTTCTCCGCCGCTTTTTGCAATTGAGACGACAACCAGCTACTATCAGCCAAAGGCTGAGGACATAGTGCTTCATGAATCAAGCTGCCAGTAGCGTCACAAATTAACAACTCCCAAAGCGGCTCTCCAGCTGCATTGCGCAGGGGACGTCGGTAGAAATCAATTTGCCAGACACACATTGCGAATATCAAGTCATTTAGCAATTGGGTAATTAGTTCCCTAAGAATTAGTAATAACTCTAAGCAGTAATTATCTCATGTTTCTTGTGAGACAATCCAATGTAACTCTAGCCATAAGCGTTGATCTTCTTGCTTTAACTTTGACATAGGATCGCGCACCAGTCGTGTGGCATTCATGCAAACTACTTCTGAGAGCCCCATATTTTGGGCTATTTCTCGATATGCACTTTTGTGGTCTTCCACACTCACCAACAGATGTTGAGGGCAATAAATCCCTATGTACTGAAAGAGTTGACGCGGTCTTCCACAATAGTACTTGATGATTTTAACACTGCAATGGTGTAGTAATTCCCCTGCTCGTGGAAAGAATCGGTCTACTACTGTTGTAAATTCTTGGACTAGCTGTTCTTCACTAATCATAACCAAACTCTTCTTCGTAGTAATGATTACTATTATTCAGTCTAGCTTTAATACTGAGAATATTTTTGAATACCTAGCCCCATTAACAAAGGATTAGATTTTGATAACTTTTTCAAAATACATGAAATCTAATTTATTGAATTAGGCTATAAAAACGTGTATATTTAAGATTAAAAATTGAGTTAGTTTGCAATTAATTAACTATTTTTATCTATGCTCCAGAAATGCTAATTTGTTATACCTCTAAAATCTTCTCCCCATCTCCCCATCCCCCCATCCCCCCATCCCCCCCTCAATCCCAAGATGCAAGTTAAATGTGTGATCCCTGGTCAACCTTAGGAGCAGCTTAATATAGTAGAGAAGTAGAAAGCCAAGCAAAGGGCAATCAGCCCAGACAATTTGCTTCGGGCTCGTCAACTGCTCATTATTTCACTATTGCAATTTAAGTCTATGAAACCTGCTTTGACCAGATTCGGCACCTACATGTCCAAGCTCACTGGTGTCCGGGCGATTATGAAAGATATTATCGAAACACTAAAAGCTGGTCAAGGGAAGGAATTTATTAACTTAAGTGCAGGCAATCCAGTCATATTACCAGAGGTAGAGCAACTGTGGCGGGATTGCACAGCACAATTACTGGCAAGCCCAGATTATGGTGAAGTGGTTTGCCGCTACGGCTCCTCTCAGGGATATCAGCCTTTGATTGAAGCAATTGCTCAGGATTTCAATCAGCGCTATGGACTTTCCCTAAGCGATCGCAATATACTAATCACCCCTGGCTCTCAATCAATCTACTTCTATGCTGCCAATGTCTTTGGAGGCTACACTACTAGCGGTAGTTTAAAGCAAGTTGTCTTGCCCTTGAGTCCCGACTATACCGGTTATGGTGGAGTTACCTTAACTCCAGAAGCTCTATGTGCCTATAAACCAAGCTTAGAAATTGATCAGGCTCAACATCGCTTCAAGTATCGCCCTGACTTCAGCCAACTAAGCATCACAGAAGATACTGGCTGCGTTATTTTCTCTCGCCCTTGTAACCCCACAGGCAATGTCCTTACAGATGAAGAAGTAAGGAAAATTGCAGCTTTGGCAGCAGTATTAGATGTACCAGTGTTAATTGACTCAGCTTATGCACCGCCTTTCCCAGCCTTAAACTTTACAGAAATGACGCCCATATTTGGCGGTAATATCCTCCACTGCTTAAGCCTTTCTAAAGCAGGATTGCCAGGAGAGCGGATTGGTGTAGCGATTGGTGATCCTGAGCTAATAGGTATTTTACAGTCATTCCAGACAAATATGTGTCTTCATTCCTCCCGCTATGGGCAAGCAATTGCTACCCAAGCGATTAACTCGGGAGCACTTGCTGAAATCTCCATCAACATCATTCGTCCCCACTACCAACAAAAGTTTAAAGTTTTAGAGGATACCCTTGAACAGTCAATGCCCAAAGATTTGCCCTGGTTTCTACATCGCGGTGAAGGAGCAATCTTTGCTTGGTTGTGGTTGCAGGATTTACCGATTACAGACTGGGAGTTTTACCAACAGTTGAAGCAGGTAGGCGTGATTGTCGTTCCTGGAAGCCCATTTTTCCCAGGTTTACAGGAAGAATGGCCTCACAAACAGCAGTGCCTCCGCATTAGCTTAACTGCAACGAATGAAGAGATAGTAATCGGCATGCAAAGGCTAGCCAAGGTGACACAGGAAGTCTATAGCAATCGCCAATAAGGGACTTCCAAATAAAAAAATATCCAATCGAGCAGGAAGAGATAGGGAGAAAAATCTTTACGTCTTGTTTCTAAGTGAATTGGATAATTTATTTCTTGGAGTTCCCTTATCGATTGTCAAGCCATCCTACCATGAACCATGAACCATGAACCATGAACCCAAATCTCAAAAATTATCTATCAGTCTCGATAAACTCTGAGCTGACTCGTAAATACATTCCGAAATTTCTCGGATCTCATCTCTTTCTAAAGAATCTGATTGATTGATGATCAACTGTGAAAGACTGAGAATGCCATCTAATGAAGAGCGCATCACCTCCGGTATAGACAAAGGAATGTCACTGCGTAAGTGAGCAATTTTTTCCTGGGAATACTGCTCAAGGGAGGCGTTCTTTTGCAGGCGAATCGAAATTGCCTTGAGCAATTCCGTTAAAGTAAAAGGCTTAGTGATATAGTCGTCTGCTCCCATTTCCATACCCCGCCGCAAGTCGGCTTTATCCGCTCTAGCGGTGAGAAAAATAAAGGGAATCATCGCCGTAATCGACTCTTGGCGCAGGATATCCAAAACCTCAAAACCATCAGCCTTTGGCATCATCACATCACATAAAATTAAATCGGGTTGATGTTGTTGAGCAGCATTGATACCAGCCAGACCATCAGCAGCACCAAAAACCTCAAACTCCTCTGCTTCTAACAATTCCATTAAATTTTCTCGTACCGATTCTTCATCTTCAATTACCAAAATTTTTTTCATGTTCATATTCATATTACATTAGCCTCATGATGTTCTTTAGGAGAAAGCTGCAAATATTTACCACTAAATAGTAGTTTTTCAAACTCTTGTGGTGGTAGTGGCTTGCTGAAAAGATAACCTTGCATCACATCGCAGTTATGGCGGCAAATAAAATTCAGTTCGGCTTCCGTTTCTACCCCCTCAGCAATCAATTTTAGCTCCAGAGTTTTCGCTATTTGTATAATAGCCTCTGTAATTGCAGCATTGTGAGGGCTAGCTGTAATATTACGGACAAAACAGCGGTCAATTTTTAAAATATCAAAAGGGAATTTTTGCAAATAACTTAAAGAAGAATACCCTGTACCAAAGTCGTCAATAGCAATCTGCATCCCTAAAGACTTCAAAGTCTTCAACCTGCGAATTGCCACCTCAGTATTTGAAACCAACATACTTTCAGTTAGCTCTAAGTCTATATACTGAGGGTGAAGACCAATTTCCCTCAGGATTTGGAGTATCTTTTGGCTCAAATCAATTTGAGAAAATTGACGTCCTGAGAGGTTAACTGCCACCCGTAAACACCGAAAACCAGCATCCTGCCAGATTTTAGTTTGCTTGCAGGCATTGTACAATACCCATTCCCCAATCGGTATAATTAGACCAGTTTCTTCTGCTAGCGGAATAAATTTATCTGGTCCAATAATACCCCGTTGTGGATGGTGCCATCGCAACAGGGCTTCTGCACCAGAAATTTTCCCCGTCTTGAGGTCAACTTGTGGTTGATAGTAAACTATAAGTTCTTCCCGTTCTAAAGCATGACGCAAGCTAGTTTGTAAGTTGAGAAAGTCTACAGAACCGATGTGAAAGGTTGCTGTATAAAACTGATATTGGTCACCCCCTTGTTGCTTAGCCTTTAACATCGCCTTGTTAGCATAACTTAGTAACTGTTGTAGTTCTTTACTATCACGGCGATAAAATGCTAAACCAATGCTAGCGGTGATAAAGACTTCTTGTTCAGCAAGAACAAAGGTCTTGGAGATACTTTTTAAAATACTTTGAGCAACATCGACTGCATCTTTTTTATGGCTCCTCTTTGCCAGGATAATAGCAAATTGATCAGCATTGAGGCGAGCAACTGTATCCTGATTATCAACGCAGGTACTAAGGCGAATAGCGACAGCTTTAAGCAATGAGTCACCGAAGTCTTGCCCGAGGTTATTATTGATTTTACTAAAGCGGTCTAAACCCACAAACAAAACTGCCAAGACTTCTTGGTAGTCATGATCTTGCGGTTGTACTTGCTTAAACCGTTCTTGCAACGACAATCGATTTGGCAGCTCGGTCAAGCTATCATGGTGTGCTAAGTAATTTAGCCGGTCTTTAGCTTGCTGAATTTCACTATTGTAGTGTTCTTGAACAGCCTCTTGCTTTTTAAGTCGGCTAGCAATTGCCCCTAGCAACTCTGCCCTAGTAAATGGCTTAGTCAAATAATCATCTGCTCCTAATTCCATGCCTTGACGAAAATCTACTTTGGCAGCTTTTGCAGTTAAGAAAATAAAAGGAATTGTCGCGAGGATAGAGTCTTGACGTAAAGTGGTAAGCACGCCGTAACCATCTAATTCAGGCATCATTACATCACATAAAATTAGATCTGGCTGCTGTTGCTGGGCTAAATCGACACCAATACGACCATTTTCTGCGCCAAATACCTCCAAACCTTCAGAATCTAGGAGTTCAAGAATATTTTCCCTGACAAATTCTTCGTCTTCAATTACTAAAATTTTTTTAATTTGTTTGGACATTTTATTCATTGGTTGCTAGGGAGTTGTACATTGGCAGCGTGATTTTAAAAGTAGTTCCGAGCCCTACTTCACTTTCTACCTCAATCTGACCATTGTGGATGTCTAGGCATTTTTTGACAATTGCTAGTCCCAAACCAGTGCCAGCAATTGTCCCCACATTATTAGCGCGGTGGAAGCTTTCAAACAATAGTGGCAGATCGACTTTGGGAATACCAATGCCTTGATCAATAATTTTAAAAATCACATCATTTTGTCGGTAGCCTAGGGTTAATATAACAGTACTGCCACTAGGAGAATACTTAATCGCATTACCCAGTAAATTTTCCAAAATTTGACGTAGTATCTTTTCATCCAAGCAAGGTTTATTTCTGGGAAATTGGGAGTGGGAAGTAGTGAGTACTGACTTTTCCATTGCCTCACTTTCTTGTTGTTCAACAGCCTCAATTTTGAAAACTAGTTGGTGCTGTTTAGTATCATTAAATTCTAGTTCTTCAACTAAATCGCGGCAAAATTTTTCCAGATTCAGTGGTATTGGATTCAGCTTGAGTTTGCCAGCTTCAGCTCTACCGATGATCAAGACATCATTCAAGAGTTTGGTCATGTATTTGACCGAACTTTGAATGCGATACAGGTGAGTTAATTTTTTCTCTTCTGTCCATTTTGAAGAGTAATGTTCTATTAATTCAGCTGAAGATTGAATTGTGGTCAGAGGAGTTCTAAACTCGTGAGAAGTCATAGTGATAAAACGAGATTTTAGTTCTGTTAGTTCTTTTTCCCTAACTAACGCCTTACGAATTTCCCCTTCTGCCTGCTTGCGCTGAATCATTAAACCTAATTCTGTTGAAGCGGAAATAAGTTCAATTAATCCTGGAGCCTCAGGTCGAGTTTCAAACATATAAAATATGAGGACAGCGAGAACCATATTATTAGCAATAACTGGAATTCCTAATCCCGCTTTTAAACCTACTTGCTGGGCGAGGTCTGCTCTGAGGTAAACATGATTAGACTCGAGCGAAACATCTGGCAACCACTCCGGCTGTTTCGATACCCAGACACGTCCTGGTAAATCACAGCCTGGGGCAAATGTCAACTCCTCGCTGGCTTTTCTAAAGTTCTCCACATCCTCAGTCTTACTGAACCAAGCAGGGCTACATTCAAGAATACTGCCATCTGCCTTGGGAACCCAGGCTTCTCCTAAATCCCAACCAGTAGCTTCACATACTTTCTGTAGTGCCACAGACAGGGCTGCATGAAAATCTTGGGACTGAAATAGAGCTTGCGTAATTGAGTGTAAGAAACGCAGTTGCTCCTCTGCTCGCTTGCGTTCAGTAATGTCTCTATCAATACCACGATAGCCGCGAAATTTCCCTAAGCGATCAAAAATTGGCACTCCACTGCCTTCGAGGATTACCAGATGACCATCTTTATGAAGATTTGTATTTTCTAAACAGGTGAAAGGTTGCCGCGAGGCGACAAGTTCAGCAAAAACTTCAGCAACATACTTCGCGTTTTCAGGGGATGCTAATTCAGAAGGAGTCTGACCAATAATTTCTTGAGGCTCGTAACCCAATAAACTTGAAACTTTGGGACTAGCATAGGTATATAAGGCATTTTCATCCATCTCCCACACCCAATCACTGCTAGTTTCAACTAAATTACGAAAGCGCTCCTCACTTTGTCTTAACTGCTCCTGTGCTCTGTTGCGCTCAACAATTTCAGCTCTGAGGATGTGGTTGGCTTCCCTTAAAGCAGCTGTGCGCTCCTCAACTCTTGCTTCTAAAGCGTCGTTGGCTTGTTCTAATGTGATTCTTGCTTCTACACGCTCGGTAATATTCTGTAGAATCACGGCAGCTTCATCTGAGCCACTTTTAACAATGCGAGCCTCAAAGTGACGGGATTTGCCCTTAAGCCATAGTTGGCACTCAAAGCTTTGAACAGTATTGGTTTCCAGGGCTAGCTCGAGGTAGTGCCAAATTAGCCCTGCAACCTGTTTAGGAAAAACTTGATGCACATGTTTATCAATGATCTCACTGGCAATAATCGGCATCGTTTCTTCTTTAGCCGCTTTCGAGTCTATGCAAATGCCATCTCGTCTTACGCGAAACATTAAATCAGGGATTACTTCTAATAGAGCTTTATTTCTAGCAATACTGGCTTTTAGTTCTGAGTGCACACGAGAACACTTTTTGAGTTCAGTTTGCCAGTGCTGCTCAAGCTCTGCCTGCTGAAGAGCGATCGCACAATGATCGGCAATTTCTTGCACAAAAGTAACGGCCTGAGGCATTAATTCCCAAGCTTGCTCACATTGATAAAGCGTTATTGCCCCCAAGTATGACTGCTGATGGCAAAGCGGCACCATCAAAATAGCACACAGGTCACATTTACAAGCTAGATCTTGGAGTAGGCTGGGCAAGTCATCCCAGTTATCCTGAATCATCACCAGTTCACCTTTCGTGAGCCGTAAGTGATAGTAATTGCACAAATCTGTGCAGGCACTCTGTAAATAGGTAAGATTTTGCCTCTTGAACTTTGAATTAATAGTCTCATTTACCCCAGAGGCTAGCCAATGCTGAGGCTGATTAGATTGAAAGAGCAGACAGCCACTTACCTGCAAAACTTCCTGTAACTGACTAACCGTACTCTTGAGTACTTCCTCAATAACTAGGTTGCCCTTTGTAGCCTGGGCAATCTGGTTAATCATTGTCGCCTGGATAGCTAATAGATGACACTCCATCTTCCACTGCCTGTTGATCAAGTCGATAACTAGATGGTCTGGTGAAATAAACTAAGTAGCAGTTGATTTTGAAATAATGACCAGGCCCAAACCCTGTAAAAATCTCCCTGAAGTGACCGAAAAACCTTGATCTCAGCTCAGCATGGTTAATTGAGGTTAAGTACAGATCACCAATAACAGAGGTACTATAGCGATAGCTACAAAGGTTAGGACAGATTGAATGGTTTAAACGACGGAATATCAATATTAATTAACCTTCTGCCTTCTGCCCTGGAGCCTTCTGACTTTTGCTATACAACCAATCAGTGCCATAAAGCCACTGTGCTAGCGTTTGTGTGCCAATGGTTGTCAAGATTACCTTAATTCCAACCCCATCCAGGTTGCGGTGTATCTAAAAACTGCCCTCAGTGTTTTTCTGTCTTATGTAACTGTTTGATAATACCTATAAAGCTGTGCCCTTGATCTCTGCCCTTAAATTCTTGCATAGCTATGTTGATTAGCCCTCGTGGAAATTACGGTTGTACAAGCCCTGATTCCCTAATTGCTTGTGTAAATTTACACAATAGTGAGCTACATCCAATGTCCCTTCACTTCCCCTAATTCCCCACGCATCGGGGGCAATGAGGGGGGATGAACGAAATTTTGCGTGGGATTTGATTTTTCCGAGTCTGGAGCGTCTGCTTAATTATTTCCCCACACCTTTTTTCGCTCACCCACCTTCCACCCCTGCCTCCTACCTCCTAATACCGATTTCGTTTATGTTAGCTACAGATGTTGATGACGCGGAGACGCCCAGAGATACCAGAGGCGGGGATTGGATGTATAGGAGGCATTGAGGAAATTGGTCTAACTCCTTGCAACTTTAAATCCTTGAAGCGCAAATTACTGCCCCAATTAATCCTACCTGAGGGTTCAAGATAACGTGTACAGGTACTTTTTCTAATAAAGGGCTTACTCTGCCTTTTTGACGAAAAACTCGCAGGAAATTACCTTCTTGTATCAATGGTAGAATTTTGGCGGCGATGCCTCCAGCAATATAGAGACCTCCATAGGGCAAAAGTTTAAGGGCAAAATTACCAGCCTCAGCACCGTAGGCTTCCACAAACATCTGCATCGTCTGTTGGCAGAGGAGATCACTTTTATCCATAGCAGCTTTAGCAATCGCTGCGGCAGGATCTATCCTCTTTTCACTGCTAGCAGTTTCCTGATCGCAATTTTTGACAATCTGCCCAATCTCGGGGGATTCTTGAGCAATCTGACGGTCTCTGAGAAATCGGTAAATTGCGACTATGCCTTGACCAGAAACCACTCGCTCGACTGAAGTACGATCAATACTATAGTGGGAACGTAGGTATTGCAGTAGCTGGAATTCTAACTCCGTGCGGGGAGCAAAATCAGCATGTCCACCTTCAGATGCAAAGACTTGATAACTTTCTTGCTCTGGGATTAGAAAGCCCTCTCCTAAACCAGTACCAGCACCAATCACAGCAATGGGTGAACTCTCGGCTGGTTTTCCTGCTTGCAGAGTACAGATCTCTGTAGTTTCCAATCCGAGGATACCGTAACCAATGGCGGCAAAATCGTTGATTAAGCTAATTTTTGTAATTCCGAGGTCTTTTTCCAGGCGTCTAGCATCGAGGAACCAACTCAGATTGGTTAGTACACAAGTATCGTTGACTACAGGTCCTGCGATCGCTAAACAAGCTTTTTCTAGTACAACTTCTTGATCGAGCTTTTGTTTGGCGGCAGACAAGAATTTCTGCACAATCGGCACTAAATCAGGAAAGTCGCGGCTAGGGTAAATATCCTCATAGAGGTTTTGCCTTGAGCCTTGAGCTGAATACTCTACGAGTTGCAGAATAGTTTTAGTGCCGCCAATGTCTCCTGCCAGTATTAGTGTCATAAATCTGGGATCGCTAAATTAGTTCACTGAAAACGGATCACATCCTCAGTCTGACTAAGGTGAGAAGTATCTCCGTTGAGTTCCATTTCCCATTTTTCTCCTTGTCGTACTAATTTGACTAAACAACACAGAGATGCCTTAATTTCTGGAGTTCCACTAACTAGACCTTGAGCTGTACCAATAACCGAGGCTCCGTGACCAACAAGTAAAAGATCTTCTGAGAATTGTGTACTCAGAAATCTTGCCGTTTTGGCTGTACGCTCCAACACTTCCTCGCTGCTTTCGGGGTAACTAGCCTTAACTAGAGAGCTATAGCTTGGATCAATCCGAGGAAATTGCTCTTGCAAGGCTGTGATCGATAGTCTTTCTGGCTCAACGGGCATCCATTCGGGATTGAGCCATTCACTCAGACCAGACTCCAGCTTGATTGACAAATCAAGGATATCTGCTACTATACTTGCCGTCTGCACTGTTCGCAAAAAGGGCGAGGTAAAGACCTGCTTAATGCCAACACTAGCTAGGCGTTGACCCAGTTGCTTGGCTTGTAGTATGCCATCTTCAGAAAGCGGCGGATCATAAGGTCGCTCTGCCGTGTTAAACCATTCGGGGTTGACAAAGTCGAGGCGGTTTCCGTGTCTTGCAATCCAGAGGTTTTGGGTCATCAATCTTAGGCAATGCGGCTATTGATTTCTTGGTGATCGAAGTTCGATTCCCACTAAATTGATTCTGACTCCTAGTCAGGAAACTCCTGTCTCCTTCTTCAAGGTTGGTTCAGATTTAAGGGTCTCTGTTAAGATAATGAATGTTACAATACTTAATATTATGGCAGTTTACCGAAAAACTTTTATGCACACAAGAGTTGTAAAAGACATTGGTAGCTTCTGACCTCAGGTCTGCCATATTTTCCATTTATGCCTATTTGAGTTGGTTATAATACCTCTCCAGTTACCCTGTCAATATCTTGCTGCTTGCCAAACATAACTTGAAATCCTGTTCATGGGGAAGCAATCGCCAATATCCTTGACTCAACCGGGTATCAAAACCGGCATGTTTATTTGAAACCCACTAGTACCAGCTCGAGCGCTATGAAAACTGCTCAGACATCTACAGACCTAGTTCGTACCTACCTGCGAGAAATTGGTCGTGTGCCTCTGCTGACCCATGAGCAGGAAATCCTCTATGGTAAACAGGTACAAGGTTTAGTAGCCTTACAGCAACTCAAAGAGTCCCTATCATCAGAGCTTGGTCATGAACCAACAATCTCAGAATGGGCAAAAGCATCTTCACTAACAGAGACACAATTGCAATCGACCATTGCTGCAGGGGAAACTGCCAAGCGCAAAATGGTTGAAGCCAACTTGCGACTGGTAGTGGCGGTGGCAAAGAAGTACATCAAGCGTAATGTAGACTTGCTCGATTT
Source organism: Symploca sp. SIO2E9 (assembly GCA_010692645.1). Classification (GTDB taxonomy): domain Bacteria; phylum Cyanobacteriota; class Cyanobacteriia; order Cyanobacteriales; family Coleofasciculaceae; genus SIO3C6. The sequence continues at coordinate 42,677 of JAAHGS010000019.1, forward strand.
AATTCAGGAAGGCACGATTGGAATGCAGCGAGGGGTCGAAAAATTTGATCCCACTAAGGGCTATCGCTTTTCCACTTACGCCTATTGGTGGATTCGGCAGGCTATTACTCGAGCAATCGCTGACAAAGGACGTACGATTCGTCTTCCCATCCATATTACTGAAAAGCTCAACAAAATCAGAAAAGCCCAGCGCCAACTGGCACAAAAGCTGGGACGAGTGCCTAAAATTGCAGAATTGGCCAAGGAATTAGATTTGAGTGAGAAGCAGGTGCGAGAATATCTTGAAAAGGCTCGTCAACCGCTATCTTTGGATTTGCGAGTGGGAGACAACCAGGATACTGAACTAATTGAACTGCTCGAAGATACTGGTCAAACACCAGACGAATACGTTACTCAATCTTCGATGCGAGTTGATTTAGAGAAACTGATGGCAAATTTAACGCCTCAGCAACGGGAGGTTCTAGCGCTGCGTTTTGGTTTGCAAGACGGACAACCTCTGACCTTATCTAAAATTGGCGAGCGCCTTAACCTCAGTCGTGAGCGAGTCAGACAAATTGAACGAGAAGCCATCTCTAAGCTTCGCAGGTGCAAACTTGATCTGCGCGAATATGTAGCAGTTAGTTGAAGGCTTCCGGCGTTTAAGCTAACTCCAGTCCTCTTGACCTTGCAAGCTATCACCGCTTTTGTAAACCTGACCAAGTTCATGGAGTTGGCGCGTCATTTCAAAGAGTTGCTCCTCGGTAATCTGCCATCGCTGCAGAATTACATCCAGATTATGTTGGATATCTCTAGCTCCTGGAAAGCCCCAATAGCGAATCCGCAGTCTGGCTAATTCCACTTGATTATAATTATTTGGTTCTCCTTGTAAGAGGGACTCAACAATAGAGCGGTCGCGTTTTTCTTGGGGATGTTGCTGGTCTTTATTTTCTGGCATTTTATCAGGTCAACTCTTACTCTAAGTTATTTTTCTGTTTGTTATTTTTCTGGCAGGAGGCAGAAAATTCATGCCCCCCTCTTCCCATCTTCCCACCAAAGGCAGGAGGCTCCAAGGCAGAAAATTCATCCCCCCTCTCCCCATCTCCGCGTCTCCCCCTCTCCGCGTCTCCCCCTCTCCTCCTACTCGATTGGATATTTTTTTATTTGGAAATCCCTTATCTCGAACTGACAGCTTCCTCATCTTCGATGTCACTTGCTGCTGGTGCCAGTACAGTTAATCCACCAGGGATACACTCAATTTCAACTGGAGTAGTGCCAATAATTTCACCATCAACGACAACCTTTTGAGGTGGGTTGGTTGTCACCTTGACACGCTTAGTTTGCAGGTGAATAATATCTTCCCGATTTGTTGGCAGTTTGAGCAATGCTGCCCCAAGCAAGTTAACCATTGCTGTGATTGCTTGTAATTCGCCTTCAGGGGCAGCAATGGTCACATCAGTTGCTAGAGGGACATTGTAAACTGCGCAGATGCGTTGGACTGCTTGAATATCTGGTTCATGGGGTTGAGCATAAAGAGGGTCAACCAGGAAAATGACAGCGGCGACTTTCCCTTCTGCTACTTGTGCTGCAATCTGAACATCTCCTCCCATTGCTCCGGATAACATAAGCTCAACATTTAAGCTAGTCTCGTTGAGTATGCGCTGTCCAGTTGTACCTGTGGCAATTAATTGATAGCGATAAAAAATAGCCTGATGTTGCTTGACGAAATTCACTATTTCGTACTTTTTGCGGTCATGAGCAATGAGAGCGATTCTTGCAGGCATATAATGAATTTAAGTAATAAGTAATAAGTAATAAGTAATAAGTAATAAGTAATAAGCGACAATAAAAATATTATGATCACAAAGCCCCTCTCCTTGGCGGAAAGGGGATCGGTTGCATACAGCGAGAGGGAATTATTAAGCAACTGGTTGAAGTAACAACTCTGGTTCTTCTTGGGGTAGCACCTGAACCTGACCCTCATTATTGACATCAACTATAGCCGTACCTCCATCCTCAACTTGACCAGAGAGCATTGCTTCTGCCAAGCTGTCTTCCAATAGATTCATAATTGCCCTGCGTAGAGGTCTAGCACCGTAACTGGGGTCATAACCGACTTCCACCAAATGGTCTTTGAAGCGTTCAGTGACTTCCAAGTTAATCAAGCGCTCGCTCAAACGTACTGAGACTTCCCGCAGCATCACCTCAGCAATTTGCTTGACTTCATCTCTCGTCAACTGGCGGAAGACGATAATCTCATCAAGGCGATTGAGAAACTCTGGGCGGAAGTAATTTTTGAGTTCCTCATTAACTTTATCCCGGATGCGATTGTATCGAGACTCAGCTTGGTTATCTGAAAATTCAAAGCCTAAACCACCGCCTCCTTTTTCAATCACCTTAGAACCGATATTAGAGGTCATAATAATTAGCGTGTTGTTGAAGTTGACGGTGCGACCCTTGGCATCAGTTAAGCGTCCATCGTCCAACAGCTGTAGTAGTACGTTGAAAACATCGGGGTGTGCTTTCTCAATTTCGTCGAAAAGTACCACGTTGTAAGGTTTGCGGCGGACAGCTTCGGTGAGTTGACCACCTTCGTCATAGCCCACATATCCTGGAGGTGAACCAATCAATTTGGATACTGTGTGTGGTTCCATAAACTCCGACATATCCAGCCGAATCATGGCTTCTTCCGAACCAAAGAAATAGGAAGCCAAAGACTTAGCTAGTTCGGTTTTACCAACCCCAGTCGGACCAGAGAAGACAAAGCTAGCAATGGGACGATTAGGGTCTCTCAAACCAGCTCTCGCCCGACGAATCGACCGCGAAACAGCACTTACAGCTTCTTGTTGACCAATGAGCCGTTGATGCAAGGTATCTTCCATATGCATCAGTAATTCTGACTCGGATTCAGTCAACTTGCTAACAGGTACTCCTGTCCAAGCAGCGACAATCTCAGCAATTTCTTCCTCGCTGACAGTTGGAGCCGTCAGAGTATTATACTTGTGGGCATCTTCTAATAGTTCCTGAATTCGGTTTTCAATTTCCAATTCGCGATCGCGTAATTTTGCAGCTTGCTCAAAATCCTGAGCTCTAACTACCTGGTCTTTATCCCTACTTACCTGACGCAATTCCCGCCTTAGTTCCTTGGTAGCAGGCGATGACCGATGGTGTCTCAAACTGACTCTACTACCTGCTTCATCAATTAGGTCAATCGCTTTATCTGGCAAGAAACGGTCTGAAATGTAACGGTCAGAGAACTTGGCAGCTGCTTCTAGGGCATCGTCAGTAATCTCTACCTTGTGGTACTGTTCATAAACATCACGCAGACCGTAGAGAATTTCAATAGTCTCTTCAACTGAAGGTTCTCCTACCATCACTGGTTGAAAACGGCGCTCTAGAGCTGCATCTTTTTCAATATGCTGGCGGTATTCATCGAGGGTAGTTGCTCCTAGGCATTGTAGTTCCCCTCTTGCCAGAGCAGGCTTGAGAATATTAGCAGCATCAAGACCACCTTCGGTGGATCCGGCACCAACCATAGTGTGAATTTCATCAACTACCAGGATGATATTTCCGGCTTGATGCACTTCCTCCATAATTTGTTTAAGGCGTTCCTCAAAGTCTCCCCGGTAACGGGTCCCTGAGATCAGTGAACCCAGATCTAAGGTGACTACCTGCTTATCTGCCAACAGTTCAGGGACATTTTGATCAGTAATGCGTTGGGCAAGACCTTCAGCAATTGCTGTTTTACCAACTCCAGGTTCCCCAAGCAATACGGGGTTATTTTTGGTGCGACGACCCAAAATCTGAATTACCCGTTCGATTTCTTGCTCTCTACCAACAACAGGGTCAAGTTTACCTTCTGCTGCTAGCTTGGTCAGATTCTTTCCAAACTCATCCAAGCTGGCTTTTTGCCGATTGCTACCCCCCATAAACGACTGTCTTTGTCCCTTTGTAGAAGCTGCTGCCACTTCTCCTAGAGCCCTAATTACTTGCTTGCGTACTTCGGCTGAGTCAATATCAAGGTTTTCTATAACTTTGGCCGCCACTCCTCCTCGGGCGCGAGTAATTGCCAGTAACAAGTGTTCTGTACCGATATAATTATGTCCAAGTTGACGAGCTTCTTGGAATGCTTGTTCAAGCAGCTGCTTGGCTTTGGGTGTGAAGGGGACTTCACCTGCTACCATACCGGAACCACGACCAATAATTCGTTCTACTTCTTGGCGTGCATCCTCCAGAGTAATGCCTAATTCCTTGAGTACTAGTGCCGCAATACCTGTCCCCTCCCCAATCAACCCCAACAGAATCTGCTCGGTGCCCACTAGGTTGTGTCCTAGGCGACGCGCCTCTTCTTGGGCGAGCATGATTGCTTTTACGGCTTTGTCTGTAAAATGCTCAAACATAGTGGGTTTACCTTCCCTAGTGATTTAAACAGTGGTTGTCATTACCCTGCATAAAGTTTTGTGTATTTATCTTTGTAGATAATGTAGCTCCCTAGGCTATAACACCGCAGTGGGTAGAACCGTAATCTTCAGGAGTAGTTGCCGCCTACTTCAAGGTTAACAGAGGGTTTAGCTCAGCATGATTGGGTGTAAGCCCCCCTATAGGAGTCAAGCTAAAGGGTTGATGGTTGATAGTTGATAGTTCATTGCCCAATGAACCATCAACAGGCAGCTTTGTTCCTCCCCACACTTCCCCTTCTCGTCTCAATAAAAAAGATGCTCTGAAAAGTGAGCATCTTTAGTGATGGACAAAAAACAGAGCAGGAGGCTAGTATTTTTTGCTCTCCTGCTCCCAGATTTCTATAGGACTTACGCATTTGCCCCCTAAATCCCCATTTGTAAAAAAGCGAAGCATCCGCTAATTTCCCCCAGTATTGGGGGGAGTAGGGGGGCTAAATCGACACAACCGCCTAAGTCCTGTTCTAATTGCTACTAGGCTGATCTACGATGGCGATTGGGAGCGAGTCATTACTTGAAATTCGACTTTTGTACCACCTAAACCACAATACCCACCAGGATTTTTGGCTAGGTATTGCTGATGATACTCTTCTGCATAGTAAAATTCAGGGGCGTCTAAAATCTCAGTTGTGATCTTCCCATAACCAGCTTTTTTCAAGGCTAGCTGATAAGCTTCTAGCGAAGCCTGGGCTAGCTTATTCTGGTCATCTGAATATGCGTAAACTCCTGAACGATACTGAGTACCTGCATCATTGCCCTGGCGCATGCCTTGGGTAGGATCATGGCTTTCCCAGAAAACTTTCAGCAGCCCCTCGTAAGTGGTCACTTGTGGATCAAAAACCACGAGAACTACTTCATTGTGCCCCGTCATGCCTGTGCAGACTTCTTGATAGGTGGGGTTAGGTGTTGTTCCTGCGGCATAACCGACGGCAGTACTAAAAACGCCCCCTTGCTGCCAAAATTTACGTTCTGCTCCCCAAAAACATCCCATACCAAACATCGCCATTTCCAGTCCCTCTGGATAAGGAGGCTTGAGTGGGTTCCCATTTACATAGTGCTCAGAGGTTACTGGCATGGGTTGTGCTCTTCCAGGCAAGGCCTCTTCAGGAGTGGGTATAGTTAGCTTTTTGCCAAATCCGAATAGTACCATCAAATTTTGATGCTAAATTGGTGAGTGATATCTTTACTTTACTTAATATTTTAGAAAGTTAAAGTCTGGTGGGCCGTTACGCATTTAAATCATATATTTATCTGATATTAGTTAATGACCCAAACTCTTGTGCCTTGGAGCCTCCTGCCTTGGAGCCTTCTGCCTCCTGCCTTGGTGTTGTGCATTAAAAATACACAACACCAAAGCAGTCTTTACCTGGACTTCATCCTAAGAGCTTTGGTACTCAGTTTTCCTGGGACTGCCAGCCCTCAAGAGTCGTGACTAAATTAAATAACGGATTAATCCCTTGATCTTTAGCTTCAGATTTTGCTGGTTCTTGAGCTGCAAGATTTTTCAGGGCGAATTCATAGCCCTGCATGAAATTATTATAAATTGCTTTCTTATCTACCTGAGCAGAAACAATAACCTTGATAACAATGATTCCATCTCTTTTACTTTCAATACTCTCAACAATTAGTTCAATTCGTTGTTCTCCGGTTTGGATGTTGTTAAATGAGTAGGTAAAAGCTCTCCAATCAATACCTTCACTGAAAATTATGTCAAAAGTTTCAAAGGAGTTTTGAAATAGTTTGACAAACTCTCCGGGGGCAAAGTTTCCAGTTGTGGGACGTCGTTCCTGTTGGCTATCTTTTAAATAAAAATATTCACAAATGGCATCCCCAAAGTTAGTGGTGCTGTCAATACTCCAATCCTTGAGACAGGCTCCAGTAAATTTTGCCTTCTCAAAGTTGGTCTTTAAGGCTTGAGTTGCTAACAACTTGGCTTCAGTAAGGTTAGCTCCCCTGAGATTAGCTCCATTGAGTTTGGTTTCAGTGAGTAGGGCTCCTCGGAGTTGGGCTCTATTGAGATCAGCACCACTGAGTAGGGCTCTATTGAGATTAGCACCACTGAGATTAGCATCACTGAGATCAGCACCACTGAGATCAGCATCACTGAGATCAGCACCACTGAGATCAGCACCACTGAGATCAGCACCACTGAGATCAGCATTATTAAGTTGGGTTACTCTGAGATCGGCTTCGGTGAGATTGGCTATTGAGAGGATGGCGTCATTGAGGTTAGAACCCTTGCAGTCTGCTCCTCTAAGATCGGCACTATTGAGGTTAGCTCTACTGAGATCGGCTCCACTAAGTTCAGCACCACTGAGATTAGCTTCGGTGAGATTAGCTTCGGTGAGATTAGCTTCAGTGAGATTAGCTACTCTGAGATCAGCTCCACTGAGTTTAGCTATTGAGAGAATAGCTTCATTGAGGTTGGCTACTCTAAGGTCAGCTTCCCTGAAGTCAGCTACTCTAAGGTCAGCTCCTCTAAAGTTAGCTTCTCTAAGGTCAGCTCCTCTGAAATTAGCTTCCCTAAGGTCAGCTTCCCAAAAGTCAGGCTTGATCTCTGAATGCTTTTTGCGCCAATCGTTCCAAACATTTAATCCTTGTTTGAGTAAAGTGAGATGTTCCTTATTTGCCATCGCGAACCTCAATTCGCAATTTTGCGATGTGCATGACTTTCGACATTGGTCTAATCAACATGATCAGCTGTTACGCATTTAAATCATATATTTATTTGATATTAGTTAATGGCCCAAACTCTTGTTCCTTCTGCCTTGGAGCCTTATGCCTCCTGCCTCCTGCCTTGCTGCTGTGCATTTTTAATGCACAACAGTTTATCTCACTTCAGCCAAATGAGACAATCATTGCCTGCACAAGCTTAACAATTTCAAAAATCACAAAACTACTGAGGATAAATGTAACCAAAACATTCAGTACTGGGATGTTGCCATAGCCAAAGATGGAGGCAACAAATTTGAAGGTAACAATGGAAAATCCTATTAAGAAAATGATTTGTAGAATTGTCATAGTTGATTTCCGGAGTAATGCTAGCCATTGACACTCTCTGCCCTAGTAAGGAAGGAGATTCTTGCTTCTCGGGGATTGCAACGAATTTACCCCCTAGAAGAAGGAGGCACCAGACCCATGATTTTGGGTCAAACTAGATTGTAAACTATCCCGAGTAAGGCAATCTTCTATGGTTGTTAACAACCTTCAACCTGATAACCTACAACCTGACGACCTTCAAATCACAGTGGAGAATTGCAATGTCTTGGCAGCGCCCAGATCGTCGGAGATTTGACCAGTTACGCCCTATCAGCTTCGAGTACGAATTCACAAAGTATGCCCCTGGTTCCGTCCTAGCTAAGTGTGGGGACACTAAAGTACTTTGTACTGTTACTATTCAGGAGGGAGTACCTCGATTTTTAGAAGGTTCTGGCAGTGGCTGGCTAACTGCCGAGTATAGAATGCTTCCGGGAGCCACCGCAGAACGCCACAAACGTGAATTGCTTACCCTTTCGGGTCGAACTCAAGAAATTCAGCGGCTAATTGGACGTAGTTTGCGTGCATCTCTAGACCTCGATGCACTAGGAGAACGGACGATTACTGTAGATGCTGATGTACTACAGGCTGATGCTGGTACCCGCACAACCTCGATTACAGGTGGATATGTTGCCCTTGCCGAGGCTATTAATAAATTGGTGAAAGCAGGAAAACTAGAGCAATCACCCCTATCTCACCAAGTTGCTGCTGTTTCTGTAGGACTAGTCCAAGGTGAGCCTTTGCTAGACCTCAACTACCAAGAAGATGTTGCCGCTGAGGTAGACTTTAATGTAGTGATGAACGACCAACTGGGGATTATTGAAGTGCAGGGGACAGCTGAGTCAGGCACTTTTAGCCGTGATCAACTTGATCAACTCATGGATTTAGCTCAAAAAGGGATTAAAGAATTGCTGGAAACACAACGCCGTAACTTCTAGTTGCGACATAGTCGTTAACTCGGAGTCTTAGCACAAACTGGGCAGCCTTAACTATTGGGGATTAGACTGGCGAAAAGCCTACTCAGAAGTCAGAACTTTGAAAACTCAGCCCTGAGCCTGTTAAGGTACTGCTGAGAGTAGGGACTGCTTCCAGGCGTTCACTAAGTCTATTGGCAATAATGAGACAAGCACAAAAAACTAATTTAGGTAGAGCTCTAGCAACCTTATTAATCGGCTTAATCGCCTGTCAATCAGTCCCAGAATCCACTACCAAGTCAATTGAAGCACAAGGATTGCCTGGTGAAGGGGTTAAGATTAGTTCTGCCCATAGTAACTGGATAGAAGAACATTTTCAAACCGCAATTGTCAATCTTGGTTTGGAAAAATTAGGCTACCAGATCAAGGAACCAAAGGAACTTGACTACCCTGCTATCCATCTGGCTGTGGCTAATGGGGATCTTGATTACACCCCTGTTCATGGAGACAGTGCCCACGAACAATTCTTTCAAAACAGTGGCGGGGAAGAAAAGTTACAGAAAGTTGGAGTTTTGATATCTAGTGCAGTACAAGGCTATCAGATTGATAAAAAAACTGCTGATAAATATAACATCACTAACCTTGAACAATTTAAAAAACCCGAGATTGCCAAGCTCTTTGACTTTGACAGAGATGGTAAAGCCAACTTGACAGGCTGTAACCCTGGTTGGGGCTGTCAGTTGGTCATAGAACATCATATTGATGCTTACGGATTGCGTGATACTTTTGAGCAAGATACAGGACAATACACAGCCTTACTTGCAGATACTATGACTCGCTATCAGCAAGGAGAACCTGTCTTATTTTACGCTTATAATCCTCACTGGATCTCTTCGGTATTAATACCAGGGAAGGATGTAGTTTGGCTAGAAGTTCCCTTTACTTCTGTGCCAGAATTTCAGGGTAAATTGACAGAAAAAGATACCTTGATAGAGGGGAAAAATCTGGGATTCGCTAAAAGTAGATATCGAATTATCGCTAATAATAAATTTCTGGCAGCTAATCCAGTTGCTAAGCGCTGGTTTGAACTGGTTCAAATTTCTGTTGAGGATATGAATGCCGAGAGCTTGCGCATTAAAGATGGTGAAGATAGCCCCGAAGATATCCGTCGCCATGCCGAAGAATGGGTTGAGCAAAACCAACAGCTGTGGGATCGCTGGCTAGAAGAAGCGAAACAAGCAGCTAGTTGAGGCTAATCTCTGTAACTAAATATGAATAATGTTTGCAGTTTGCATCAGCAAATTTTGCCTGTTCAACAGCTGTATTGCTCACTAGAAGCTAGACTGGAGTGATTGGCACCCCTTGAATAACATCTGAGAGTGCCGTTAGTTTTGACCTCTACTTCTGAGACAATCAGAGTCAATTTGGATCCTCGTCGTTTTTAACGCGAGGAGAGGTCAATATCAAGCTGTAACAAAGGGAGAATCGCGAATGAAACTGGCTTACTGGATGTATGCAGGTCCGGCGCACATTGGTACCCTCCGCATTGCCAGTTCTTTTAAGAATGTCCACGCTATCATGCACGCCCCTCTAGGTGATGACTACTTTAACGTCATGCGTTCAATGTTAGAGCGGGAAAGGGACTATACTCCGGTTACCGCTAGTGTTGTTGATCGCAACGTTCTAGCGCGTGGTTCCCAAGAAAAAGTGGTGGACAATATTGTCCGTAAGGATAAGGAAGAAAAACCGGATCTAATTGTCTTGACACCAACCTGCACCTCGAGCATCTTGCAAGAAGACCTACACAATTTTGTAGAGCGTGCTCAGATGGACTCTAAGGGCGATGTGATCTTGGCTGATGTTAATCATTATCGCGCTAATGAATTGCAAGCTGCAGACCGCACTCTCGATCAGATTGTCCAATTCTACCTCGAAAAAGCCCGCAAGAAGGGCGAGATTGGCGAAGGCAAGACGGAAAAACCTTCTGTTAATATTATCGGCATTTCTACCCTAGGCTTCCACAATCAGCACGATGGAACTGAATTGAAACGGTTGATGAATGACTTAGGCATTGAAGTTAATGAGATTATCCCAGAGGGTGCTTCAGTTCACAACCTCAAGAATCTGCCTCGCGCTTGGTTTAACCTGGTACCTTATCGCGAAATTGGCTTGATTACAGCCCGTTACCTCGAACAAGAGTTCGACATGCCCTACATTGATATTAGTCCTATGGGTGTGGTGGAAACTGCCCGCTGTCTGCGCAAGATTCAGCAGGTTCTCAATGCTCAAGGTGCAGAGGTTGATTATGAAGAGTACATTAATAACCAAACCCTTTACGTTTCCCAAGCTGCTTGGTTTTCTCGTTCTATTGACTGTCAAAACTTGACTGGTAAAAAAGCTGTTGTCTTTGGAGATAATACCCATGCTGCGGCAATGACTAAAATTCTGGCGCGGGAAATGGGTATCCATGTGGTGTTAGCAGGTACCTACTGCAAGTACGATGCCGACTGGTTTAAAGAACAGGTAAGCGAGTACTGTGATCAGATTCTCATTAGCGAGGATAATGGTGAAATTGGAGATGCGATCGCTCGGATTGAACCATCGGCGATTTTTGGTACCCAAATGGAGCGGCACGTTGGCAAGCGTTTAAATATTCCTTGTGGTGTGATTGCTGCGCCGATTCACATTCAAGATTTCCCTATCGGTTACAAGCCTTTCTTGGGTTACGAAGGTACTAATCAGATTGCTGATTTGGTCTATAATTCCTTCACTCTGGGTATGGAAGACCACCTGTTGGAAATTTTTGGTGGTCATGACACCAAAGAAGTTATTCACAAGGGTATTTCTGCTGATTCTGACTTGAACTGGAACAAGGAGGCTAAGGCTGAGTTAAATAAGGTTCCTGGCTTTGTTCGTGGTAAGGTCAAGCGCAATACTGAGAAGTTTGCTCGTGAGCGTGGTATTAGTGAAATTACTCTGGAAGTAATGTATGCGGCGAAGGAGTCTGTAGGAGCCTAATTAGTCAAAAGTGCGCGGATGGGTAGCTGTAAAATCAGCGGTTTTAGACAAAAGCTTAAAAGTCCTGCCGGAAAGGGGATTAGGAGATTAGTTAGTTTTGGGCATCCGCGCACCTTGCCCGATAAGGATTTCAAGCTGATTTGATCTTGTCAGAAGACAAATGAGCCATTTTACATCACTCTCTGAACTAACCAAATAGGTTCAAATCACAACAAATGTTCTAGGCATTTGCTAATCAAGCCTCGATTTGTGATTTGTAAAAACACCAGTGCTAAGAGCTATACAATTATTTGCATATATGCTCTAATATATACAGGACTTACGCATATGACTAGATAAAATGCTATCTATAATGTGAGTAACAAACTTGCCCACACTACCTATGGAGTTGGTGCGTAAGTCATAATATATAGAGGTTCTCAGTCTAATTGGGTACACCTTACATTACAGGATAAGCTGGGGTTTATTTTTGTCTGATCTTATATGGAAGAACAGTGCTTCACACTTTCTGTATCATGCTGTTTCTGTCTATTACGGGACTGAGGGTAAATCCCCTTACACTAGAGGTTGCTACATTTATTCAGAAAGTGCTCGTTTCGACTATGCCGCAAATCTAGACTCAGCTCTTATTCCTAGTGTTAACTCCTTAGCAAATGAGTTAATTTCTCAAGGTGATAACATTATCATGGAGCCTGATCCCAGCACAAAAGAAATTTCTTATTGGAAATATGGTGATATCATAATACCCTGCGGTGGTACACATGTACGCAATGCATCCGAAATTGGTTCTATTAGAGTCAAAAGAAAAAAAACAGGTAAGAATACAACACGAGTTTATGCTTACCTGGAAAAAGCAAATCTTGGTCAACCTTGATACATAAGTACTATAGGAGATTTAGAATTAATCCTGGAATACCATAATACTGCCAGAATAACAAGCTACCCAAACTTGCCGCGTTTCAGCATCATAGGTAATGCCAATAGGATGAGCATTAACACTGACAGTTTGCAGCACCTCCATATCACTGGTGCGAACCTTACTAACAGTATTAGAGTGGTAGTTAACCACATAAAGCAGTTGACCATCATCTGAGAGAGTCATGCTGCGAGGGGCACTACCAGTGACAACTTTTTTGGTAGCTTTGCCAGTGGATAAATCAATTTTTGCTACTTGCCCTTCACCATTCAAAGTAGCGTAGAGATGTTTTCCCTCAGGATCTATGTTCAAATGACGAGGTGAACGACCTACATTTCTTAGCCATTCTACTGAAAAATCTTTAAGATTGATCACGGCAATGTCGTAAGAACCCATCAGGGCAACATAGGCTTTTTCTGAAGCAGCGTCTATGGCAACGCCACGAGGGTATCGACCTAGTTTAATTCGTTTGAGTTCCTGATTGTTTTGAGTATCTACTATACTCAAATCCCAGCTACACCAATTACTTACTAGTACTAAACGACTATCAGGCGAAGCGGCAAGAAATTTCGGTACAGAACCTACCTGTATGACCTCTTCAATATTGAGATTTTCAGTATTAATTCGATACAAAAAACTATTGTCGGTATTTTGATTGGGAGAGCATTTATCACTGCCTGGTTTATTAAAACCAGAGCCATACATTTTGTAGTTAGATACCCAGGCATACTTGCCATTATGGGAAAAACCAGCTTCAACAGGAGAACCCTGGTATTCACCATTAAACTTTGAATAACCGTATTTCGATAAGTTCACGACATCGGGAATAGTTTTTACTAATTTATAGTCTCGGTCGTAAACTGTGATCGTGTGGCTGTACATCATATTCTGGGCGAAAAATAAACCTTGCCCAGAATGCACAATTGACTTGGGAGAAATTTTGCCGTAGATTGTATGTTTAAGTGTCATCCAGTTGGGAGAGCCGGACAAAATATCTTGATTTTTGTCGGTGTTACTCTGCTCCTCGATGAAAGATTCATTGTTGAAAACAGGAGGGGGAGCGGTAATTTCAGGTTTAGCAGGAGTAACTGCTGAGCGTGGTGATGGTCTTGAATTAGATTCCAGTGCTGATAAAGTTCTTGGTCCAGCTACGCCATCAGGGCTTAGTCCTCTGGCTCTCTGGAGCCTACTGACTGCCGCTTGGGTTAAAGAGCCATAGTAGCCTGTTATCGGTCCATTGTAGTAGCCGCTTGATTTGAGTTTTCTCTGGAGGGAGGAAACTACAGAACCACGGCTTCCTCTTCTAAGAACCCCAGAGCGTGTCGAAGAAACTGAAGAGCGAGCAGAGCGCCTTTTGGTTTGCAGTTTAGATGAGAGCCTTCTTTGTGTCTGTGGTCCATAAACCCCATCAGCGCTGAGTCCGTTAGCTCTCTGAAACCTTTTGACAGCCGCTTGAGTTAAAGAACCGTAAAAACCTGTGACTGGTCCATTATAGTAGCCAGCTGCTCGCAGATTTTGCTGCAGGGATGTAACTTGAGTGCCTCTGTTACCTCTCTTTAAAGCCTGAGCAGGGGTAGCCCAACTCAAAGTTGTCAAGATAATAGCAAATAAAATTAACAGTATTGAGTTACCCCTGAAGGGGTTGGCTTGTTTAAGTTCTTGGAATAATAGACGGCAGTAGAAGGTGATTCCTGAGGATGATTGTTCAGATTCAGTGTATGCCTCAGTTAGATGAAGGTAGGCGAGTGTATCCATTGTAATCTTTTAGAGTTCTCAATATTACCTTGAATATGCAAGAGGTTTGCAAAAGTGTAAAAGTTCAGGAGTTTTTCCCCCCTTATCCCAACTTCTAAAAAAATCTCATCAGCTGGCAACTGTATTAGAACACTAGTGATATCACAAGTACCATAGGCATGGCAATAATCCGGTCAATGACCACTAGGAGTGTATACCTAAATGGTTGACATCTTCAGAGGCAATCCAATCTTACTTAAGACTTCATACAAATTAATAATTTCTGGTTTGATAATTTAACAAGAGCTAGGACTTTTATCAGTCATAGAGTCTAAGAGTGATCACTATTGCCATGACACTAGATTTACTTAAATTTTACGAAGCGATGGATCCCACCAAGCCTCTGGCAGTGGAAAATCCTGACGATAAGAAATACTATATTGATTTATCCTCAGTGCGAGGCAGCAACCTGATTCAGGAGTTAAAGGACAAAATTACCTTTTTTTCTCGGGGAAAGCCCACTTGCCAAATGTTTACAGGTCATATCGGCTGCGGCAAGTCTACAGAGTTGCTGGTACTCAAAGCCCAATTGGAGCAAGAAAACTTCCATGTGGTTTATTTTGAGTCCTCTCAATACTTGGAAATGGGAGATGTTGATGTTAGTGATATTTTATTGGCGATCGCTCGCCAGGTGAGTGAAAGTATGACCAACCTGGATAAAATTGAAATTGAGCAACCCAAAACTCTTAATTCTTTATTAAGAGGAGCTGCTAGACTTTTACAGACAGAAATCGAGCTTTCTGCACAAGCTTCGCTTCCTGGCATTGGTAAAGTGGCTGCTAGCACGGAGGGAGAGTTCTCGATTGCAGCAGGGATTCCAGGTGTTGGTCAACTTAATGCCTCTCATGACGATGGCTTCTCACTGGTGGCGCTAGGCATCGGCAAAATTACCGCCAGAGCCAAGAATAGTCCTGAACTGCGTTCTAAACTCAGAGAATATCTAGAACCCCGCACTAAAGGGATTATTGATGCTATTAATCAGGAGCTGTTGGTAGCAGCACAGGCAAAACTCAAGCAACAGGGCAAAAAGGGACTAGTCGTTATTGTTGATAATCTTGATCGTGTAGAGAGCGTCAAGAAGCCTACAGGGCGCACCCAGCCAGAATATTTATTTGTGGATCGGGGTGAACAGTTACGTCAGTTAGGTTGTCATGTAGTTTATACTATGCCCCTAGGCTTAATTTTTTCTAATGAATATGGTCGGTTAACTGAGCGGTTTGGGATAGACCCCAAGGTGCTGCCGATGGTGCCGGTGCGGTTGCGAGAAGGCAGTGAATGCGATGCAGGAATGGCACTGCTGCGACAAATGGTACTGGCAAGAGCCTTTCCTGATAAGTCTCCTCAGCAACGTTTGGATCTTATCGGTGAAGTTTTTGATCATGGAGACACTTTAGATCGATTATGCTGCGTTAGTGGTGGTCATGTTCGAGAATTACTCAGGCTTCTTAATGAGTGGATTGAGCAGGAAAGAAAACTTCCTCTTTCCCATAAAGGCTTGGAACATGTAATTAGAGCCCGCCGCAATCAAATGAAGTTGGCAATTGATGAGGATGAGTGGCATTTATTGCGTCAGGTGCAGAAGCGTAAACAGGTTCGAGGAGATGGAGCATACCAAATCCTGATCCGCAGTCGGTTTGTCTATGAGTACCGCGATAACCAAGGCTCTTGGTTTGATATCAACCCGATTTTGATTGAAGCGGAGGAGTTTTAGTGATGATGTACCCGCAGCAACTTGCAGATATCGAATATGAAAATAGGAACTCCTTACAAGCCTTGATCTGGGCAACTAAAGCTTCTCAGGAAAAATTTTCACTGATTCTGGCACGGTGTAATTATACTAGCTTGCGAGAGCAAATGGTGCAGAAGTTGCGGTCGCAGTTGCTTGAGAATAGCTCGCTTTCATTCTCTGAGATTGTTTTGGATCACTCAGTCAATCAACTGTTTACCACGCTCAAGGCTCAACTGGGGGATGAGCAGCCACCAGCATTAATGGTATTTGGCCTCGAATCCTTAACCAATCTAGAGAAAGTGCTGACAGCAGCTAACCAAGTCAGAGAGGAGTTTGGCAAGAACTTTCACTTTCCCCTAGTGTTTTGGGTAACTGACCAGGTGATGCGTCGTATAATTCGCATAGCACCAGATTTTTACAGTTGGGCAACCAGCGTTGAATTTACGACCGCTAATGATGAATTAACTGATTTGATCGAGCAAAGTGCAGATCGAGTCTTTGCTAAAGTTTTAGAGGTTGGTGCTGGCTTATTTTTAGACAATAGAGCTTTTAATCTAGGAATAGGTTCCCCACTGCTAGCTGAACTAGAGGCAGCACGACAAGAACTGCTTGCTCGTGGAGTGAGTTTAGAGCCTCAATTAGAAGCTAGTTTGGAATTTGTTCTAGCTCGAGCTGCCAATGGCTCTCTGGAGGAATCTAGAGAGCATTATGAGCGCAGTTTAGAGCTATGGCAACAGCTTTTGCTCTCAGCAGGGGAGAGGGAGAGAGGGAGAGGGGGAGAGGGGGAGAGGGGGAGAGGAAGGATAGAGATTCCAGAGTTTGACAATAGTTCTGTGGCTCCTGGAGTTGTTTCTACAGGGCTAAGGGTAAGATCGTCTCATCTTCAGACTAACTCTCGCTACAATTACACTGCTTCTCAAATGGAGCGCCTTGGATGTGTACTGCATAGTTTGGGTTTATGGTGGCGTACCTATGCTGAAAGGCATCGCGCTGAGTATAAGAGTTCTTATCAACGAGCTCAAGATTATTTTCAGCAAAGTGTTGAGGTGTTTAGGCAGACTGGTAACCAAGAACTAGTTGCTAAGTTTATCAATTCCTTGGGGGGAGTACTGCAAAGACTCCAACTTTGGCAGGAGTTAGAGAAAGTTGCTCAAGAAGCGTTTGAACTCCATCAAGTCTACTTTAACCCTTTCAGACAGGCGCGAGTCTATGGGTTTCTCGCTGAGGTAGCACTGGCGAAATCAGCTGCTGGTGAGGCAGATAATTTTGCTCGACAAGCTATCTCAATTCTAGAGAATGCCTGCTCTGTTGCCTTAACTAGTGTTTCTCCTGAAGATAGAAGTGATTTAGAGGCAGTATGTTCTCATCACAAAAGTTGGTATTTATTTTCTTTAGCGAGAGCTCAAAAGACTCTGGGATTATGCCAAGAAAGCCTGAATAATCTAGAAGCAGCTTTGGTACAAACCAAGCCTCACTATGAGCCAAATCTTTATATTGAGATTTTGCAGCATTTACGAAATTGTTATTTTCAACAAGGCGACTATCTTAGAGCTTTTCAGTTTAAGCAGCAGCAAGGCTCGATTGAGCAACAGTTTAGTTTTAGAGCTTTCATTGGTGCTGGTCGTTTAGAGCCAGAACAACAGGTAAGTAATCCCATTTTACCAGACACTAATGAACAGGAGAAAGTTGCTAGGGAAATTGTTGCTGCTGGCAGGGAAAGGGATATCCAGAAGCTAGTTGAACGCCTGAGTCGTAATGACCGTAAATTAACAGTTATTTATGGACCCTCAGGAGTTGGTAAAAGTTCAATAGTGCAGGCAGGGTTAATCCCTACTTTGAAAGAGAGAGCTATTAGTACCCGCGAAGTTTTACCAGTTTTGCAGCAGGTTTATAGTGATTGGATTCAAGAGTTTAGCAAGCGCTTAACCAAGGCAATTGCTGATTTAGAATACTCTCAAAGGCGGCAACATGGAATTGGCTACTGCAGCAGTCAAGAAGCGATAGCGCCTAGTTGTAGTTTGGAGTTAGGAGATAATGACCATCAACTGGAAACTGTCGAAAATAATCAGAGGACTGTTCAGGAAAAGATTATCAGTCCTAATCAGCCATTCCTAATTCCAAAAATTTTGGAGCAGCTAAAAAAAAATGCCAATCAAAAGTTGTTAACTATTCTAATTTTTGACCAATTTGAAGAATTTTTCTTTGTTTATAAAGAACCTGAACAGAAACAGATTTTTTATAATTTCCTCAAGTCCTGTTTGGATATACCTTTTTTGAAGGTAATTTTATCCCTACGCGAGGACTATTTACATTATCTATTGGAGTGCGATCGCTTAACAAATTTAGAAGTCATCAATAACGACATTCTTAATAAAAATATTCTTTATCACTTAGGTAATTTTACAAAAGAAGATGCTAGAAGAATCATCCAAAACTTAACTGATTCCACCTGCTTTCCTCTAGATTCATCCTTGATTGATGAATTAGTAGAAGATTTAGCAGAAGAACTAGGAGAGGTGCGCCCGATTGAGTTGCAGTTAGTGGGGGCACAATTGCAAACCGATAGAATCTCGACGCTGGAGGAGTATCGGCAATATGGCTCACAAAAAAAACTAGTTGAGCGATATTTGGCAGAGGTTATCGAAGACTGCGGGGCAGAAAATCAAAGTACTGCAGAACTGGTTTTATACTTACTTACCAATGAAAACAATACTCGCCCTCTCAAGACGAGCGAAGATTTAGAAACAGACTTAAAAGCGCTGGCAGTAGATACAGCCATAACAGCCGAAACCTTAAATCTGATTTTGGCAATTTTTGTGCAATCAGGTTTAGTATTCTTGGTGCCAGAAACTCCTGCTAGTCGTTATCAATTAGTTCATGATTATTTGGTTGATATTATCCGCCAACGAAGAGGAGCTGAGGCTTTAGCCGCCTTCAAAGAGGAGCAAGAGAAGCGTAAGCTCTCAGAAGAGAAACTACATTTGCTTGTGAAGCGGCAACTAAAAGCAGCAGTTTTTACGGGCTTAATCCTGGCAATTTCAACCCTGTCAGCTATCACCTTTGCAGCGCAAGCAGAATCGAATCGGCAAAAGTTAGAAAAAAGTCAAATACATGCTCTTAGTAAGACTTCCGAGGCGCTTTTTGCCTCAAATCAAAAGTTTGAGGCCTTACAAGAAGTTCTCAAAGCCGGAACCAAATTGCAACAAGCTGCTTGGGCAAAAAACGATGCTTTGATTCGAGAGCAAGTTATGGCAGCATTACAGCAGCCAGTTTACTGGCTAGTAGAGCGTAATCGCCTGCAGGGACATGAGGGCATTGTCTGGGATGTAAGTGTTTCACCTGACGGTAAGATCATTGCCTCAGGCAGTTATGACCAAACTCTCAGACTGTGGAAAGCTGATGGCACTTTAATTGAGGAAGTTCGGGCTCATGAAGACCGGGTTTTAGGAGTGAGTTTCTCTCCTGATGGTCAGACCCTTGCCACAGCTAGTTTTGATCATAGTGTGAAACTTTGGAAGGTTGATAGGACAGGAAGAGTCCAACCTAATCCCTATCATACCCTAAAAGGGCACGATGCTGGAGTCTATGATGTCAGTTTTTCACCTGATGGGGAATTAATTGCTACTGCTAGTAGAGACAACACAGTGAAACTGTGGAAGCACGACGGTACTATGCTCAAAACCTTGACTGGTCATAATGATGGTGTTAACGGTGTTAGTTTCTCACCCGATGGTAAATTAATTGCTACAGCCAGCAGGGATAATACAGTAAAACTATGGAAGCGCGACGGCACCCTAGTGGACACCCTTACTGGACACAAAGATATGGTCTGGGCAGTAGATTTTAGTCCAGATAGTAAGATACTTGCCACAGCTAGTCGAGACAGCACTGTAAAACTTTGGAAGCCTGAAAATAGTGGTAACTCTTACAGGTCTTATCAAACTCTTAAAGGTCATAGTACTGCCATCCTAGGTATTAATTTTAGCCCAGACGGTAAGACAATTGCTACAGCTAGTCAAGATAAAACTATTAAAATCTGGAATCTTGACGGTACAGTGCGCGAAACTCTCAAAGGACACACTAATGGGGTTTATGATGTAAGTTTCTTAGCAGATAGTCAAACCCTAGTCTCAGCTAGTGCTGACCATACACTCAAATTATGGCAACTTAATGGCAGTAGATTCCACAGGAATCTCAATGCTCATCAAGATGAGGTTTGGGCAGTAAGTTTCAGCCCAGATGGTAAAACAATTGCTTCAGCTAGTGAAGATAATACAGTCAAACTCTGGAGCGATGCAGGCGGTAATCTGATTAAAACCCTCAAGGGACATCGTGCTGAAGTTGTCGATGTCAGTTTCTCCAACGATGGTAAAACAATTGCCACTGCTAGTTATGACAAAAGTGTAAAACTCTGGAATCGAGATGGTAGTTTGCTCAAAACTCTTGCTAATGGCGATCAATTTTTTGGTGTTAGTTTCTCTAATGATGGTGCAATAATAGCCGCTGCCAGTCGAGACAATACCGTTCAACTCTGGAATCGAGACGGTAGCTTAAGTAATACCCTACAAGGGCATCGTGACTGGGTGCGGGATGTAAGTTTCAGCCCAGATGATCAGATTATTGCTTCAGCTAGTGATGATAAAACGGTAAGACTCTGGAATCGAGACGGCAGTCTGTTAGATATTCTTCAGGGACATAATAGTTGGGTTTATAGTGTTAGCTTTTCGCCTGATGGTCAGATCATTGCTACAGCTAGCAATGATAATACTGTCAAACTCTGGAAAACTAAGGGTAGAGGCGAGCCCTACCAAAATTATAAGACTCTCAAGGGGCATAAAGCACAAGTTCGCAGTGTCAGTTTCTCAGCTGATGGTGAGATGATTGCGACGGCAAGCGATGATAAGAGTGTGAAACTTTGGAGTACAGATGGTACTTTGCTTAGAAATTTGACTGGGCATCGCGATGGTATTAAGGATGCAAGTTTCTCCCCTGATGGTCAAATTTTGGCTTTGGCTAGTGCAGATAGTAGTGTGATTTTATGGAATTTAGATGAGCTAGAGAGTTTCAGTAATTTAGATGATTTTATGGAATATGGTTGTAGTTGGTTAAAGGATTATTTAAACAATAACTCTCAAGGGAGTAAGGATGATGCTCTAGATGAGAGCTTCACTTCAGGTCAAATTTGCGAGGGTATTGGTACTCCTGAGTAGAGCACCATCACCTTTGAGTAATCAATTCCGAAAAAGTTGCTTTTTGCTTTAAGTTTAGTTAACCCGTTAACGGGATGACAAAGAGATACGGTGCGATTCTTTCTTAGTAGGAGCCTCTAGCAAATAGAGGGGTATAGATTATAATGAGATTGAGTTTTAGTCAAGTAAACAATTACCAAAGTGGATAGTTAGATATGATAAATTTTCCCGAATTTGAGGGGAAGTTTACCCTACGCAAACGTCATCAACTTCCTTCATCTCCTGATATTTACTTTGTTCTAGATAATAACAGTCAACTTCTCTATGTTGGTAGAGCTAAAAATTTAAGAGAACGCTGGTTAGGAAAAAGCCATCACCGCTACAAACAACTTGCTAGAAAGGGATTAGATAAAATTACTTTAGGTTATATTAAAGTTCCGTTTGATGAATTGGAGCAAAGGGAAAAAGAGTACATTGAACAGTTTAATCCCGCACTCAATGAAACTAAAGTTAAGCAATTTATCCCTAAAAAAAGTCCTCGCTTTTCAGAATTACAGCGCCTTTTGAAGCTAGCAAACAAGCCTCTATTTCCATCAGTACAATGGAAAATCCGTAATGGGGAGACTTTACTAAGAGAGCCTTGGGACTTAGTTCGTGGATTTGTGGCAGGTGCCTATCAAGAACAACAAAAACTTCAGGTTGTAGTAGTTTGTCAACAAAATATGGGCAACTTACTAGAAAAAAGTTGTATTCATCGAACTAAAAGGCATTTCTATATTCAAGAAAAACCACCAAAACTCTATTGCTTCCCTCCGATATTTCTCTTCGATGCTAGACAAACAATTTTTTCATTTGTCGAGTTTCAGGTTTTAGGAGAACAACTTTTTGAGCAAATGTATCCTCACCTACTAGATAGCCAAGTTGTCGGAGTAACTATTAAAAAACTAGTCAATCCTGCTTGTTTGAAAAGTGGAATACAAAACTTGCCCACTCAAGAAGATAAGCTAGTACAAGATTATCTTCTAAATATTTGTGATAACTTACAACTTTTACCTGATGATTTTACTTTGGATGATAAATTGATATGGTAGAGTAAGTTGGTAGCGATCGCGAAGCGCTATAAATTTCTATTTTTTAGAAAAAATCATAAATTGTGTGCTTTGATCTTTTCCTTTCCAATTAAAACCTGCTTTATTAAAAAGCTCTTCAATCACCTCTCCTTGGAAAATCTTGTAGATAAGTTTCTGGTGAGCTAATATTTGATCATCTTTTTTAAAGTAAAAATTCTTCTCGATACAGTTTTCCTTGTCTTTTGATTCAAAAATTTCTTGAGAATAGACAATCCCACCTGGTAAAGGCTTGTCATAACTATCATGTACACCTTGAATGTTAATAATAAACAAACCTCTTGAGGGTGCTTGTCACCCCCTCAAGTCAAAGGGTTTGGATTTAGAAATGTCCTAACCTAAATGCGTAGTGTTATACAAATTAAATGCATGACAGCTTATTTTTATCCTGGTCATGGTTCTAATCAGGAAAATTGCAATCGCAGTCTACCATGACGGTGTTGGATTGAACAACCCTTGCCTAGAGATAGTGAAATCTAATCCTCTCTTGGTCTAACTGCAAAACTAAGGAAAGTTTCCTCAATTCCTTTAAGCTGTAGAGCACGAGACTTAATGATGACATTTTTGTCAAGCAAATTAGCAACATCAGCTGAAACGAGAATAGAATTAGGTTCTGCCGCTTCCTGCAGTCGCGAGGCAATATTAACACACGGACCGATCGCAGTATAATCTGAACGCTTACTACCTCCCAACATGCCCACAACTGCAACCCCTTGGTGAATGCCACAGCGGAATCGCACAGGGGATGAACCATCTGGCTCAATTAAACCTCGCCGTTGCCAATTCTGATTAAGCTGACGCAGGCAACGATGCATTTGCCTAGCTGCTGCTATAGCTCGCTGCACCTGCCCTCGCGCCGAGAGTTCCTCTGGAGCCCCAAAAATTGCTAAAATCCCGTCTCCCATAAACTTATCAAGGGTACCACCATGATCAAATACAGCATCAGTCATAGCTTCGAGGTACTCATTGAGTAATTCTGCAATTCGGTGTGCTTGCAACTTATTTGCCAACTGGGTAAAGCCAACAATGTCACTAAATAAAACTGTAATCTGGCGAGTTTCTGGACTCCAATCGAGTACTAATTCCCCCTGTGCAGCCTTCTGCACCATTGTCGGGGGCAAAAAGCGCTTGAGTACTGACTCTGTCAGGTAATTATTCAACTCTAATACCCTCCGCTCATTTGCCTTAAGTGCTAACAAATTCCGCACTTCTGCCAACAACTCTCGGTCATTAAAAGGCTTGGAAAGATAGGCATCAGCTCCAATTTCAGTTCCCTCAATGCGCGTCGTTTCATCAGCCTTGGCAGTCAGCAGTACAACTGGTGTTCCCTGTAGTTGTGGTTGCTTGCGAATCATACTAATTAGATCCAAGCCCGAAACCCCAGGCATCATCAAATCGGTCACAATTAACTGGGGAAGATGCTTCTGGACTAAACGGAAACCTTCTTCACCATCCCTTGCCCCCCAAACCCGATAGCCAGAGAGCCGCAGAATGCGAGAGACATAGGCTCTTAAATCCGAGTTATCATCCACTACTAAAATCGATGCCAAGGGATTGCCCTCAAACATCTGAGAATCCCCTTGCTGTTGATCACTGTTAGTCTCATCCTCTGCCAACAGTCTTGATTCGAGTTCTAGCTCCGCTAATTCTACAGCAGCACGATCAGACTGAATTTCCGTGGGTATCTGCAGTACCTGCTCTGGTGGTAAGTGAGATGCTCCCGTTGGCAATAAGACAGTGAAAGTTGTCCCTTGTGAGTAAACTGACTCCACACTAACTTGACCTCCGTGGAGTTCCACCAGTTCTTTAACTAACGCCAACCCTAAACCACTGCCTTCGTAACTGCGGCTAACTGAACCAGAGGCTTGTCGAAACCGCTCAAACAAGTAAGGAATTTGCTCCTTGTTAATGCCAATACCTGTGTCTGTAACTTGCATCTGTACTTGCTGACCTACTGGTTCGACAGTGATGGTAATATTACCCCCAGCCTCTGTAAATTTGACAGCATTGGAGAGAAGATTATAAATGACTTTATCAAACTTTTCTAAATCTAAATAAACTTCTGCACAGGATGTAAGTTGGGTTGAGATGCTCAGATCTTTTTTCTCGCAGTAGGGGCGGAAAACTTCAACAATTTGACTGACAACTTCCACCAAATTACAAGGACAGAACCTAGCTTGCATGCGACCATCATCCAGTCGCTGTAAATCCAGTAACTGATTAACTAATCGTAACAAACGCCTGGAATTGCGTAGAGCAATCAAGCTTTGATCGTGAGGCAAATCCTGTTTGTGCCTCACAGCCGACTCCAGAGGTCCTAGCATTAGCGTTAGGGGCGTCCGGAATTCGTGGGAAACATTTTGAAAAAACTCTGTTTTTTGCCGATCTAATTCCATTAACCGCTCAGCCTGCTGCCTAGTTGTCTGATAGAGTCGTGATTGCTGAACAGCGATCGCTGCCTGAGAAGCCACTGCCTGTGCTAAGTCAATATCTGAGCGATGCCAGTTACGAGGTGTGTTGATTTGACGTAGCGTGATACTACCAATAAGCTTGCCATCAGTCAGCAAAGGCACTACCAATAATGCCCTCGCTGGTACCCGCAGTGGCAGGTTCAATCCGCTTAGTTCCTCATGAAGCCTTAGATCTTCAATCACCACTGGCTGTTGCGTTTCCAAAAGTTGCAGCAGCACCGGATTCCCGGCAATGGGCGCAATTGATTGGGGCACCTGAACCGGGTTGAGTCCAGTTTGAGGTTGCTCGGGCTGATGTGAATTAAACTCAGAATGAGGAGCAGCTAAACTCCCTAGTACTCGGGATGATTTACCGTCATATAAGCCAACGCATTGGACATACTCATCCTCCTGGGTCCACAGAGATAAAGCACAGCCATCTACCTTCAGTGCTTGTCCTAACTGTTGAGTAATCGCCGTGAAGATTTTTTGAGGATCTAGTGTCGAGCGAATAGCAGTGGTGATGGTGTTAACTAGTTCTTGCCGCTTCGCCAAAGCGTGAACCTGCTCATAGGCTCGTGCCTGAGATATAGCAAGAGCCGCTTGATCCCCAACCATT
This sequence comes from Symploca sp. SIO2E9, assembly GCA_010692645.1. Taxonomy (GTDB): domain Bacteria; phylum Cyanobacteriota; class Cyanobacteriia; order Cyanobacteriales; family Coleofasciculaceae; genus SIO3C6. The sequence goes on from JAAHGS010000019.1 coordinate 67,902, forward strand.
TCAACTAGCGTCTTTTCGTCATCAGACCAGACATAGGGTTGACCACAGCGATGCAATGCCAGTACCGCCATTAATTCCAGTTGACTAATCAAGGGCACCACCAGCGTTGAGCGAATATTTGACTGTTGGTAGGCAATTACTCGCTTTCTAATTTCTGGATCGTCAGCCCGCAATTGCTCATCTGTCAACACATCGTTAACCACAACCACTGTGCGGGTTTCCCAAACTGTCTGTACTAAGAGGGAGGGATTAGAGTTGATTGGGGATTGAGGATTGAGAATGGGGGAACCCTCAGGTGAAGACAAGGGAGTATCAGTACGATTGGAGAAGCTTTCTTCCTGTTCTCCTGTTTCCTTGCTAGGGGCAAGTGAACCCTCTGGCTTTTGATAAACAAACCATTCATCTATCAAACGATGCTCTTGAAAGGGACGCAGAATGCAAAAATCTACCTCCAGTACATTACCCACCGTTTCCACAATCGTTTGCAGAATTTGCTGGAGAGGAGAACTTCCAATTCCCTCAGATTGAGCGTTACGAATGGCATTGGTAACGCTATTGAGTAGTGTTTCTCGGCGCAATGCCTGACGCAGTTGGCTAGTACGAACCTTGAGAACATTATAAGTATCCATCGCCTGCTGCACTACTACCTTGAGTTCATGAGCATCCCAGGGTTTTGTGACAAATTTGAACACTTTACCGGCATTGATGGCATCAACCAAATCCTCAACATCAGTGTAACCAGTCAAAATAATTCTGATGATATCTGGGTATTGGGCAGCAGTGAGGCTAAGAAACTCGGTGCCACTCATCAAGGGCATACGCTGATCAGAAATAATAACTGCCACATCCCCTTCTGAAGCTAAAATTTTGAGTGCTGCCGGTCCACTTTCAGCTCTCAAGACTTTGTAGTCTCGATAAAAAGTCCGGTAAAGCAAGTCAAGGTTGTCTGGTTCGTCATCGACAACCAACAATTTAGGCTTACGAGTTTCTTGAGACATCATGCACTGCTGTTCTGCTGCCATGGCTTGTGGGATGAAAACTTTCTGCATCAAGACCACAAACTCTTACCGATCTTTGATTGCAACCTCACCCTCGAGTCAGTACTAAAGTTATCAGTCCTAATTTTGATGCTGACTTTAACAAGCATAAGACCTGTAAATACATGGGATCTGGAGTAATGGTTGACGTAGTATACCCCAATTGATTTTAATTTTTTATGAAGTGTATGTTTGTGTCCTGGAGTCTAAAATTATGCTATATGAATTCCAGGTGAGCCTCTATTAGGGAACTCCAAGAAATAAATTATCCAATTTACTTTCCCAAACGACGATCTGATTATTCTTCCCCTGCCCCCCCTGCTTCCTCTGCAATTGGATATTTTTTTATTTCTAAGTCCCTTATTTGGGGTGCTTATAATGAACAATTGGATGTAATACATTCTTCCTCAAGCCTCAAAGCCTTATTTAAGGTCGTTAGAGACATACATGAAAATTCTTACCTGATCCGGATAGTGGGCTATTAATGAATTTGGCATATGCTAAAGCTGCGCTTTGACTACTTGCCCACCAATTTGATTTTGATGGGTATTATGGTTGATGCTCCCGAAGTTACCGGAACTCCCCTGTTCTGGGTGATCAAAGTTTGTTTGCTGGAGTACTAGGGTGTCTGGTGAAAACTGCACAATGCCCTTTTCAAGTTTTAATCAAGCCAGATCTAATAGTTTGCAGACATACCCTAATTTAGTTCAATGCACTACTTGTACAATAGTATCCTTCAGCCCAACTAGAAATGTAGGCAAATCCCTTGGACTCAACGCAGGCATTTGCCTGCATTAGCTAGCTAGTGAGAGGAAATTACGTACTCTAGACTGGTAATTGGGTAACAATCCCATGCTCTCCCCTCCCTGATCTCACCTAAGATCTTAAACGTGATAGCTAAATCAATATAGGTAGAGGTTTTGGGCAGAAGCTATGCTAACGGCAATGGTAGATGCCCCAAAGAGCAGATCATCAATCTCATACTACTGGAGGATCGCCAAATGAGCCGATCAGATGCTATATAAAGCTAGGGACTCGATACAATTGGTTAGACATCTATGGAAAAAAAATTTCCACCTAAATTTAAAATCAAAGAAATAAACAGATCTGTCCCCAGCACTTGCCTGCGTAGTTTTGAGATTTTGTTAACCCTGAAATTTGCCCCTTGTTTTTTCTCCAAAGTATTTTCGTGGTTGTGAAACCCTGTTTCTCTCTGATAACGCCTCGGGAACCTGCTCCTGCTGTTGAAGATGCAATAGCTGTTGATGCCTCTCACTTCGCCATCCGTAGAGTTCAAGATCAGGATCTAACCATTCTCGCTAAAATTCTGGCAGATAGTTTTCACCCTCGCACTGGTTTGATGGGTTGGGCTTATCCTATGTTGCGATTGGGAATTTATGAAGATTTGCGCAATCGACTACGCTCTAATTTACCCCATTATGTCTGTCTAGTTGCCATTGCTCAGTTCTCTACAGTCACTGGTTATCGTGAGGAACTTGCAGGTACCGTCGAAATTACACTCCGTTCTACCTCTTCTTGGCAAATTGGGAAAAGCCAGTATCCTTATGTCTCTAACCTAGCAGTCAGAAAGTCCTGTAGACGTCACGGAGTTGCTAGGCAATTGCTTCTTTCCTGTGAGCAAACGGTAAGAGAGTGGGGCTTTCAAGACATCTACCTACATGTACTTGAAGACAATCATCAGGCACGGCAGCTTTATCTCAAAACTGGGTATAAACTGCGTCAGGTGGAATTTAGCTACCTTTCTTGGTGGCTGCGGCGTCCTAAACGTCTATTCCTGCAAAAGCACCTCACCAAGGAGCGCTGCCATCAGAACCAGTGTTAGTTTAGTATTTGAAAATCTTAGCATCTCCTATGTAGAGAGGGATTTAGTAAGGTTGATTAGACTTCTACCTAAGCAGCATGCCATAAAATGGAGTTACAAGGTTGACAAACAACGAAAGATCCTGATCTGAGTTGGTTTGACAAGTTAATTGAAAACAGATGATAAATTCAATTCCTCTTCTTTTGTGTCCTCAAAAACTTACATAATCGAGTTGTGCCGTCGTGTTTTTGGTTGGAGTGTGTCTCTGCTTTCGGAAGTTCAGCAATACGAGTTGAGATGGAGAGCGAAAATAAACAGCGTTGCCAGACAGCTCTTTACGAAGATGAGGTGCTTGCCCGCCGTAAAGGTTTCGCCAACTCTCAAGGCTATAGTGCCATGAAACAGGAAGGCAATAACCACGGCAAGGATGATAATCAAGACTCACAAGCATTGAGAATCCTCAAACAGCTGCATGATAAACACCTACTCATCGTTAATAGCAGGCGTCGAAATGGTTTAATCATCTATAAGCGCTATCACGCCGAGTTTGCCGGACCTGGATCGGCTGTAGGAGGTCTATTTGATCTTGATTGTCAAAAAGTATTGCCAGTAGGCAACCTTTCCCTTACTAATCCCGAATCGGCTGATGAGCGGCAAAGAGCTTATTTGATTCGGCGGCAGTGGATTCGACTGACTAAACAAATTACAGAAAAAGCAGTGCCATTGCAACGTGCTCAGACAATTCTCAATCAGTTTGAGCAATATTTTGATAATGAGACCATTGATCAACTACCGGATCATGCCTTCGCCCTGTTAGTGGGTGTTTTACCCCATACGATTAGAAAAGTGCGTAACAGCAACGACCGAGATTTTTGAGAGTAAGCTAGTGTGCACTTAAATTGTATATTTTCTAGTTGAATGATAATTCTTTAAACCCTCTCCCCCTCCCCCTCTCTCCTCGATGGGATATCTTTTTATTTGGAAGTCCCTTAGGGATGGGTAATTCTGCTAACTGACCTTAAATAACTTGGTATAGCACTACGCATTTAGGTTAGGACATTTCTAAATCCAGCAAACCCTTTGACAGACTGCTGTTCCCTGTTCCCTAGCGCGTAGCGCTATATCAACAAGATTTCAACACTAAAATCGTCACTTCTGGCGGACAAAATAGTCGCCCTGGAGAGTAAGTTCCTAAGCCCCGATTAACATAAAGCTGATTTGCCCCCACCCGATGCAGCCCCTGTGACCATTCCCAATGCTTAACTACCTTGGAACATTTACTCATGTAAGGTATCCGCTGTCGCAATGCTCTAGGAAGATAGTACTCGAGCATATTCATAAATTTTGCTATCGGTCCAAATCCTGGAATCACTATCTGACCACCATGGGTGTGACCAGACAGCTGTAAATCTACCCGCCATGATTGCAAAAATTCGGCACTGTCAGGATTGTGCGATAGGACAATGCAGGGCTTTCCCTGATCAAGCTGGTTCATTACTGGTGCAGGATTGAAACCCTCCCAAAAAAAGTCAGCTAACCCTACTAAAGGTAATTCTGGTCCGAGGGGATAGACTACCTCATTCCACAAAACTTGCACCCCAATGCTGGTTAGGGCATCAGTAATTCGCGCTTTTGAGTCGCGGCGGAAAAGATCATGGTTGCCCAGTACTGCATAAACTCCAGCGCGGCTTTGCAGATACTTCAGGTGTTTCACCAACTGATAGATTGGTTCTGGAGCATGGGTTACATAGTCGCCAGTCAAGACTACTAAATCAGGTTGAGCCTCATTAGTAGCTGCAATTGCTTGACCTAGAACTTTTTCCGATAGTCTGAAGCCATCGTAATGAAAATCTGAAAGCTGTACTAGTTTTGTACCCTGCAATGAATTAGGTAAATTGGCGATCGCCACCTTCACCTTTTCAATACTTAAGGGTTCTGAAAATCTCCAGTTCATGCAGCTTACTTCAACTTCCTTAACAACTGCGATTCCAGCATAGCTCAGAGATATAATTCCACTATTACTACAGTCGCTAACCCAACCAAGATTAGTGCAGATTAGTCTCTAGACAGGATAAAAAGAGAGAGTTATAGCTTCTTCACTTTAACCTTTATACTGAGTTCCAATTAAGATTTTCCGAGCACTGGAGTAGAAATCAGCTCTCACCAAAATTTCTCTGACTTTGGCAGACTATTTGCTGGGAAAAAAATCGCCCAACTTCACGCAAAATTCACGTTGATGATCATTAGTTGAAGATTTTGCCAACTACCTAGTCATCTCATCATCAGCCGATTAAATTGTTAGGGAACAACCAAAAAACTGTCATTCCCAATACAGGATATTAGGCAGATCGCACTTCCAGGAATACAAATCATCGGCTTGTTTTCCAGACCACACTAAGATAAGTGAGTGCTTCAATAATTTCCCAACTGTATCTACTCAGGAATAAACAGCAAGCTTATTAACGATGAACGCAACTAGCATCTAAATTTTGTCCGTTAGCCACTCGGACTAGATTGCCTAATTTCGGAATAGTTCCCGCAATTTCATCAATTGAAAACGTTACAAGATACAAGGAGTAAGTAAATTGCTCAAGAATACTGACTATCAATTTCCTGTTGTCGCTAGTACTCCCTTGAGTGCTGCCTCTAGTCTTTACACTTACTGGGACAGAGGGACAGGCAGATAAGGGATTTACAAATAAAAAATATCCCATCACAGGGGAGGCAGGGGGGTGAGCGAAAAAAGGCGTGGGGAAATTAACTAAGCAGACAGGTCGACAGGTCGACGCTCCAGACGCGGAGAATTCAAATCCCAAGCAAAATTTCGTTCACCCGAGGCAGGGGAAGAAAAATCAGATCGTCGAGTTGGAAAGTAAATTGGATAATTTATACCAATTTCCTAAATTAGGGTTACATATATCTCCCCCTCCCCCACTCTCCCTTTCTCCCTCTCTCCACTATTTTGGTAGGGTGGAGAGTTCTTTATAGGTAATAAGGAACAGAAATAAAGTTTAGCCCCGGACATAATGAACTATCAGCAATGAACCATCAACCATCCTGAGATAACTTACGCTCTTGAAGTTTTAAGCGAATTTCCGCATGAAATTCACGGGTGATGGGATAGAAATAGGCAAGAATCAAACCTGCAATTAAAAATAGGGTTGGTAGAGGACCAATGGCGATGCGAATTGCCAGCAGTGCGGAATCCGGCTGTGTGGGGACTACTTCTCCAGCAGCCGATTCAATAAATCCTGCTGCCTCTAAAGCCAGACCAACTAAAAACAACCCTAGCGCCAAACCAAATTTTTGCAGCAAGACCATGAAACCATAAAAAATTCCTTCGCGACGTTGACCAGTATTAAGTTCATCAAGTTCGATGACATCTGGCACCATTGACCAAGGAATGAGATAGGCAACAGAGACGCCAAAGCCGGCTAGTATTGCCAAACCATACATCAAATTAGTTTGACCAGGCTGAAGCAAAAATAGACCTACTTGAGCAATAATCCAAAGGCTCATACCCATAAAGTAAACTGCTTTTTTACCCACTCGCTCACTTACAACCCTCCAGAAAAACAGCATGACTAGAGCGGTGCCTTGAACCCCAAGGGCAACCAGGGTAGAGTCAGTATTTTCTAAGCCCATCCAACTAACCACAAAGTAAAGCAAAATCGAGGCAGTTAACTGTACAGCTAGCCAAGAACAAAGATAAATACCAATCAAATATAAAAAAGGTCGATTACTGAAAACAACCTGTAGTTGCTCGACAAAAGTTAGGGCTGGTATATTCTGACTTTGAGAGCGCTCTCTGGCGGCATCACTACTGCTCAGGTGAGGTTCAGGGGTAGAAAACAGCAGGGTTATACCAAACAGAGTAATCTGCAAACCAATTAGAATCGTCGCGATGCTAATTAGATCAAATTTTCCCGGTGCGCCTACTAAGTTAGCAGTTAAAGGGATAATGCGAATAACGCCGTAGCACACAGATAAAGTGCCAATCCCAGAGAGGATATTACCGATAATTTGTTTTTGTCGACTAGCTAATATTGGTTGTGATCCCCGCTCCTGGATACGGAACACAGACCAAAATATTGGTATAACTGAGAGCAAACTACACAGTAACCCCAAGACCAAATATTGCTTAGCAGGGTCATCTCGATATTCACTAAAACTCAACCCTGCCAAAACTAAAGATAAAATACTGGCACCGATGGAAAAACTAAAGCGAAAACTATTGAGACTAGTACGTTCGTTATAGTCTTGGGTTAACTCTGGGGTGAGGGCGGCGTAGGGTAAATTGACAGTAGTGTAGGCGATGTTAAACAGAATGCCAATAATGACGTAGTAACTAAATAGCAACCAGTTATTGACAGTGTCGTTATTGCTGAAGTGAGGGACAATCCACTGCAAGCCAAACAAAAGACCAAAGGGAATTGCACCAAATAGCATCCAGGGTAGACGACGCCCCCAGCGAGTGCGAGTGCGATCGCTTAAAACTCCGATAATAGGGTCATTAATTGCATCGGAAATTTTGCCGATCATCAAAACGCTGCCCGCTAAGCCAGCTGGCAAACCAGCAACGTTGGTGAAGAAAGGCAACAGAAAAAATACCAAAATGTTGGCAGTTATGGCTGGTCCCATATCACCAGCGCCGTAGGCTAGTTTAGTTGAGAAACTAAGCTTTTCGGGTTGGGGTGTCGCTTGGGGAACATAAGAATCAGAAGGGGAAATGTCACTCATGGCAGCTTCTTTACTGGCAACCTGGACTCAATCTCATAAGCGTAAGATAACCTCTACTCAAGCTAAATTACCGAATTGTTGTACTATTTTGTTTGATTCTAATGTCTTCCTAGACGCTTTTTATGCCAGAACTTTACCTGTCCTGGTCCGAGTACCACAAAAAAATTGAACAGCTTGCTGCCATAATCTATCACAGCAACTGGGAGTTTAACCAAATTGTCTGCATTGCTAAGGGGGGTTTGCGAGTTGGCGATATCCTTTGTCGAATTTATCATCAGCCACTGGCAATTATTTCTGCCTCTTCTTATACTGGACCAGAAAATCGCCTCCGAGGTGCAATTACCTTTTCTAAGCACCTGGCAATGACTGCTGAACAATTAGGCTCTCGTGTACTGCTAGTAGATGACTTAGTAGATTCTGGCATCAGCCTACAGGAAGCTGTCAAATGGTTAGAGCGTGAGCATGGTGCTGCAATTGCAGAGATTCGCACTGCTGTGATCTGGTATAAAGCTTGTTCTGTCTTCAAACCTGATTATTACACAGACTACTTACCAGATAACCCCTGGATTCATCAGCCTTTTGAACCCTATGAACGTACTAGCCCTGCTGAACTAGCGGCAAGCTATAGTGCTTCTGTATCTAGTGAAGTACTTTCGTCATAGGGAGTAGGGAGTAGGGAGTGGGGAGTGGGGGGGTGAGCGAAAAAAGGTGTGGGGAAATAAGTAAGCAGACGCTCCAGACGCTCCAGACGCTCCAGACAGGGAGAATTAAAATTCCAACCAAAATTTCGTTCACCCGGAGTGGGGGTAAAAAAATTGAATAGACCTCTTGCAAAAGTCAAATTGCCCCCCCTCAATCCCCCCGATGCGGGCGGAAGAAAACTTGCTCCCTCGACCTGTAGGGGAGGGCTAGGGAGGGGTTGCTCGGGATTTATGCAAGAGGTCTAATTAACAACAAAAGCTCCTGATACTTATGGAGCCTCATCAATCTGAAGGTGGGTAATATTGACAACTTTTGAGTGTGCCGAAATGTCAAGATTAAAAGCGAAGCTCCAACCATCTTGAAGCTACCATGTCAGAACTACCAGTATCAATTGCTCAGCACTACCACGAGCGTACTAAATACCATCCCGAGACGATTTCCTCCAAAGGCAAGGGCATTGATTGGGATAGTCAACCTGTACCTTTTAAAGAATACAAGGTCGGAGCCAAATTCGACCTCAAGCCCTACCTCAAGGACAATCCCCAAGGCACTACGCAGGAACAGACCAAAAGCTGGAGCAGGCTTTCGCAGCTGTTATTGTTAAGCTATGGTCTGACCGCAAGAATGGAAACGATGATGGGAACATCAGTGTATCTGAGGGCAGCACCCTCGGCTGGTGGACTTTACCCAGCGGAGATTTATTTAATTTCCCGTGGTACTCCCCTACTGCCCCCAGGACTCTATAACTATCAATGTCGCACCCATTCTCTAGTGCATTTTTGGGAGAGTGAGGTTTGGTCTAATCTACAAGCCGCCTGTTTCCAACACCAAGCTTTAGAAAATAGCCAATTGGCAATCGCGATCACAGCTGTATTTTATCGCTCAGCTTGGCGCTATGAAGACCGTGCCTACAGAAGGATTTTCCTAGACACTGGTCATTTGCTCGGTAACATTGAGCTTGCCTCTGCCCTGGCAGACTATCGACCTCACCTCATTGGCGGCTTTGCTGATGAAGTGATGGACAATTTGCTCTATCTGAATCCGGAACTTGAAGGTACAATTACAGTCATTGCCCTGGCAGATCAACTACAGGAGCAACAAAACTTGCCCCCAACCCCAACCGTTTTACCCTCTGCCACTCAAACCGACTATCCAGAAATTCCAGATGGTCAATTGTTGAATTACTTGCATGGTGCCACGAAAATAGCAGAAAAGGGAAATCAGGACTTCGACAGTGGCAAGTCAAAGCAATTTTTGAGCGAAAAGCCCCTTGAGGATAAGTATAATTTCCCTTTTTGTACTAAAGTCTCAACTACTACTACACCAATTTATTGGGAAGGATCAAGCCCTCAAAGATTACCCTTAGAAGCATTAGAACACACAATTCTCAAACGGCGTTCTACTCGCAATTACAATGGTGATAGCCTCACCCTCAAGGAACTCAAAGCTCTACTGGATTTCACTTACCAACCACACCACTATTTTGGGCAAGGTTTAGATAGTTCACCAGATTATTTCGATTTGAGTCTGATTGAAACCTTTGTAGCAGTATCTGGGGTTACTCAATTAGAGGAAGGTTGCTACTATTATGCGCCCCAAGCCCAAGAACTGCGGCAGATTCGATTTAAGAACTTCCGCAGGGAGTTGCACTACTTGTGTCTGTGGCAAGATTTGGGTCGAGATGCGGCGGCAGTGGTGTTCCACACAGCCGACTTAAAGAAGGCTGTGAGCAAATTTGGGGATCGTGCCTATCGCTATCTCCATATGGATGCAGGGCACCTAGGACAACGCCTAAATTTAGCAGCTATTGGTTTGGATTTAGGAGTAAGTGGTATTGCTGGTTTTTTTGATGACCAAGTCAATGAGGTGCTAGGCATTCCTGCTGATGAGGCAGTCCTTTATATTACTACTCTCGGGCGAAAGACAAGTTCTTAGCCTGCTCTTGATGTTGATCAATAACTTGCAAACTTATCAGTAGCCTCAATTAAGGCGTTACGAATGCCCGGTTCTGACATCGAATGTCCAGCATCAGGAATGACAATTAATTCTGCTTCTGGCCAAGCGCGATGCAGCTCCCAAGCTGAAATCATCGGACAGACCACATCGTAACGCCCCTGCACGATGGTAGCAGGGAGATGACGAATGCGATCAATGTTTTGCAGCAACTGGTCTTCTGACTCAAAAAAGCCTTTATTGATAAAATAATGGCATTCAATCCTGGCAAAGGCAGCGGCGAAGTGACTATTGCCAAACCTTGCCATCAGGTTTTGGTCTTGAAAGAGTTTACTGGTACTTGCCTCCCAAACTGACCAAGTACGGGCTGCTTCTAATCTTATTTGAGCGTCTGGGCTAGTTAAGCGCCGATAATAGGCTCCCAGTAAGTCATGACGCTCCTCCTTTGGAATTGGTTTGACATATTCCTCCCAGGCATCTGGAAAGATATAGCTTGCTCCTTGCTGATAAAACCATTGAATTTCCTTTTGCCTGAGCATAAAAATGCCGCGTAGAATCAGTCCTAGGCAGTGTTGAGGATGGGTTTGACTATAAGCTAACGATAGAGTACTTCCCCAACTACCTCCAAAAACAAACCACTGCTCAATCCCCAACTTGACTCGCAGTTTTTCAATATCACTGACTAAATCCCAGGTGGTATTGTGTTTTAATTCTGCATGGGGAGTACTTTTGCCACAGCCTCTCTGATCAAAGAGTATGACTCGCCATTTGGCAGGGTCAAAGTATTGGCGATATTTCGGTTGGCTCCCTCCCCCAGGACCACCATGCAAAAACACAACTGGTTTGCCTTTCGGATTGCCAGACTCTTCAAAATAAATGGTGTGCAGCTCAGAAACCTTGAGATTTCCTTGATTGTAAGGTTCCCTAAGGGGATAAAGTTCTTGCATGATCTAATCAGTAATTGAGCGCTTCCTGGAAATCTAAATTATCTAGTTTTTTTACAAAAGAATAAATTTAGATGTAATTTGTTTTAATTTTAAAGAGTGTGAGGTGTCAATGGAATTGAAGTTTCTCAATTGCTCTGAACCAACCACCTCAGCTAGGAGAAAAGACCTATGTTTGAACCACAGGGACTTAAGTGTCCAAAATGCAACAAAAATGGATTAGTCCGCTGTGAACACAGTGAACATGATGTTTTTCAATGCTTGTACTGCGGCTATCGCCAAGACTTGACTACCAATAATCGCTCTAAATCTTCTGCCTCAGAAGAGCTAGGAGCTTTCCTGATTGCTCTATTTGCTGGCTTCTTTATTGTCTTTGGCTTATTGTTGCCGTGATTTGACCCCACAGTGGCTAGGAGGCAAGAGGTAAAGGTCTTATCGTTTTATGGTTCATGGTTCATATTTTATTGCTCATGGTTCATTGGCTTAGTATTCGACAGTTGTGAAATACTTTCCCAATGAACTATAGCACTTCTCAAATTGGTGAGATACAAACTTCTTGCTTTTAGGGAGCAGGGAGTAGGGAGCAGGAAGCAGGCAACAGAACTAGGTGTATCTCAGTTATTCGAGAAACGCTATATGAACAGTTAATGGTTCATTAACTATTACCACGAGCCAAAGGAAAAGTAGAAGTGCACTTTAAGCTAGGAAGGCGGGTTAAGCAGTGGGTACTCAATAGCCAGCAGTATTTTGTGCGACTACTAGATAGTTCTGTCAGATTTAGAATCCTGCTCTCTTTTTTAGTTGCTTATACAGCACTTTTAGCACTTCAAACCTTAGAGCGGCAATTACATAACTCCCCTAGTTGTCAATCGCCTCTGAGTTGTTGGGCGACGCACTTTGTCTCTGTGATTTCAGTCGATCATCTCGAAGGCTTTAGTATTCTAGTTGTAGCAATTCTTTACTTGCTCGAAAGCCGCGACCGCAAAAAAAGAAAGCATTATGAAGCATGGCAGATTATTGATCAAGCTGCTGCTACGAAAGTTACTACTAGCTACGCTCGCCTCCATGCTCTGCAAGATTTGAATGAAGACGGGATTTCACTCGGCTGTCTGGATGTGTCTCAAGCTGATTTGAGGGGTATCAATTTGAGAGGCGCTGATTTAAGTGAAGCAACCCTGAGGGGTGCTAATCTCAAAAATGCCAATCTCAGTAATGCTAATCTTGCTAATGCTAACTTCAATGAAGCTAATCTTCAAGACTCTAATCTTAGTGGTGCCAACCTTAAAGGAGTCTACTTATGTGATGCCAATTTAGCTAGAGCAAATCTCAAGGGAGCTAACCTAACAAAATGCAATCTCAGTAAAGCTAACTTGGAGCAAGCACAATTGGAAGGGGTTAAGCTGGAGGATGCTAACTTGGCACAAACCAATTTCAGGAATGCCAACCTCACCTGTGCTAATCTCCAAGGAGCTCGCCTTAGAGAAAATCATCGTGGTGGCGCTGATTTTAAGGGAGCTAATCTGGCAGGTGCGACGATGCCTGATGGTACAGTTAATCTTTAAGAAAATACGCCAAATTATTTCAGGCTTTTGGGTTTGACAATAGCAAGTCGGTGATGATATGGAGAAGTTTAATCCCTCTAAGCAAGTACAAACTCAACCTGCAAACCTAATAGTGTTAGGTACTGGCGCTTGGGGTTCAGCTTTGGCAAATTTGGCACGTAGTAACGCTCATCAAGTATGCTTGTGGTCACGTAGCAGTAACCAACAGTTGGAAGAAGTTTTGGCTGATGCCGAGATTATTGTCTCAGCTATTCCTATGAAAGGAGTTGCAGCTACTGTTGCCAAGATTAAAGCCATTGGCATCAACAAGGAGACTATAATCATAACAGCAACAAAGGGTTTAGACCTAGCTACTACCCTTACTCCTTCCCAAATTTGGCAAGCAGCGTTTCCGGGGCATCCGATTGTGGTACTCTCTGGACCTAATCTTTCCAAGGAAATTGAACAGGGATTGCCAGCAGCAACAGTAGTTGCCAGTACTAACCTGGCAGTGGTTCAAACTGTGCAAAATATCTTTGCCTGTGAGCGCTTCCGTGTTTATCGCTCTCAAGACCCGATTGGTGTAGAATTAGGGGGTACCCTTAAGAATGTGATGGCGATCGCAGCTGGAGTTTGCGATGGTCTGCAATTAGGTACTAATGCTAAATCAGCTCTAATTACTCGTGCCCTAGCAGAAATTATTCGTATCGGCACCCACCTTGGTGGAAAAACTGAAACTTTTTTTGGCTTATCTGGTTTGGGGGATATGTTGGCAACTTGCAGTAGCCCTCTAAGTCGTAACTATCGAGTTGGTTATGGTTTGGCTCAGGGGAAGAGTTTGGAGGAAATCTTGACACAGTTGCAGAGTACCGCCGAAGGGGTTAACACTACTAATGTCTTGATTGAAATTGCCAATCGTGAGGAGATTCCAGTACCAATTTCTAGAGAGGTTCATCGTTTGCTCAATAATCTCATTACTCCTCAGCAAGCGGTGGAAGTTTTGATGGAAAGGGATTTGAAGGCAGAGTTATAGCGCTTTTCTATTGAGGGAGAGGGAAGAGAGAGGGGGAGAGGGGGAGAGGTAAGCTAAACTAAATCTAATCTGCATAATTTAAAACTTTTGATGATAGATAAGTCATAATTTTGCCAACGGGAGCGCATACATAGATAACTTAACTACTTCCCACAAGCCCTAACTACTAGTTAAAGTCTGTTCAGCTAACTCTCATGGCTTTTTCAGGATTAATTAAGGTTGATCGTCAATTATAGAAATATATCAACAGCTGTTACGTCAGGTAACAGTTAGTAACTCTGGTTCTTTGCTAAATCGCCCGTCTTAATGACAAAGGCGGGTATTTTTTCTCTTGTATCAATCGCAACGAGCTACCTCCCGCCAAACCAGAAAGCATAGCGGGAGTACTCTCGCCACAATCATCTATCCTATATTCACCCTTGATGATCGAGAAGACTCGATTATATACCATAGAGAGCTTTTTTGCCAATACTACTTAAGTCTTAGCAACTCTTAAGCTCTGCCACCGAGTTCCTTCATAGCCAAAATTGAATAGTTCTGGATGTAGAATCTCTGCCAAAATTTCTAAAGAATCTACTAGTCGTGGTCCTGGACGGTTGAAATAAGCATTCCCATCACTAATATAAACTTTGCTACTGCCGACAGCTTGCAATTTTGACCACTCTGGATGCTGAATAAGCTGCTTGGCTTCTTGTCGCGTGCGTTCTAAATCAAAGCCGCAGGGCATAATAATTATTACTTCTGGATCAGCCGTTACTAAATCTCCCCATTTTAGGTAAGGGGAATGCTCGCCCAAAGTTCCAAATAAAGGATTGCCACCAGCAATTTTTAGTAATTCTGGGATCCAATTAGCAGCTGCCATCAGGGGTTCAGTCCACTCGATGCAGGCGACTGTGGGACAGGCTTTTTCCGGTAGTACTTGCGTCTTTTGCCTACAGGCTTCGAGGCGAGACTGCAATTGAGTCAGCAGAGGTTGTGATTCTACTCCTAGAATGGTAGCAACTCGCTCAATATCTGTCCAAACTTCGGTAAGTAAATTTGGCTGCAAGGAAATCAGCTTGGGGTTGCTGTGAGTAAGTGTAGCAACAGCTTCCTCGACAACATCAAGGTTGACAGCACAGACGTCACATTGGTCTTGAGTGACAATGTGAGTTGGTTGCAACTCTTCTAGGACATCTATTTTGATTTGGTAGATACTAAGGGCTTTCTGTACTAAATTGAGGACATCGGTATCAATTTGGGCGCTGGGTTTTTCGCTGTTGATTTGTGCCTCAGTGCAAATAGGTCGATTTTGAATTTCTGGGGGATAGTCACATTCGTGCGATCGCCCCACGATTTTATCAGTTAAACCTAATGCCGCCACTATTTCTGTGGCACTGGGGAGTAAAGTGATGATTCTTAGGTTTGAGGAAATCATTGGATTTTGGATTTTCAATTTAGTAAAAAATTATAAAAGTTGAAGATTTTAACTAGTCATCCAAGAGCTTCTCAGGAAGATTAGCTAAAACGCGCTCAAAGGGAGCTATATCATCGAATGCCCTAACCAACACCAACACCCCTTGGATTTGTATCACTGCATCCTCTGCCTTGTGCCGTGCTACTTCTGGTTCAATTCCTGCCTCAACTAAGACTTTAGCTAGTTGATCAATCCAAGTTTTGAGAGCTTGCTGGATTGATGCGTGAAATAAATCATTCGCCTCCCCAAAAGACATGATATTGAGCAAGCAAGTCTCCTGCCCTTGAGAGTAAAACTCATTTATGTTCTGGCACATTACCCGAAGGCGTTGGCTTGGATTGTCACTGGTCCGCAAACTAGCCAAAACCGTTGTCTCAAACCAACGATTGACGTATTCCAACACTGCTGCAGCCATCTCTTCCTTACCCCTGGGAAAGTAGTGGTAGAGACTTGCTCTCCCTAACCCCGTTGCCTTGGAGAGACGGGAAAGAGTTGTTCCCTCATAGCCATACTGTCGAAATACTCCAATCAGTTTAGCAATAGTTTTTTCTCTAGACATAGTTTAATCGGCTTTCCTGAAATTGACAAAGAAGTCCAGAAATGGGAAGATTAGAACGGTGCCGAGTTCAGCGACGCTTTTTTTCGGTTCTTTGCATTTTTTTATTGTACCGAATGTTCTGTAAATTATCACGAGCCCCATTTGTACCGAACGTTCGGTACAAATGGGGCTCCGAACCTACTTCACTCAGAGATTGAAATTAATAGTTCCTGTGAATTGGCAATACCTGGAGAATTAATCGACAAACCTAATACTGCCATACTTGCAATTAGTTTCCTCATTTTATCATTTCTTGTAGAAGAGGCTACTAAGTTATACGAGAACTTTTCTGAATATCTGAATAAAAAACATGAGAATAAAAAAGCCTGACTGATTAGCCTCTAATTAAGGATGGGAGTTTTGTATTCAACCAAGCTGCGACGTCTTCCTAGTAATCTGCTCAAGTGAAACTGAATCTGACCCTGTACTCCAGGAAACTTGCTCAACACACAAGAGATGGCATAAATAGCAGCACCCTTGGAGCTAAAACCTTGCTGTAAGGTATAGCGATAGCTGCGATAGGTCACTAAAGGATAACCCCCTAGCAACAATAGGCTTAAGCCAGTGGTGGGCCATGCTGCTCCCAAGGCAAGCAGTGGTAATAATAACCCCCAGAGCCAAATACTCAGACTTTCCTTAACCCAATGACGCTCTGGAGGACTACCATGTAACCAGGAACCCTCTGCATAGGCATGACCTGCTCGTAGAGAACGCTTCCACCACTGTTCGAAACGCATCATTTGAGCATCATGTAAAGTCATCTCAGCATCAAGACGCGCAATCTTCCACCCTTGCTGACGAATCCGTACACACAGTTCCGGTTCCTCACCAGCAATTAGAGTGGGATTAAAACCGCCAACTTGCTCAAAGGCTTCCACACGCATCATCGAATCTCCGCCACAGGCTTTAGCTTCGCCAATTGGCGTATCCCACTCAATGTCGCATAATTGATTGTAGATCGAACTTTCGGGGAAGCGTTCCCGCCGACGACCACAAACTACAGCGAGCTGAGGTTTGGCTTCAAGTTCCTGTTGGGCGTGAACTAACCACCCTTCAACTACTTCGCAGTCGCCATCAACAAATTGAACCAATTCAATGTCCTGGTTTGCTGCCAGTAGATGGGCAAAGCCCTCATTCCTAGCGCGAGCAGCTGTAAAGGGGATAGACAAGTCAAGTTCAACTACATCTACTCCTAAGGATCTAGCCATTTCCACACTACCATCTGTTGAGCCAGAATCAACATAGACAATATGGGCAACTTTCCCGATCACAGAAAGCAAACACTGGCGTAGGCGTTCACCTTCGTTGCGTCCGATGGCAACTAATCCGACTTGCTTCAAACCTTGCCTCTTGAATTCGACGACTTAGAGAATGGGATTTGCCCATAAAAAAATAGGCAAACGCTAATTCAGAGCATCTTTCTAAAAGTATCGAATTTGAAGCAAAAGCCGGTCTTTTGTAATTGGGGTAGTTGCTTTATGAAAGCAGAAAGGGTCTTGAAAGAAACCCAAACCTCTCTTCCCTTCAATAACAATTTCCTGCTCTTTGCCGTAATAATTATGCACAGCATCGTCAGTTTGTTGACAGGGAGAAAATAACATCTTTAAGGGCTTCTTGTCATGAGAAGTCTTAATCATAACGTGAGGGCCGGAAGATGTATCCACATCAGTTATGTAAAAATAAATTCTTACAGAATTATAACCAGGAATATCGTAATGATAAATTACTGGTTCATTGAGCCGCTTTTGTTGTTCATCAGGTAAATTGGAAATCATTGTCCAACTCATATACCGCAATATTCGAGTTGGCCAATAACCCAAATATCCCCGAGCTACTTGTAGAAGCAGAGGGTCTTGCACTAACTTCTCGATTGCTTCACAACCCATTAAAGTTGAGTCACTAAACTCTGCTAGCGCTACTGGATGCTTGTCTCGCAGACAACCGTTTTTTACCTCTGTGATTAGAAATTCACCCTCTGCTCTTGCCTCTCCAGTTGCGGAACAAGGAGTTGTGCAGGCATATTGGTAGACTTCTTTTACCATAGGATCGGGTAAATTTACACCAAACGCCACCCCTTCCCGGCGAATTTCCTTGACATATGTCTCGGCGGTAAGATTACCAAAGACTGATTGGTCACGAATGGTCAGATGCTGTTTGCTGGCAGTAGGATTACGGCTTTCTCTTTGGCTTTGAACAAGACTATATGCTTTTCGACCAAGACTAAATCGAGCAATCAACCTTTCCATTGCTCGAGCCTGATCCCCTGTCCACAACCGGTCAGTGAGTGTTGATAATGCAGTAGAGTACTTTAATGTGTTGGTGGTCATATCAACTCCTAGTAATAAATTAACAATGAAAATGTTCTTGCATCACTGTGGAGATTTTTAATCAAAGACTCCCCTTTATCAAACGATTTGCCCGGACTCCTTTCCAGATGAAAGTAAGTAGATTACAGATAGCAATTATGCGGGCACGTTGCCCAACGGCTGGAGGACTATAAAGCCTTGGATAGCCCATTTTTTCCATTAAATCGCCACAAATAAATTCAATGTCTTTGATCTGCTGCTCACTTAAAAAAGTCTTGAATTTGCCAACGCTCTGCACATTCAATTCTTTCTTTGTACCCAGCATATGCTGACCACCGTCACCTATTTGAGGATTCCGCGCATCCTCATTAAAGTTTAGCATTTCATTGATGAAATCAGTATTCAAACTTAAGAATTTACAGATTGTTTTTAAGTTGGTAATAGGACCTGATACTAAATCTTCATATTTTAGCTTTAAATAACGCTTATTGCCTAGTATTTCTCCTTGTTTAGTCATGATTCTAAATACAAATTGCCACTGCCAAGCAAGGATAATATGCGCTGGAAAAATATTCCTTAGTGGTACAATTTGAGGTAAAGACTTTTCCATCGAGCTGATCACGTCTCGTGGGTCACGGATAATATTAACAAATTGTGCTTCAGGATACCATTGTTGAAGGCGATAAACAAACTGCCAATTTTGAGGCTTTTTTTCTCCCCAACGAGCATTTTCTTTGCCCATCGAGATAGCACAAGCTTGATAGAGGCAAGCTAATAATACACTATTGTCAGCTGGGAGGTTTTCCTGTAAAAGTTCCCTAAAATATTCTTCATTCAGGATTAAATCATAGTAATCTGGTATTGTTTTCAGGATCCAATCAATATCTTTAATTTGATGAGTCCGATGACGATATTGTCTAGGAATTCGTTGAAAAGCCTCTGACTCTTTGGGTATAAAGAGCTCTGGGTGTCTATTAAGCATCAGGCGCAGCATAGTTGTACCCGATCTGCTGTAGCCAATTACAAATACTGGATCTAGACGGACTTTTTTATTTTCTTTCACAACCTATTGAGCCTCCATATAATCTTTCTTCATTCACTCCAAGTTTAATAATTTCTAAAAATTAGGATTTGGTTTATGGTTGTGATGGCTTATATGATGATTATGCAATTTCTTAAAGTATTTAATTATTCTAAAATTTTGAATCATCTTAATTGTCTAAACTTAGATGACTGTTAGCGTTAATCATCTGTTTATACAGATTAATTATCTGCATTGCCTTATGTCCCCATTCAAATTCTCGAACTCTTTCGATAGAGTTTGCTGACATATCTGCCCGTAACTTCTCATCTTTGACCAGAGTTCTTATTTTATCTGTTAATTCCTTAATAACGTATTCTCTCGAAACAGGTTCTATACTAAAACCTATTTTTGGGTTTACATATTCTCCAATGCCACCGTTATTGACAACAATACAGGGCAATCCGCAAGCCATAGCCTCTAATACTACTGCTCCGCCAAATTCTCTAATAGAAGGAAAGCAAAATACATCGGCATTACTATAATATTCAACTGTATCTTTTTGAGGAACCCAGCCTGCAAATTTTACAATTTTGTCCAAATTAAGCTCTTGGACTCTTTTTTCCAAACTGCTTTTTTCTGAACCATCACCTACTATTGTGAACGCTACTCTATTTTGGATTGATTGTTCCAATTTGCCAATTGCTTCAATAACCATGTCAGCTCCTTTGTAAGGAACTAATCTGCCCACAAATAGCAAGTTAAGTTTTTCTGATTTATTTGCTATTTTCTGACTATTTAAAAATTCCTTTAAAATACCATTTTCATAGAAAAGTTGTATATTTTTATCTGAAAGTTTAAATATATCTTTCAACATATTTAAAGTAAAAGTTGAACCAGCTAATACTTTATCTGCTTTTTTATATGTTTCCACATATCCTGGTATTAAATACCTACCAATTGCTCTCAAGAAATTAAATTGAGCAGATTCTTGTTTAGCTACTTCTTGAAAACCTGGTGGAAAAGGAACGCCTCCATTAACTGGTCCTAGAATAAAAGGAGTATTTTTACATGCTTTAACGATCTTAGCCGGATACCTAGGCATCATCGGAGTTATAACATGTACTATGTCGTAATCTCCCTTGAGAATTCGACTTTTGAACTTTTTATAGACATTATGATTAAATTCTGCATATATAGGGTAAGTTAATGCATTATATAATGGCCAGTTAACTCTTCCTCTAGAGGTAAAATTTTCTACGATTGAATGGTACTTGGCGCTCAATGCACTTTCGTACATATAAACAACATTTTGATCAGTTGCAATTTTTTGAATAGTTGCTTCATTCCTGCCATGAGTAACAAGAGTGACATCCGCTATTTCGCTAATTGCCTTGTAATAATTATAGCCTTCTAATGGTACAGAAAAACCCTCGGGATTACATTGTTCTACAATTAGTAATACCTTAATTATTTGGTTAGACATTTTTATCCTTGTCAAAATTAAACTTAAAGTAAAACCATCTAAAAAATAGATATATTTCACTTATTTATAAGACTAACTGAATGCAATTTAATATAATTCTCCTATAACGAAAAGCTCCAATTTTTCAGCATCAATAATTTGATTTTACTCAATAAAGTCGATGAGGGCATCATATCTAGGTGAACTATCTTGATCTATGTGTTCCAAAGCCCCCCAACTTCCCCATTTATTGGGCTTGCCTATAGATGAGAAATGCATAAATAAAGTACGAGTTCCTTCAGGATCTTTCCAAGCTTCTAGCATTTCCGTATATCTATCATAAAATTCTGGTTTTCTATGCAATTCTATAAAAAATCCTGTTAGTTTTTTGTTATGTGCTACTTCTTTTTTGCCAACAACATGACTACCACCTTCATAAACGAGTAACTCTAATCCTTTTTCTTGAGCTATTTTTGAATAATCATTAAAGCGTTTTACTAAATCTTCTGTATTATCACCTTCCGTACCCAACACACTTCCATCTTTCAATTGAGTTAAAGCTCTTTCAAATTCATTTATATTTGGATCATCTATCCAGGATTCTACAATATTTTTATATTTAGGTTGACCTAATCGACCACTAAAATATCCAGTTATTGCTAGCGCATCGATACCATGTTTATAGCAAGGAGCTTCTGTCCATTTGTCGCAATTCAAAACCTGTCCGGCAACCCAAGGATTAGCTGTGTGAGTTCCCATAACACATTTGACTCGGTTACTCTCTTGAGCAAACGCCTCCTTCCAAATTTCGCACATTTGAGCAGTTCGCACACCGTATGATTGATGTGGAGTCTTACCACCTGGAATTGCGCCATTATCCTTGACCCAGTGAAATTGTTTGAAGTTAGAATTCCAAACTTCATTGGAGTATTCCAAGTAAATTGTTAAATCTGGATCTAAATTTTCTTTCACTAGCTGGGCAAAGTTAGTTAGATATTGATCTGTAGCCATGTGCGGCATATTAAACCAAGGGTCAATCTTTAGCCGATTGGCTAGTTCAATCATAATTTCTGCGGGTACACCTTTCCCATGGGCGTATGAGGCATCCTCTAGTTTTGGTCTATTTTTCCATTCTCTTTGCTCCGAACTATTGGTATTCATCCAGTCCATAAAACGGAGGGCTTTAAACTTACTAATTTTGTCTATAAACTTAGGATTAAATATTTCAGATTCATAGTTATCTTCATATTCAGTTTTAAAAACATGGATGTTGCGAATATAGTTACCTGTTTTATTAGGGTCGGTAGAAGTAATTGCTAGATAGATGCCAGCGTTTGATGGAGTTACATTAATTATATCCTTTCCTGGTCTCGAAGCTGCTTCATCTTTATTAGCATCAAACTTGTATTCTATGGTGCCTTCTCCGTCGTAGAGAACAACATACTGCCCTCCGGGATAATTACCTATATCTCTAAACATTACAGTGGCAACACGAGTGTACTCAGGAGCCGCTTCTGGTCGAGGCAAAGATTTAACCCAGCCATGTTCATCCAAATCTAGTTTATCGTATTCATTCGTACTCCAAGAATTGCTACAGCCTGATTCTCCACGTGCGCATTGAGTAAGCCATTTTTTTGAAGATTTAAAGGCATCTAAAAAAGGTAGTTCGCTTGACCAATTGGAAACACGATAAAGATTAATACCTAAAGATGATTTGGCATCATAAGAGTTAGTTATACTAGTTACTTGATTAGCATTAACTGACTCATTTGGTTGGGGTGATTCAACGGTATTTTGGGAATTACCGCAACTGAAAATTAAAGATAATGTCAATCCCAAAATGGTCATCATCACCAATTTTAGATTGATTATTTTTAACATTTTTGTAAAGTTTACTTATGTCACTATATTTTTTGGTCTAATAAATTAATCGATTAAATTACTAAGTTGTTACACATTGAATTTGTATATTCATTTGATATTAGTTAATTACTGAAACTATTGTTCCTTCTCTCTCCTGCCTCCTGCCTTGGTGTTGTGCATTTTTAATGCACGACAGCTCACCATAGCGGGTAATCGAATTACAAAATGAATGGTTGAAACTCTACACGTAAACTTGGCGATAGTAGGCTTGATACTCTTGTGACAGCAAAGGCTGCCACCAATCGCGGTGAGTTAGATACCACTCAATTGTGTGGCGAAGCCCTCCTTCTACAGTCTCTGCTGGAATCCAACCCAATTCAGTTCTAATTTTGCTAGCATCAATGGCATAACGTCGGTCATGCCCTGGTCGATCTTTGACGAAGGTAATCAGCTTTTGAGCCGGACGTATAGGCAAATCAGGTGCTAACTCATTCATTAGTTCGCACAATTTATTAACTAGGTCAATATTTTTGACTTCATTATTGCCGCCAATGTTGTAAGTTTCACCAGGTTGACCTTTGTGAATAACTATATCTAAAGCACGGCAATGATCGCCTACGTATAGCCAATCGCGAATGTTCTGCCCATCTCCATACACTGGGAGGGATTTGCCTAGCAGGATGTTAATACACATCAAGGGAATTAATTTTTCAGGGAAATGGTAGGGACCGTAATTATTAGAACAATTAGTGATTATGGTAGGTAAACCATAGGTATGATAGTACGCACGGGCTAGATGATCACTGCCAGCTTTAGAGGCTGAGTAGGGGCTGTTTGGGGCGTAGGGCGTGGTTTCGGTAAAGGCGTGCTCGTCGGGACCAAGACTGCCATATACTTCATCTGTGGAAACATGAAGAAAGCGATCGCTCTCTAGTTTTCCCCCTTTTTCCCAATGATTGCGAAAACTCTCCAAGAGAGTGAAAGTACCTACGACATTAGTGCGGACGAATGCATCTGGTCCTAAAATTGAGCGGTCAACATGGGATTCGGCAGCAAAGTGAGCCACTGTATTGATCGCTTCTTCCTGTAGTAGGGAATCTATCAGGGGGCGATCGCAAATGTCCCCATGGACAAACCGAAAATTGTCTAGATGTGTTAAGTCTGCCAGATTTTGGCGGTTTCCGGCATAGGTGAGGGCATCAAGTACGACAACGCGATCATTAGGGTATTGTTCACACCAATGATGGACAAAGTTTGAACCTATAAATCCAGCACCACCTGTTACTAATAAACGGTCCTGTTCTCTTCTAGTTGGCGGTTCTTGTTGAGAATAAATCATTGCTTTTACAAGTTTTACTAACGAGATTTTAAAGAATTAGTCGCTGTCGATCTGTGTGTTGCCAATCTCCAGTTTTACTAAGTAATTCATTGAATTGGAGCAGCTAAGTCAACTATTCCGTTGAAAACTTCGTAATGCTTTCCGGATACGACGACCAGCCAGCGGTTGCCATACTTCATAGTTCCATTGTGTCTTAGCCAAAGCTAACAGTGAAGATGCTTGGGAAGCTAAAGCTGGTCTATCAGACTTACTTAATCCGATGTGTGAGTAAGATATATAAAAAGATTTTGGGTCATCTGAATAAGTAAAATGACACTCTTTTAAGCTCTTCTTCCATGTCATGAAGTGTATGTACATAATTTCATCAGTCTTGTGGTACAACTTTCCACCTTCCCAATACCAGTTATTTACATATCTCCACAGACGTCCAATAAGACGATCACGACTTGGATTCACATAATGTGCTAACCACTGGGGCCAATTAGTTGGCAATAGGGGATTTCTTGGTTTTATCAAGCTTGGATTTGCATAGTTTACTAACCAGTTTGGCCAATAGACCAAGACTTCTCCTTTTTCTGCTAAATATTTAACGATATTTGTCATAGCAGCTTCATCAAAACCGCAAGTTTTTAACTGTTTTAATAGACCTTTATAATAAACTACTTTAGTGAAAATACTATTAATTTTACTGTTATTCCTAAAAAGACTGAAATGACCACACATCATTTCTTTTCTTGCTGATATGATTTCGTACTTACTGAGAATGCTATCATTAATAAAGCTGCGAATATCTCCCCAGATGACATCAATATCACAGTGTCCCCAAAAATCATAGTCATGAATATAATCTTGGAAAACAACACCAAATGTAGGTTTAAAATCACATATTTTGTAAACAAGTGGAAGTTCAACTTTGAAGCCCAGTTTTTCAGAGGCTAACAAACTAAAATCCTCAAGGGTAAATGGTACAAATTTTACATTGCTCAGTGAAACATCGGGAATATCACAATCTGTAAAGAAAAGCCAGTCAATGCTAGGATTATATTTGCAGGATTGTAGAAAAGCAGGAAACCATATCGGCCATTTACCGAAGTACGCAACGATTAATACAATTTTCATTGCTATTTGTTTTTGTTGCATTTTCAAAATTTAACATTGATAGCCTTGCTATACCATTCTTGACAAACTTAGTGATCTACTGACGATATTTAATCAGTTCAATATCCCCAGGATTAGCCGAGATAAATGGAATTTCTTGTTTCATTTTTTTCAATTCTTTATTTTGCGATAGTTCTAACTTTCGTCCAATCATTTTGGTGCCCAAATCCCAAAATGATTCATCTCTGCCAGCATATTGAAGAAATTGTCGAGCATCCTTTTCAAGAATTTCAGTAGCCCATTTTAGCGTAGCTTCCTCCCAGATCGGAACAAAGTCCATCTCTTTCTGAATAAACTTACGAAATATATTCTTAACTTGTATGGGTAGCAGTCGAGAAGCAACTCCAAGTTTTGTACGCCGCAAACCTGACCATATGGCTCTGTCTACTAGCATATTTGAGCGGGGATTATGGTTTTTGCTGGCATTGGGAATATCGTAAGTGGAGTCAACCCCAAGAAATTCAAAGCAATGCTTCAAAACTGCCTTCGGATCAGTACGGAAATCTTCAAAAAATACTACAAGAATTTGTTCATCAGAAAAATAGCGCCGAAATTGGTTGATTTGCTGCCAATACAAACTTGAATCTAAAAGAGGTCTCCATTCACGCACAGCTATGTTAAATTCAGGAATTCGATCCCCATCTCGAACATGTTCACACCACATGGACTCAATACGATCTATTGGATGCCTAACCATATAAATTAGTTTGGCTTCAGGGAGGTTATCCGCCAATCGACGAGGCACCTCCGGCCATAACGAAGTAAGACTTAAGTAACAGGAACCATCGCCAATAGCAGTCTCACCAGCCCCTATTTGGAAATGATTTTCATACCACTGTCTTCCTCGGTGATAGTAACGGTTAAAGAAGTCAATCTCCTTAACCCCCATTTTCTGATCATTGTTCCAATAAGCAATGAATATATCTGGGTGCCTTCTTAGATTATTGCAGAGACTCGTCGTCCCAGATTTGGGGACACCAATGATCACAAAGTTTGGTAAGGTCATATCCATTTCAAGTATTTATATCATCTAATCTTGACTGACATTCTTACATATCCTTTGAGATAGCCGTTAACTCGGTGCTGGATTTTCCGCCTGAGTGATCCTAAAAATAATTGCTGCCTGACCCTCCGCAAAGCCTCATGGGTTTTCTGATCTAAAGGAGAAAGTTCAAACACCCTTAATGCATCTCGGTAATTCTGAATAGACCTACTACCTAGAACTATAGTGTGGGTGGTATCAAAGTCCAATAGATAGCGGAGGGCAAAAGCAGTCATCGGAACACCTTCTGAAAGAAATTGTTCATAAACTGCGCACTTTTGAGGATCCCAGAGGGGAAATTTGTGCTTACGGAAGTCTTGGTCAGAAAACTGGGGTTTTTGGTAGAAATACTTCCCTGACAACAGACCTGATTTGAACGCTCCCCGGACTATTGCTCCGAGATTGTGTTCTTTTACTAAGTTGAGCATTTGAGATGGATGGGTCAGAAGAGACTGTTCAAACAGAATCACCTCAGCAGCATTTTGAGCCGCCAGCTGACCTAAAACTTTATGATCGTAGGTAGAGATGCCGTAAAACCGGATCTTCCCCTCCTGTTTTAAAGTTTCTAAGACCTCCCTACCCTCTAAAATCCTATTGGGGTCTGGATGACAATGGTAGAGGTATATATCGACATAATCTGTTTGCAGTCGCTTCAGGCTGCCCTCAAGACTTTTGCCGATAGTATCGGGGCTAGGATTAGTGATTCTGTTTCCATCTTTTCCCAGCCGCCATCCAAACTTAGTACTCAAGATCCATTGATCTCTGTTTCCCTTGATTGCTTCCCCAACGCGCCTCTCTCCTTCCCCATCTCCATATATTTCCGCTGAATCGATGAAGTTGATACCAAGCTCTCCACAGGCACGGATCAAATCAATCACTTTGTCCTGCCCCGGATCATCAAAACCGTCTGGTTGACCACCAATTATCAAAGGACCGCTCAGTTGCCAAGTGCCAATACCGATTGCGGAAACTTTGAGACCAGTTCTACCGAGAGTACGATACTGCATCTCAATTTCTTCCTAAGACGGCATTTTTTGCCCAGTCTGGAGCAACTTTTCCCAGGGCTCTTGGCAAATATTTGAGCTGGTTGGCGATATTGAGTTTACCTCGATAAAAATTAACGAACTCCGGCTGACGCTTGCCATCTCTGGCAACTACGAAATAGGGTGGTTTGATGGTAGGATCAAAGTGCTCTAGGGACATGTATTCCACCACATAGGCCCAACGAGCATCTTGAGAAACGTTGGGTGTAGTACTGTGGAGTGTCAAGGATGAAAACAGCACCACATCCCCAGGCTTGGCTTCAACAAAGACTGGATTCTCTGGTGTTCCCTGATAAACAGCATGTTTGTCAATTTTTTTGTGGGGTAAAATACTCTTGTCGCTGCCAGGTACAAGCCAAAGCCCACCGTTTTCAGAGGTCATCTTGGTAAGAGCAATCCACAGTTGGTAGTGAAGGTCTTTGAGCCCGCTGTAGGCATTATCCTGGTGCCAAGGAAATGTAACTGCACCTGGTCCTTTTGCCACTGCCTGATCCCATCGAATCCAAAAATCAGGACCAATGACCTGTTTAAGCAAATCTACCAATCTAGGCTGAGAGACAAACTCCTGAATTTTTTGGCTACGAGAAAAGAGGTTACTGTAAAAATTTAAAGTTCCTTTATTCAATACATGCTTACCATCTTCGTTGATTTCAGTAGCTCGAATGTCTTCCATGAGAGTGGTCATTTCTTCTTCTGAGAAGAAATTTCTACAAATGATATAACCCTGCTGTTGGAACTCTTCGCAATATTGATTGTTTTGCACTGGTTTGTCTCCTATCTAAACAGATTTACTTGATTTACACGATTCGCTGTTATTGACTTAATCGACTTGAGACAATTGATGGATTTAAAACTCTGATAATTGGAACAAATTGTGAGTAATCGCTGATGTGAACAATATTATATTGCTATTTTTTTATGTCATTTGGTATCTTCCAAATAAATCCCCAATAATAAGCTATAGTTCCAGGCGGATTGACAAAGGCAATTTTCATGGCATAAGCTCTAAGTCAGAAATATAGTAAGGTATATGCTGGCGATCTTTGTTATTAGTCACTTGGCGTAGTTCAGATCACTTGAATATTTGAAACATTACGATTTCTATCTCATTGAAAACTGTGTTCCTTCAGCTACATATCTATTGATCGCTTCGTGGTAGATTCCAAGCATGGTTTCTACCTTGACTTCCCAGTCAAAGTGGTCGAGTACGCGTTGGTGAACAGCCCTACTCATGGCTTGACGTAGTTGAGGTGATTTTGCCATTTTGAGCATTGCATCTGAATGAGAAAAGCTAATTAATTTGATATCAATTTTATAATTTTCTTAATGACATTAGTTATAATCCTATTTTTAATTTTAGCAATTAGTAAAGAATCGAAACTATGCGGCAAGCGACTATGATTATACCAAGCCCAGTTAGCATCTGTAGACAAGTGACCTTCCGCATTTTCAAAGACAAATTCATCAAACCCCCCAACGTAGGGAGGTCTTAATAAATCTTTTTGAAGTTGATCACTGGCAAGTTTTAGATAATCTTTCATCGAGTCGTAGTTTTTCCAGGCAAAATAACCTGGAGCATAGCTATATATAAGAGCTCGTCGTCTGTTCTCTGCAGTCCATTTTTTACTTCCATGAACAAGGGCTTCGGTAAATATCAACATGTCTCCAGCCTTTAAAGTAGGCTGTACAACTAAATGTGAATTTATCTTAGGATAGTAATCTAAGTTTGTTTTGTGACTACCTGGAATACAAACGAATCCACCGTCACCAGGATTAACATCATTCAAAGCATAAATCACTTTAACTAGTCCATTGCGCATCTGACCATGAATCCATTGATAAAAAAATGAGCGCTGTTCTTTCAATAGTCCAGCATGTATAGGTTGACAAGCTTTTGATGTCTTATCCATCTCTAGTCCTATAGCGTGATCGAAGCGAAACCAATCACCAAGCATCACTCTTAATATTTCTAAAGTTTTAGGATGAGCCATTAAGTCAAAAAAATATGGCGATAATGGTAAAAAAGAAAATTTACCCATTTTGGGCTCAATTTTGACTTTCGCATCGTCAAGAATATTATTGATTTTCTGCACATCTGATTGTGACAAAAAGTTACGATAAACTATATATCCGTTTAAATCAAATTCATAAATTTCGTCTATTTTCATATTCAAAGTTTCTTTATTCAATACGTGCTTACAATCTTCGTTGATCTCAGTAGCTCGAATGTCTTCCATGAGAGCGTTCATTTCTTATTCTGGGAAAAAAACGACAAATTATATAACCCTACTCTTGGAATTATTCCCGATATTTATTACTTTGTATCAATTTAAGCTATTTAGATAGGATTTACATAGGTTAAATTGATTGACTGAACTTACTGTTTTTCAATTTTAATTTTTCAACTTAGTTTTGTCAATTTTTTTCATCTTACTGCCTTGATTTTTATGAATATTTGATGAATATTAGTTTGCTCGTAACTTCTATCGCTATTAGTTTGAACATTTTATTGTTTCCTGATAAATTTCAATCATTTTGTCTACTTTCACTTCCCAGTCAAAGTGGTCAAGTACGCGTTGATGAGCAGCTTTACCCATCGCTTGACGCAGTTGAGGTGATTTTGCCATTTTGAGCATTGCAGCTGCTAAATCATTAATGAATGCATTCCGTGATGCTGGTTCGACGAGAATGCCGCAGGATTGATCTAGGTAATCAGCTGGACCACCCCAGTTGGTAGCAATGACAGGTATTCCCATTGCCATGGCTTCGAGTACGACAGCACCGCCGCATTCAAACAGGCTAGGAAGCACCATTACATCGGCTAGCTGTAGCCGCTGGGCACATTCAGCCTGCGAAAGCCAACCAGTAAAGCGAACCACTTCTCGATCCTCAATTGTGCTTCCAGAATCTTGATTATGAAATTTAGTCAGACCTAGCTCTTTTGCCTGTGCTTCAAAGACTACTTGTTCAGGACCCTTACCAATAATTTCTAACTCAACTGGTATCTGTTCGACTACCTGCTTGAAGGCAAGTAGCAAAAGATCAACCGCTTTCCAATTAACCAGTCTACCAACAAAAACAAATTTGATCCACCGTTGAGACTCTTGTTGTGATTGCTGGGTTTTTGTTTCCTTAATTAGTACAGTATTGTTCAAGTTTCCTGCCAGTGCCGAATTACTCAAGGTGCTGGGGTAAATGTTCTCTCCCTGATTTCCCTGCTCCTCTAGTTCTCTGCTTGCAACTTGTGGGTTATATCTATCAACTTGCACCAGATTCTCAAACCCTGAACTCTGAGTCTGGGGCTTTAGTTGCCACATTGAAAGATCTACACCGTTTTCTACCAATTCAATCACCTTGCCACAGATACCTTTTGGTAGTGCCTCTCTCGTACGCTGGTTAGCTACTAATAAGGTTGTCGCCTTAAGTTTGCCAGGAATTAGCTTGTTGAATAAGTTAGCAAAAAGACGACCAATCCTTACATTCAGACTGACAAACTTGCTGTTCATATATTGGAAAGCAGGGGGATAATCCATCCCCCCGTTCATCGGTCCGATTATCACTGGTACACCCATACCAAAAATCATTGATGGCTCTTTAGGAGAGACTGGTATCGGTTGATGAATAATATCAATACGTTGCTGCTGCGCAACTTGCTTGATGATGCGACGCTGAATTATCTGGGTAATTAGCCGCAACACTAATCCAAAAGTAACATAGGCAAGTCTTCTAGGCAAAAGTTCGCCCAACTGAGCAATAATACGGTGCCAAAAAGTATCAGGGACGAAGTAAATGCGGTTTAAGTCCTCCCCAAAAAGAGACTGTAGTTCATCACGAGTTCTTTCGTGAACTACTAGCCAGGTTTCAATGCCGCGCTGGCGAAGGACACGAAAGTAATGTAAGGGCAAAGCTGCTTCGCCACCAAACTTCAGAGATGCGTGTTCAGCTACAATTAGAACATGCAGATTATCTACAGACATCCTAGAACCTTTATATAGAAAAAAACAGCCTATCAGCCTTAATAAATTAATCAAGAAGAAGAAAAACTACACATTTGGTTTAAAGTGGGGAAATTAATGCACTGTTTGACGGCAATGTCTGCATTTTTACAGCCTGTTACTTTCTCTGGACTCAAATATATATGACTGGTAAACCAATCAATAACACTAACATTAAAATTTTT
The DNA here is from genome assembly GCA_010692645.1 of Symploca sp. SIO2E9. GTDB lineage: Bacteria > Cyanobacteriota > Cyanobacteriia > Cyanobacteriales > Coleofasciculaceae > SIO3C6. Next base: position 99,145 of record JAAHGS010000019.1, read on the forward strand.
AAATCCCCACCATGTAACCTGTTGCTTGATTTCCGGTTCGACCAGAACTGGATAGAGCAGATAAGAGGGAACAGACTCATCAATTACGACTGGTTTTTTATAACCGTTGTCCTGGCACCACAATTCCCAAATCTTAGAATTTTGTCTTCTACATTTGATGTAATAGTCAATTTTTTTGAGCTGATTGAGTCCAAGAGCAGCAATCGCCGCTGGCATTTTCCTTCCGTATTTATCTGGACGGATGCCTTGCTTTTCTTGATTACTAGTTGTGAATATAACTTGACCGCCATGTAAGAGATAGTAAGCATCCCCTAGCCACCATGATTGGGGATGTTTAAACTGGTAAAATTCTAGAGGTATATTATTTAATTGTCTTTCAATTAATGCTGCATCTGGATAAGGGGTTTGATCTGAATATTCTTTAAGTCTTTTACCGAGTTGATCATCATTGGTAACAGCAACGCCACCTTGAATAGTGCTAAAAATCTTAGTTTTTTCACTGCTATAAATGGCAACATCACCAAAGTTACCTACCTTGCGTCCTTTATACTCAGCTCCTGTGGAATGAGCACAGTCTTCGATCACCTTTAAACCATGCCGCTTTGCTAAATCAAGAATGGCTTGGTAATCACGACACACTACTCCATAAAGATGCTGTAACAAGATGGCGCGAGTCTTGGGTGTAATTTTGCTCTCTATCTGGGTGACATCCAACCCGTAGGTATCGAGTTCTATATCGCAATAGACAGTTTTTACCCCAGCCCATTTCAAAGCATTAGGAACTACAACACAGGTATAAGCCGGCAAGATTACTTCATCCCCTGGCTGTAAATCTAGCGCATAAATACAGGCACTGAGTCCTACCCTTGCTGCCATAAAGGCAAAGGCATATTTTGAACCATTCCAGCGTGCAAACTCAGTTTCATATTCCGAAACTACTGTCCCATCTTCCCAGCACGAGGGTTTGGATAACCATTCCTTAGCAACTTTTACATCATCCCAATCCAAGGTCATCGATCTAGCATTAGACATCCTTAATGGTCTGCCTAAGCTCAGATTCACCAAATTACGTATCTGATTTTTGCCTATATGTTGTAATAAATGTTTAATATTTTGCATTAATTTTCATTACTTAGTGAACAGCAATTCCTAAAAAATCAAGATACTTTTTAGCCGTATCTCCCACGGTGAATTGCTCTAGCCAAGCTGGATCAACCGACTTGGATTTACCAGAAAATATATTCAACATTGCCTCTGCCAGAGCTTTCGGGTCATTGACTGGTACTAAATCACCGTACTTACCGTTGTCTAAAATCTCAGCTGGACCACTAGGGCAGTTTGTAGAAACTACTGGGATTTTCAAAGCCATAGTTTCGATTAGAAAAGTCGGTAAACCTTCCCAAGCTGAAGACAAAGCCAGCATTGCTGACTTGGTAACATAAGCATAGGGATTCTTTACAAAGCCAGGTAGAGCGACATCATTTTCTAAGCCCAATTCACGCACTAGAGCCTCAAGTTCCGACTGCTGGGAACCAGCACCAAAAATTACTAGTCGAGCTGGTTTCACCTGTCGTACTTGAGCAAATGCCCTAATCAAGGTAGGGAAATCCTTTTGCTTTTCCAGTCTCCCGGCTGCCAAAATCACTGGCAACTCTCCTGGGGCAAACCAGGGGTGCTCCACAGGCTCTTTGGCTTTTTCAAAAATCTCAGGGTTAATTACCGGATTATAGATAACCCGAAATCGTTCCACAGGTAAGCCAGTTATACCAATTAAGTCTTGAGCTACCCCCTGGGAAGGAGCGATGATGCCATTAGCCCAAGGGTAGAGAAGCCTTAAAGCCAAAGGTGCCCAATATCTACCTTCTAAAGGGGATTTTTTATGCGTTTCTACAGAAAGATTAGTTTGATCGGATACTACTAGCCGTGTGGGTACTCCAGAAAAGTGCTTAGCCAAAATTGCGACTTCGTTGGCATAGTGATTGGCTGATAACAGAGCTGCGGGTTGTTCTTGACGCAGGTAACGCGCTAACCTGGGAATTCTGGTATGTATCCGTGATGCTTTAAGGTCTACAATCCGAACTTCTGGTGAAAATTCTGAGAGGAAGCTAGGATTCCCCAAGAAATTTAGTACTAAATCTACCTTCAGACCACGCTTAATAAAGTTGCGGGTTAGGTTTGCCATTATCCTCTCAATTCCACCATTGAAAAGGCAATGAAGATGAATAGCAACGTGAGATGGATCTTTATGCATAGTTAAGAGCCTGCGTGGAAATCTTTGATAGACGCTACAACTCTTGCCTGGTCAGCCTCGGTCAAGTCATTGTAGAAGGGTAGGCGCAGCAAGCGATCGCTAACACTCTCTGTTACTGGGCAATCCCCTTCAGCACCCCCAAACTGCCTTCCCATTTGCGACAAATGTAATGGCAGATAGTGGAAGACACTACTGATATCCCTAGTCTTCAAGTGGGCAATTAAAGCTTGGCGCTGCTCCAACGAAGGCATCAGCAGGTAGAACATATGGTATGCCTGATCGCAGTGAGCTGGCACAATTGGAAGTCTTATGCTATAGTCTTGGGCCCAGTCTTGGAGATTTTCGTAGTAGTACTCCCAAATCTGCTGCCGCTTGCTCTGAATTTGTTGGCGGCCTTCGAGTTGTGCTTGCAAGAAGGCTGCGAGTATCCCGGAAGGGAGATAACTTGAACCAATGTCTACCCAGGTGTATTTGTCTACCTGACCACGATAGAAACGGCTGCGGTTGGTTCCTTTCTCGCGAATAATTTCAGCCCGTTCGATATATTGAGGGTCTTTGATTAACAAGGCACCGCCTTCTCCGCAGGTAAAGTTTTTAGTTTCGTGAAAACTTTGAGTAGCCAGACAACCAAAAGTACCTAGATACTCTCCTTTATACTTAGCAAACAATCCATGGGCGTTGTCTTCGATAACAGGTATGCCATAACGCCCAGCAATTTCCATAATTGCCTCCATCTCGCAGCCAACACCAGCGTAGTGTACAGGTACGATTGCTTTAGTTTGAGGCGTAATTAGTTTTTCTAGCTTTGATTCATCTAAGTTAAGTGTATCTGGGCGGATGTCGATAAAAACAGGGCGGGCACCGCGCAGAACAAAAGCATTGATCGTAGAGACGAAGGTAAAGGAGGGAACAATCACTTCATCCCCTGGTTGGATATCCAACAGCAGTGCCGCCATTTCCAGAGCATGGGTACAGGAAGTGGTAAGTAGTACCTTAGGAACTCCTAGTATTTGCTCAAGTAAAGCATGACACTTCTTGGTAATAGCTCCATCTCCAGAAAGATCCATATTCTCGATGGTCTTTTGGATATACTCAAATTCTTGCCCAACAGTAACAGGGCGGTTAAAAGGGATTTGTGACACTAATTCTCTCCAGTTGTAGTTAAAAATTAGACAATCAATAAGAGCATTTTGTTAACTTCAGACAACCTCACAGAAATAACCAGAGCAGTTGCCAATGAGTGAGGCTACTATGAACTCATTAGTTTAACTGTATTGAAATTTCTGCAAGGCTGAACTTAGCCTCTAGCAACTAACAATTAACCTAGCCATCAAACTAGCTCGATTTGAGAGTCATCCCCAATCAGGAAACGCAGAGCTTTGGGACGCTGTGGTGCAACCTTCAGCTGGGCCCGTTGTCCAATTACACTGTCAACAATTCGCTGCTGAATGCCCACAACTTTTGCACCCTCTAAAATTACGCTATGCTCAAGGTCAGCATCAATTAGGCTGACTTGGTCAGCTACACTGCTGTAAGGACCTATAAAACAGTTTTCTAGATGGCAGTTACTGCCAATTGTCACTGGTCCACGAATTGTGCAATTGACAATCTTAGACCTCGAACCAATCTGCACTCGCCCAATTACCTGGCTATTTTCATCAACTTCGCCCTCTATAGAAGTTTCTAGACGAGTATCCAGAATAATCCGGTTGGCTTCTAGGAGGTCATCTTTTTTTCCTGTATCTAGCCACCAACCTGTAAGTTGGCGGGCTTCCACTTGTTTAGGTTGGTCAATTAGATATTGAATGGCATCGGTAATTTCCAGCTCCCCTCGGGCAGAGGGTTGAATATTAGCGATCGCATTGTGGACAGTGCTAGAGAATAAGTAAATGCCAACAAGTGCTAGATTAGAGGGAGGAACCTTAGGCTTTTCTATCAGCTGCAATACTCGCCCCTGTTCGTCTACCTTGGCAACCCCAAAGGCGCTGGGGTTAGAAACTGGGCATAGAAGTGTTAGTGCGTCCAGCTTTCGAGTTTTAAAGTCTTCTATGAATAGATGCAGGTCGCTTTCAACCAGGTTATCTCCAAGATACATCAAAAACGGCGAATCCCCTAGGAAAGGCTGGGCAATTTTCACCGCGTGAGCTAAACCTGCAGGTTTATCTTGAAGTATATAAGTAATACTGGCACCAAAGCGATCGCCATTGCCAGTTTTGTTTTTAATTTCCTCTCCAGTTTCTGGAGAGATAATAATGCCAATATCTGTGATGCCTGCGGCGACAATTGCTTCAATGCCGTACCAAAGAATCGGTTTATTGGCTACGGGAACCAGTTGCTTGGCACCTGTATAGGTTAAGGGGCGCAGGCGCGTTCCTTTGCCACCGGAGAGAATAAGTGCTTTCATAATTATTGTTGACAATAGAGTTGCTTAAGCATTTGCCTGAGTCCCTGCCGCCAATGAGGGGGGTGGGTTCCTAAAACTACTGATATTTTTTTGCTAGAAAGTACTGAATAGGCAGGACGCTTTGCTGGTGTAGGATATTCAGTGGTTGTAATCGGCACAACACGCTTGACTTTTACTGGAAAACCCAACTGTTGGGCTTCTTCAAAGATAGCGATGGCGAAGTCATACCAACTGATTGCACCACTATTAGTAAAATGGTAAGTACCTGTAGAGAAACTCAATTTAGCGTCTTGATCTAAGTTGATGTTGTCTCCCAGTTGAGCATTCGAGAAGTTTGCTGCAATCATAGCAATCGAGTGGGCAAGGTCGCCAGTCCAAGTAGGGCTACCAACCTGATCAACAACAACCCTTAGCTCTTCGCGTTCAGCTCCCAATCTCAGCATGGTTTTAACGAAGTTCCCCTTGCCGTAAGCGCCATAAACCCAGGCAGTCCTGAGAATAATATGGCGATCGCACTTTTGCCGTACCCCTTCTTCTCCTAGAAGCTTGGATTGACCGTAAGCATTGATTGGGTTTAGAGTATCTTCCTCAGTATAGGGGGTATTTTTACGACCATCAAATACGTAATCTGTGGAAATATGAATCAGGTCTGCTTCTAGCCGCTGAGCTTCTTGAGCTATAATCGTGGGAGCTGTACCGTTGATCAAGTTGGCTAATTCAGTTTCGGTTTCAGCCTTGTCAACTGCCGTGTAAGCTGCTGCATTGATGATTAGGTCTGGTTTGACTTCTGAGATGACCTTGCGAATTTTGTCAGGCTGGGCTAAATCCAAGCTCTGGCGATCAACACCAGTTACTTCTCCCAATGGGTCTAGAATCTCTTGCAATTGGTAACCCAATTGTCCAGCAATACCTGTAAGTAGGATTCGCTTCACTGGTAAACCTCAGCTTGTTTTAAAGGTTGACCAGCTTGGTCTTTGGCAGATAATATAGGGTCTGTACCTAAAGGCCAGGCGATCGCTAAATCAGGGTCATCCCAGAGCAAGGTTCGTTCGTGTTGGGGGGCATAGAAATCCGTGGTTTTGTAGAGGACTTCAGCTGCTTCTGAGAGAACTAAAAAGCCGTGAGCAAATCCTGGTGGTACCCAAACCTGTCGCTTATTCTCTGCACTGAGTAGGCAACTAACCCACTGACCAAAGGTGGGAGAATTCTTTCTTATGTCTACGGCAACATCAAAGACACTACCGACAATTACCCGCAGCAACTTTCCTTGAGGCTGCTGAATCTGATAGTGTAAACCCCGCAGGACGTTTTGCTGTGAGCGGGAATGATTATCTTGGACAAAATCAGCTGTGATACCTGCCTTGTCATTAAAGGCTCTCTGATTATAGCTTTCGTAGAAAAAACCTCGGTCGTCTCCAAACACTCGAGGTTCAATAATCAAAACCTCAGGTATTTCTGTGGGGATAACGTTCATTAAAATTGCTCTTTTACTTACTAATTACATCTAAAAATCATCTAACCATAATTAGCAATCAATTGATTGCCCCTAATGTTTTAACATTTAGTCAATTGGGATGGCAAATGCTTACAAAAACTTTAAAATGAATGGCATAAATGTAAAGATATGGGTAAAGCCTAGTTTATTTGGGAAAAGGTTATATTTACACAAAGTTCCTGAAAACTTGACTAGATCTGGTTTCTAGACTCTGCCTATAAAAACCTGAAGGGAGGCTCAGTTAAACATTCCTGAGAGAATATTTAATTAGAGCAGTGGCAGAAGTCTTATCAGGCATTATAGCCGTCGCCACTATGATTAGGACACTTCCTTGTTCCCTACTCCCTGCTCCCTGCTCCCTGCTCCCTGCTCCCTTTGAATCAGAATATAATGTCCTAACTGATATGTCCGTTGCTATACACAGAGCCTAGAAGTTAAAATCTTACTCAAGCTTTTTCGCAGATTTGCCGGAAGTAATGATTTTTGCTGGTATTCCAACTGCAGTTGCTCCAGCTGGGATATCACAAAGAACAACAGCGTTGGCACCAATACTGACGTCATCTCCAATGGAGACATTACCAAAAATTTTTGCTCCAGCACCGACATTAACGCGAGCCCCCAATTTGGGCGCATCAAAGGGGCGATCTAAGTAACGATTACCTAGGGTCACACCCTGCCGGATAATACTATCGTCGCCAATAGTACAATTTCCATGAATAACTATTGCTCCTTGATGTTCGATAATTACGCGGCGACCAAGTTCAACAGTATAAGGTAGTTCGATGCCATAGTTGTTGCGAATCTTACGATATAGTGCCCGGTAGAGAATACTGAAGGGAGCCCGAAGTAATTTAGGTTCAATCTTCATTCTCCAGACACCAAAGCGTTGAACAGCTACGGCTCTAAATCCAGGCTTGGTCCAATCGCGTCCATGGGCAATCCAGTCTTCTTTGATCTGTTGCCATACTCCCAAAGCATTAGTTTCTGCTTCGTTAAGACTTGATATCAGTTCTGGCTGGGTAACCATAATCTGTCTTTACTGCTAAGCGTATTTTCTCTAAGTAAATTTATTATTTTTGTTAACTTCAACTCTATCGCGGATAATTGGACGGGGCTAGAGCAAATCCTTTAAAGAATACACTATTGCCCAGGAAATCAAAAAGGAATCTTGAGGGGAAAGAAGATTGTTGTCCTCTAACTAACCAACGTAATCTGGTGAAGGTAAAAGGAAAGGCAAAAGCTGCATCAGCCAGAGCTGCATACAGCCAACCGTGATTCTTGATAAAGTAGCGTCGCCTAGAATCAAACCAATACTGTGGGCGGCGCTTGCGTTTAGCTTTCGGGTCAGTTACTCCTGAGCTTTGCCCAACTAAGTGTATAACCCTACTTTCTGGTACATACCAGCAACTCCAACCAGCTTTGTTAGCCTGCAAGCAAAAGTCTGCTTCCTCATAGTACATAAAATATCCCTCATCCATTAAACCAATTTGTTCAAACACTTCGCGGCGCACGATCATACTTGCCCCAGCTACCCAATCAATTGGACTGGTTTCTTTAGGGAGATTAGGCGGAATAACAGCCCACTTTTCCTTAAATTTCCTACCTATGCGAAGACGCAAGCCAGAATTAAATTCACTGAGTATCGAATGAAAGCGAAAGGAAGAACATTGAAGGGAGCCGTCAGGATCTTCTAGACGGCTGCCAGCAATCCCCACTTTCGGATGTTCATTCATAAAGTTTACAAGTACCTTTAAGGCACCAGTGCGAACAATGGTATCTGGGTTGAGCAAGAGAACGTAAGGGGGAGGATTACTGGAGTTTAGCGCTGGGCGTATGGCAGCGTTGTTGCCGAAGGCAAAGCCGCCATTACGTTCGAGTGGCATCAGCGATGCCCAGTTGCCCCAGCCCTCAGTTTCAATGGCAGCTTGGATTTGTTCAACTGAGTTATCACCGGAAGCGTTGTCGGTAATGACAACACGGGTCCCCGGTAGTGATTGGATTTCACTTACTAGGGAGTGCAGGCAGTCGATTGTTAACTCAGGGGTTCGGTAGTTAACAATCACTACCAGTAATGGAGGTTGGTTGTTTAGCTCAATTGTATTAGACATAATAGTAGTATTTGTTTTTGTATTTTCCAGCCGAGCTGGCATGGAATCAAGTATTAGTTGAGATGTTATCTTTGAAACGGTATCTATACAAAGAAAAGAAAGAACTCTAAAGTTACTAACACATAGTCTTTATTTATGTCCGACTAAAGAACACTTCTAAATCAGCAATCATAACCAAAATCAGCTAGGTTCATATCAATCAATTTGCTTGTTATTTGATTACTTTCGCTAAAGGATTCTCCGATATAATCTGCAATTACTTGACGCCAGTTAGTTTCAATGTTTTGATGAAAATCTGCTGGAGTAATTAATTCAACAACTTTTGATAATTTATCTATCAAATAATAAGTAAAAGGCATTTTTGAACCACTAAAATCAGGTGTTACTATAAAACGATTAAGTTGTTGCAAACAAGCAACTGTACCTGCCTTAAGGCTAGTATATTCTGCCGTCTTACAAGGATTAAATGTACCCTTTGAACCAGCAAAAATCTTTATTTTTTCCCAAAAATACTGTGGTTTTTTCTTTAACAATTCAAATGGTAAGACTAGTACGTTGTGTGAACCAAAAATATTTTGGTAGTATGTAATCAATAAATCGTATTCAAAATAATCTAATCTACAGATTGGTTTAAATCCTGGTCTCTCTACGTCTACACCGATAAATCTCTGTATTGTTTTGCTTTGTCCTGATCTAATGTACTGTTTATACGATGAGAGTATTATCGATTTCTGTTCGCGTATTATGATGAGAACCCGAGCCTCTGGAAAAACAGCATAAATCCTGTCGGCAACCTCTTTGCCCCAATATTTAGCCTGCATCTGATTGCCACTCAACGACTCGTGAGAGATAACGGGAACTAGGTCTCGCCTAGCAGCCTCCTGCAAGCCTGGTTCAAATCTTTTGCGTGTTAATTGAGCAGAAAAACGGAATGAATTCACAAGTGCAAGCATATTTAAACCCTCTGATGAGAGGGCTCCCCACGGACTTATGAAGCCTGTTTTTTCATCATTAAAAAGTGTATTCTGTAGCCACGTCGAAGCAGCTTTAGGATAGCCTATATGAATGAGTAGCTTCTGGTTGGACATCGTTACTTTGTTAAAGAATAGTTATTTTTATTGAAGAACTGTTGGCATTTAATGACAATTAGATATAAGTTATTAATTTTATTTCACCCTAAATTGCGACGAGGATAGATTTCAATCTAGACTCCCAACTTTGTGAATTGTCATAAAATTGCTCTTGTAACCCTAGACAGGCCCGTCGCTTTTGTTCATAGAATTCGTAATCATCGCACAACTTGAGTAGAGAATTAGCATAACCCTGGGTATCATTTGGTGGAACTTCCACAACCGCATCTCGAACATAAGACAAAGCTGGACAGACGGCTGAGGTAACTACAGGACGACCAGACAACACTCCCTCGACGACAACTTTGTTGAACCCCTCTATAAAGTCTGTTCTTGTTGGCACGATGAGAGTGTGTGCCCGGTTAAACATTTCACGCATTTGCGGTTTAGTGCAGTAACCGTGACAAACAAAGGAGGAATCTATCTTAGCCTCCTTGACAGCTAGATTTAAAGACTCAAGGGCTGACCCTTTCCCGCAAATATCAAATACTATATCGTTTCTGCCCTTAGCCGCGAAACTTTTGGCAATTTCTAGAAGCTCGAAAACTCCCTTATTTGGCTCGATACGACCTGCAAATAACACGCGAAAAGGCGAGCGTTCTTGGTTTGGTTCACTTACTCCTGCAAACTCGGAGCGACGATAATTGGGTAAAAATTGCACTATTGGTCGATGCTGACCATTGGTAATTTCTACTAACTGTTCAGAAATATCATCAGATAAAGCCAATATAGCAGTACAGTGACTAGTAAACAGATAACGGCTAAGTCTTAAGACGAATCTCTGTAGCTTGCTTTTTAGTGTTTGCTCTTGCCGAAGGTACTTACACCAAAGGACGCAGTGTAGTGACGGTATCACTTGCACTCCCAGCCAAGGTAATAGCGACAAGATAAACCAATATGTTGTACCATTAGCCACTACTGCGACGTTGGCTCTAAAGCGGAGTGCTGAGACAATTAGCTGCAATCCGTACCATAAATAACCCCAGTGATATAGAATACCTGATGCCTGACGTAACGAAAACGGACGGTTCTCAATTGTAAATCGACCTTCATGCAATAAATTACTCTCCCCATATGAAGAAATTACATAAGCCTGTGCATCTAAGGCGCGACAAACGTCGTAGAATTGACCAGAATAGGTTACCGAAACCTGTGAGGGATCATCCTGACCCTTAACCCAATATTGATAGGTTCCAAACACATTGCCAGGACCAGCTGCGTATAAAATTCTAAGTTTTTTAGGCATTACTTTCAGCTACTCATTATTTAACAAATTATGTCCAGGATAAAATTACGAGATAGACTTATTAATAAATAAGTAAGTTTCGCCAAATTACTACTAAAACCTAGATGATCATTCTTTTAATAAATACTCTATTACATATTAAATAGACACCTTTAATAATTTTTAGGTAAGGCTCTATAGCAAATCTGGATAAACTTGACCTAATGTTCAATTAAGTTGATGTCGTCTCTGTGGAGCTAGCTTGAGCAATAACTTGCGATCGCCTTTTAACTTCTTCTTTTCTGGCTCTTTGAGTACAAGCCCAGCTATTCCTCCACTAGCAAGTGTAAATACTGGGTTAGGCTGGTCGTTTAAAGTACAGTCAACCATATACAAAGTTATGACCACTGCCAGCATTGCTGCAGGTGCTACTTTTGGTTTAAACCAGGAACTAGCTGGATAACGCAACCAAAAAAAGCTGAGGGCAGGTAGTAATGACGAGCCAAATATAGCAATCAGACCAACTGCGCCATTGATACCAAACGAGATAATCCACAGGCTATCTGTAATGGAAATATCTACTAAATCACCGTTCCAATTCTCTACGTATATACGATTTCTCCCCCACCCCCCCCAGCCAAACATCATTCTCTGCCGTGCCTTCTCTGAGAGCAGTTCTTCGTTGTACATTCTAAACCCTACGGAATTGGCTCTAGCTTGTTCTACTACCGTTGCTAAACTGGAAACAACCTGAGCGATTCGTTCGCTACTAAAGACTCCAGTTGCTCCCATGTATAAGTAGGATGAAATACTTACAATTATTAGCAGCATTAAAAAGGAAGTGCGAAACCACTTGGCAGTAAACATAATAGTGGTTCCTAATAGTAATAGAATAATTGCGCCAGTGGATTTAACTAACACAACTGTTACCAACAAAACTGCCACCAGCCACCTGATGGAAATGCCCCAAACTTGCTTAATTACCCCAGCTTGCCACAGCCAGATCCCAATTAGCGTTGCAGTTGCCATCCACATGCCAACACTAAGACCATGTTGCATAAATATAACTGGTCTATATCCATCGTAACGAATTGTTTGAGCAAATTTTCTTGCATCAAGGTAGCCGTAAACCCATCGATGTATCTGCGGACTCATCCGAACTTCAATCCAGCACAAAGGAGCATAGAGCAGTCCGCTAATGAACATGGAAATCGCCAACTGACGCATTCCAGCTAGATTATTGAGGTAAATCCGACCTAAAAAATAGGGTATTCCATAAGCTACAGTTTGAGCAAGAGTTTGTGAAAACCCATCGTAAGTACCCAAGCCATTAGTAATTGAGGAAGCAAAGGGACAGATACACCAAATCAGCATTGGCAGATCAAGCCAGCCGAGTTTAAATGAAGTGAAGCGCTGAACATCGAAAATAAAAGTAGCCAACAAAATGCTGTAGCAAGTCGCTGACATTCTTTCGTAGTCAGGAATGCCAGGAAAAGAAAATCCTGCTTTTTGTGGTAGGAATAGCCATGCGAAGATAAAGCTGATAACCACTGCTCTTTGAGCCGGAAAATTTCTAAACAAGTAGAGAACGACTGGTAACCAGACGATCATGACAAGTTGTGCTTGAGGGCTCATAAGCTTGTTAGTGTGTTTTGTTATCAACCTGTAAGATATTGGCAGTTTCCCGATGTTTCTTACTATTTATTAGATAACAACTTATTACCCAGGAAATTCTTAGCATCAATAAAAATAGGAGGAATTAATTTATTGGAGATAGTTTTGAGTATCATACCTGAAGATGGTTTTTGTGCTAATTTTTCCTCTGGTTTGGCACGAAATAGAGTGGAATGACCATCAGAAACCTCTTCAGATGGTCGTCCATTACTGTAGTAGTAAAGTGCTAAGGACTTCCTTGTCCGACCTTCTGGACAAGTTAAAGGCTCCGGATGCCCGTGATAGGAAAAGTCTGTAGTACTGAAGATTACACATCGATTAAAGATTGGGAGAATTTTTTTATAACACTTAGTCATATCTTTATCCCACATTTCAAAATGACCACCATATTCTTCTTGCCAATCTTTATTGAGATATAGGAGAAGATTTAATCGGCGATCAAGGCGCAGTTTTTTATGGCGATTAAAATCTGCATGTATTTTCAGATATCCACCTCTTTCTATCTGATGTAAACCACCACCTGTAAAGTGAGGATCAGGTATAATTCCATCGATACCGGTCAATTGCTCTAAAAATTCAATAAAAGTTGAAGAGTTCAGTTGATATAAAAGAAGGCGTATTGCTTCTCCCATCTGTAATTCAGATTTAGATGCCAATTTTTTCTCTTGAGCAGCATTAAACTTTTGCCAATCAATAGATCCTGGCTTTGGGAACTCTTCGAGGATTTTATCTAGTACAGGTTCTGGTAAAAAATTATCGATGATGATGTGTGGAAACGGCATTGCCTGAGAATAGATTTCCTTATTTTTATCAGCCAAATCATTTAAGTAATCTGGATTAATACAAAACATCAAGGTTGAATCCATATAATTATCATCCATTTTTCTTGATAAGGTTGCATTCATTATCTTATTTCTCCTAAAGTTTTTTTTACCAATTTAATAAATTTAAGGCTAGAGTAATATTCTATGCAAAATCTTTGCTTTTGATTGCAATCCTAATATTATTTGCCTCAACAAAAAAAGTATTTCTAGGCACTACCAAGCCACATTGAGAGATCTTTTTGCGTCAAATCCTGAAGTTTGAGAATGTCTTCTAGATAGCATGCGGTTAACTTATCACGCAGTGCCTGATCAAATTGAGGTTTCCAGCTATTCTTGGCTGTAATGAATTGTAGCAAATTTTTTCTGATTTTTTTAGGCAGTATAGATTTCAATATACTTTTAGTAAGATTATATTGGTTTGTGAGTTCATGAATAAATTGATTTTTCGGGAAAAAGTGTACATTGTATTTGCGACTAACATCAGGATTGAAATCCGGATCAACGCCCAGGTAAGTATAGATGTCCCTAATTGTGCCGAGGGTGTCTGCTATTAAGTCCTCAAAAAGGTAGATGCGAACTTGTTGATCACCAAATAAACTCATATATCGCTTGATCTGTTCGTAGTAAAAACCTTGTTGCTTGTAATGCCAACTAGGTCCCCAATTTAACTGAATACGCTCGTCTTCCTGAGCAAGCGCGTCTGAGAAACTTAGTGGCTCATAGCCCAGCCACTTCGTATGCAGGTAATGGGAAAAGGCTCGCTCTGCTGGCTGCCTGAGAATTACAATCATTTTGACTTTGGGAAAACGTCTGTAGATTCTCATCGGTACTTCTTTATTATAGAGATAGCTCGGCGTTGCTTCTCCAATTGCCGTTTCGTCACTTACCTGGTTGAATAAAGACTGATACTCATCAAAACTCTTGACCGACATTTCATATATTTTCTGATCAAGCGGTCCAGAAAAACGCCTTTCCTCTCCATCCCACTGGAAAAACTTGGTTTCCTTAATGGGACTCATGTAAATTTGTGGATGTTCTCGTAAATAATAATAAACAGAGGTTGTACCTGCTTTAACTGCACCGATCACCATAAAATTAATCATAGTCATTACTCTAGTTACTTGTTTTTTTTTACACTGTTGCACTACTCCTGCTTAGATAAGAGTAATTAGAGTTTTTGACCGCAGCTACTAACTCAAGAACTACTGATTCCAATGAGATAAGTCACGGTTGAGAAACTCAGCCAGTCTCTGGTTAGGCTCACGAAACTTTTCCAACAACATCTGGCGGGTTTCTGGGAGCATCTGCGGTGGTAAGTAGGACTGTTTTTCTCCCCACTTCCGGTAATGGGGTAACGCCTTTAATACCTGATAAGTAAGATCTCGTACCCCTTGTGGCAGTAAATTAGCAATAAAGACAGCTCCCGGAATTGCACGCAGGGGAGAAGTCATTTTTGACCGCAAAAACCATTGAGCATCTTGATGACCTTGATTAGCAGCAATTAGGCTATTTTGCACCAGATCAATTTTATCATCAACTCCAATGAAATGACAAATTTTACCCATAGCCTCTGCTGGTTTATGGATTAAATCCTCCATTAACATAATCAGAAGAGATTCCCTAGGAAAGAATCGAAGATATTGTTCAACATGTTGCATATAATTACCGCTATCTACAAGATAGCTACGTTCTTTAATCCCTTCTTCAAAGGTTGTCTTGGGCTTTTGTTCACGACATTTTATTTCGTGTACATGGTGAGAATATGCTCGATCTACTGGATGTCGAATGATATATATCATCTTTACTTTAGGAAGCACCTGAGCAATGCGCTCTGCAGCTTTAGGAAACTTAGGTAACCTAGTATATGTTGTTGAAGCCTCACCGCAGATTTGCTGTAATCCAGCCTCGCTAAAAAGTAAACTATACCAATCCATTCCCTTACCATATATATCGTCTATAGCAAAGAAATCAGGTTCCTTAGGAGTACTCATATATATCTGCGGATGTCGACACAAGTACTTGTACAAAGTTGTTGTACCCGACTTAGCAGCACCAATAATTAGAAAATCTGGTAAGCGCATTTTTTTCTATTTATTTACTACAAAACTCTATCTATAGGTAATCCAAAACCTAAAAAGTATCTACTGCTTACTAAAATAGTGATTAATCCAATCAGTAGCAGGGTTGCTTGAATATCCTGCACTATACCTGTTAGTTCTTCTTTCCAGAGACCATAATTGATTGCTCCATAAAGAGGTAGATCATTAAAGGCAATTACAATTACAGCACCCAAAGGTCCCATTAGGGAAAATCCCAGTCGTAGTAAAATTACCATGTAAATACACTTGAGAAAGTTGCCCCAAGCTACATAAATAGGTTTGCCAATAGCTGTAAGAGACTTCGTTATTGTCTGCGCTAGTAGTGCAGGCCAAAGACCCAAAGACAAGATTGGCAGCATCCAAGCGGCATCATTATATCTTTCGTCGTATAGCGTCAAGATTAGAAAATCTCCAAAGCTGACTAAAACGGCGACGCCAAGTGCTATGGCAACAAGTAACAGCCAGCGTGGCTTCAAAATTTTGGTTCGAAGCTCCTCACGAGGGAGGTCTTTAAACTTAGAAACTACGGGAAAAATCACTCTGCTGCCAATTTGTCCAAACATCTGACTTGGCAACCCTGCAAAGATAAGAGCAACATTATAAACACCCAAAGTTTCTAAGGTAAATAATTTTCCCAATATAAGTTTGTCAGCCTGCATCGCCAAAAACACCATAGCTGTCGATACAAATATCCACTTACCGAAAGAAAATATTTCTTTCGCTGCAGTTTTTTCCCAGGTAAAACGGTTAGCAATTTTGGGAAATAATCGATGACTACACAGAGTGTTGATTAAACTTGACACCAGAGAGCCACCAACAATTGCCCAGATGGTTTGATTTAACCATGCCCAGACAATTATTACTAAGTTTCTGATTGTTGCTATCCCCAAATTAAATCTTGTCAACTTACCCTGAGCTAGATGGCGATTGAGCGTGAACTGGGCGGTAGATTGAAACCCGTTAATAACTGCATTTAGAGAAATTATTGGGATCAGCCACAGAAGCTGTGGCTCGTTGTAGAATGTAGCAACAGGCCAAGTAATTAACAAGCTAGCTAGCCATAGTCCAAAGCCGCGAATGACTTGTAATGTCCAGGCAGTATTGATAAAATCAGGGTCATCACCGCGCTTATTTTGGATGATGCTTGGACCAATACCAATATCTGAGAACAGATTTAAGCCAGTTGAAAAGGTAGTAGCCAAAGCCATGAGACCGAAATACTCTGGGGCAAGTAGGCGAGTCAATATTAGGTTAGAACCGAATCGCATGAACTGACCTGCAAACTGACCAACAAAAGACCAGGCAGTAGCGCGGATAGCTTGTTTTTTAAGTGACGCCATATTGCTTTGGTTTAAGAGATTTCATATTACCTTGGAGGGTGAATAGTAGAAAGATGGATTGTTATACTTTTTTGTGCTTTCTTGTCCATGGAATCTCACTTTAATATTTAGTTAGTTGCTCCTAGTCGTTTCGACGCTGGCATAGCTAACATTAGCAAGCGTTGCCTTGATTTTTGCCTGTTGCGGTGACTGCTCAATTTGAGACCGAAATAGTGCTGCCAATTTACTAGCTTCGATCGCAACATCATGCCTTTCGGTAACTCGCTCAGCACCGGCTTTGCCTAATTGTTCTAGTGTTTCTAGTGGCAGCTGTAGGGCAGTTCTCATTGCTATCGTTAAAGCTTCAACAGAGCCAGGGGGCACTAGCCAACCGCAGGTTCCAGATTCCACTAGTTCAGGTATCCCGGCAACATAAGTGCTGATTACTGGACGACTTAGAGCTAGTGCTTCCATGATTACCACTGGTAAGCCTTCAGCAAAGCTGGGTAGTACTAGTGCCCGCGAGTCCAAAATCTGTCGCTGAACCTCAGAGTTACTAGCCCAGCCAGTAATTTCAACTTGTTCTTGTAAACCAAGCTGAGCAATCCGGGTTTCAATCTGGAGTCTGAGGGGCCCATCACCCACCAACACCAGCTTAAACTTCAACCCCTCGGCAGCTAACTGAGCTGCTGCTTCGATTAACAGCAAATGTCCTTTTTGTTCGCTAAGTCGTCCAACACAGACCAAGCAGGGCTGCTCCGGTATAGGAGTATGAGAGTACTGCAAAAATGCCTTATCTACACCACAGTGAATCACGTGGATTTTTGACCAATGTTGGTGTTCACACCACCGATAAAGCTGACTCTTAGTAAAGGAGCTAATGGCAATAACAGCATTCGCTCGCTTAATTTTTTCTTCTAAGGCAATAAGTTTAACCTTATCAAATTCCTCTGGGCCGTGAACTGTAAAACTGTAAGGCGGTCCATCTAAGGCATGGCATAACATTGCTACTGTGGTTGAATTAGTACCGAAATGAGCGTGAACTTGGTTTATCCCCAAATCTGAACACCAACCTAGCAGAACACAAGCTTCAGCTAAGTAAGCCAGATGGTTCAAAATCCCTCGCTCTGAACCCCAACCGATGCTGAAAGTTAGCCACAAACTGCTCAGGAAACGAATAGGTTTGGTTAGGAAAACACTGATCAAGCTAAAGAGCAAGCTTACTATCCCAACTCCTAAAACAAATCGAGTCTTTTCTAACTCAAGTTTGTCAGCTTCGTCAACTAGCTCAGATTCACAAGAGCGGATTGAAAAGCGCACCACTTGGATACCACAGGCCTCAACCCCAGCAATTTCCCGCCGGATGAAACTGTGACTAACCTTAGGATACTGATTAACTAGATAAGCAATTTTCATTTTAGAGAAAAAGTATAAATTTTTAAATGAATTGGCAGCAGAATAAGCCCGTCTTTGACGGGGGAAAACTTAGATAGTTATGGAAAATGTTACAGAAACAAACTCCGATTCAATAAAATTGTAACTTAATTAACCCTAGTAGCTTTAGCTTGGTTTCTGCATTGCCTTTACCCATTGCTGAGCGGTCTCTACCTGAAAAAACTTTGGTGGTGACTGAGATGAGTCAGCAATGGATGATGCTTTTACAGAATTAGCAACTACACCAAGGATAGGTAAACCAAAAACATTTAATTGACTTAGGGCTTGCTTGACCAAAGATTGCTTAGTCTTGCCCATTGTTACAACCATTAAGATCCCATCAGTGTTAGCAGTTACAAAACTAGCGTCTGTATAGTTGATCAGATTGGGCGTGTCATAGATGACCAGGTGAAATTTTTCCTGAAATTGATTCTGGAGATACTGCATACGAGCAGATGCCAAGCGCTTGCTAGAGCCTGGCAGGAGTTTGCCAGTACTCAACACAAAAAGATTATCTGCTAGGGGTGATTGCTCAATGAATTCGTTAAGCTCTAATTTTTTATCTAGAAGGTCACTGAGTCCCTTGGAGTTGGACAAGTTTAACTTACTATGGAGTTCGGGTGAACGCAAATTGGTATCTACCAATAGGACTTTCTGACCCATGGCTGCCACTGTTTGAGCCAGCTGTAACGCAATAGTAGATTTGCCATCCCCAGGTGTCGCCGAACAAACTGTTAAAGAGCGAACTGGATGATTAGAAAAGCGAAAGCGGATGTTAGCGTAGAGAGATTCAAAAGCTTCTGTAAATAGGCAAGCACTTGAATTTCCCTCCTTAGTTGTTTCAATAGACCCTAAAGATTCGGTGAAATTAGCTGAGAGTTCGGGATTTTTAGTGAGCGGAATCGTCCCTAATATAGGCAATTTCGTCACTTCTTCCAAGTCTTCAGTGGAGTAGAAGATATCACGGTACTTCTCGTAGAGTACAGATGCCCCCATCCCTAATACTAGACCCCCCATCAACCCCATGAGTAGTGTCTTAGAGTCACCAGGTTTTGGGATTGGATTGCCCTCAGCATCTTTAGGGATTTGAGGTTCGTAAACTAGTTCCCAAGGCACTTCTTTCTGAGCTGCCTCGACTCTGAGCGTTTCTTTCTGGCTTTCGAGTTGGTTAAGGGTATTGCTAATAAGTGCTAACTCACGCTTTAGCTTATTATATTGAGTGGTAACAGCAGGTAATTGTTGTGCTTGTCGCTCAAAAGTTTTTTTGTTATTTTCAATCTCTTGATTGCGAACCTCTAGCACTTGAATTTGGTTAGTTGTTTCAATCAGTTGCCCAATAAGTCCTATGCGGGTCGCATTTTGGATGACCAGCACTTGGGAATTGCTTACTTTTGTCAGCGCCTGCCCCAAAATCCTCTCTGTTTCCTGATTAAGTAAGTTTTGCAAGTTCTGTCGCTGCTCAAGTAAAGCTTGAATAGCAGGACTATCAGACTGGAAGCGGGCAGATTCTACTGCAATCTGACTTTCTGCTTCCTTAATTTGTGCAAGTAGGTTTTGATAGCTAGGATCTTCACTCAATGATGAGGCAGCAAGGGCTTCCTCCGGACTTAGGTTCAATTGTTTCTGCAAGATGGTGCGGAGTGTTCTAAGTTCCCGTAGATCTCTTTGAGCGGCTAACTGTTCGTCAGTCATGGCGCGGACTTTTGCAAATAATTCTTGAGCTTGATTTGCCGGTTCAATCAGATTGTACTGTTGTTGCATTCTCTGCAGCTGTCCCTCAAGGGTATTTGCTCGCTCTCGCAACTTATGGATTTGCTCCTGAATAAACTCAATACTTTGACCAATGCGAGTTTTGCGCGACTCAAGACTATAATTTAAATATTGCTCAGCAGTTTGATCCAAGACTAACTGCACTAATTCTGGGTTTAGACCACGATAATGAACATCGATTATTTTGGTTTTTCCAAACTGCTCTACAGATAACCCTTCTTTGAGTTGATGGAGGCTAAAGTCTTGATACTGGGCTTGAATTTCTTCAACAATGGGGGAAAGTTGACCACTAGACATTAAGATTTCAACTATAGTTGAGTAGTCTAATTTAATATCAGTTGTACTTGGGTTGCCAGTGAGTGTACCGGCATCTTCAACTAATTTCTCTTCAGAGGTTACTGGCTCAACTAAAATCTGAAAGTTCCCTGAATATATGGGCGGAGGTTCTGTTGTTAACAAGACAGCAGCAGCAGATGCTATCGTTGTCATGCCAGTAATCAGCAGGATTTTTCGCCTAAAAAGCCTCAAAATGGGACCTAGATTCAATCCTTTTTGAGTCTGGGGGTTAGACTCCACTTCATCCTCTAGCAGCAATGGTAGCTGTCTCCCAAATTCGCTACTAGATAATATTTGATAGTTTTGATCATTATCCTTAGTCATTTCAACTTTAGGACGAATAAACTGATATGTGCCCACCAAAATAGCACTCATAATGAGATGATTTTGGTACGTATCTTGACTTCTAACTCTTGGAAGTAATTGTGCTGCGCCTAAACGTACAATCTGGTAACCAGATAAATAAATTAACCTATTTGGAAGTCTGAGGCACGAGATTAAGTGGATCACTCCTGGAAATAGATTAATTTCCACAAGGTTTCCAGCCCTACATGTTCCTCAGATGGCAAAAGGCTTATTCCATTGATGCCAGCATCAAGATGCCCCTGTTCCTAGATGCAATTTTAATAGCACTTGTTAATGCTAGACTTGACAAGCCATCTTAGTAGATTGACAACTGTAGGATAACTCAGATTTTGTGCTCTCTCTATTTAGAATAGAAAAGAAAAATTAAGATGGCAAGGTTTTTGAGAGCTTTCTCACAAATCAGACCAGTGCATCTCGGCAAAAGTTTGTGACCACAACATATCAGGTAGCAGAGAAGCAGTAGAGATTTAAGTAATACTCAATACTCAACTGTACTGCTATTCTCCTTTGAGAGAATAACTATTTATGGTTTTTGGCTATTTTTTTGACTAAATAAAAAATATGTTAGTCCTCAATAATTTGTAAAGATTAACGGTCAATTAGTTTCCTGAAAAGACGTAATAGCAAGGCTTTTATCAATTAGGATCATTGCATTTTTTTTAAATTACTATATATCTATTGTCAAAAAAAACTCAAAGAACTGCCAATAAACTCGACCAGAATCTTTAATGATAATTGTTCTGATCTTAACAAAGATTTACATAAACAATACATACAATCTGATGATTAATGAGTAAAATACTATTTGTGTCTCAGTATAATTACGCAAGCGCTCAAAATTTAGTTAACTTCTGAGAGTTGACTATTAGTGTATCTTCGGTCAGTCAACTTATTGCAATTAGAATAGTTTTATCGAAAGCATTGTGATTGAAGCTTCTTAAACGCTAAAAATATCACACTCTTTTGCACTAGAAAAACAGTGGTGTGTCTTAAGCAAGCAAAAACTGTAAATTACTTTAAATTATTTATGCACTAAAAATGAGTAGATGATTCTGTAGGTAACAAGCTAATCAGCATGGACACAAAGAAAAGATATCTCCTCTTGTTTTCGCCATTGTTTTATATGCTTAATACCTAAGCATAGTCTTTATAAAAACTTTTGAATATATAGTTTGCATAAAGATGTCGCCGATAATTATTAATATTAAATGTAAAAAAAAAATAGCACTTGCCAATTCTAGATGGACGAGTTAACTTAATAAAAGTTGGTAAATATGAACGCGTCTTGTTTTGAATATATTAGTATTCAAAAATGTGTTTACTGGTCAATTACAAGCTACTAATTTAGTAACATAATTGCCTGATTAAATTATGTTGATCATCAAATTAACTTTGCAAAATACAGGTTTTGACAATTTTATCCTTAACTAAAGAGTGTGGCATAAACTGTATTGATACATGCAGTTAATTGATTGTTTGTAACAACTTAGTTGCGACAGTAATCAGTTCAGCGCTGATATGCTAGGTAGCTGGCATTGAAGTAGATAGAGGAGCATTCCAATTTAATCACTTCGCAACTCTTATGACAGCTGTTTTGACTATACATAGACACCACTTTTAATTTTGAGTCTCAATTCCAGATTATTCTACAAGTTTTGGAGGCATTTTCTGTGTTTGTAAGAACTCCGAGAGCTAATCATCTCAAACAATTTGCTGATAGCGACAAAGTGAAGATTCTCAATTTACTCATCGACAATCTGTCGATGTCAGAACTTCTAAGAGAGCTAAAAACTGGAGTTGTTTTTACACCTAATGTCGACCATTTAATCAAAATCCAGAAAGATAGAGATTTTTTACACTGTTATGAAATGGCTGACTACAGAGTGTGTGATAGCCAACTAATCCTCTTTATCTCTTGGCTTCTAGGCTCGAAACTTAAAGAAAGAGTTGCTGGCTCTGATTTTTTCCCTGCTTTTTGTAAGCACCACAAAAACAACGAAGAAATTAAAATATTTCTTCTAGGAGCTGCTGAAGGAGTAGCAGCTAAAGCTCAAAGAAAAATAAATGCCAAAATTGGAAGAAGAATTGTAATAGAAGCATATTCTCCATCTTTTGGTTTTGAAAAAAACGAAGAGGAGTGCTTGGAAATTATTGAAAAAGTTAATAATTCAGAAGCTACAGTACTGGCAGTAGGTGTTGGTGCTCCCAAGCAAGAAAAATTCATCCACAAATATAAAGACCAATTCCGAAACATTCAAATTTTTATGGGCATCGGCGCAACCATTGATTTTGAGGCAGGCAAATTCAATAGACCGCCAAAATTTATTAGGAATATAGGGATGGAATGGCTATATAGATTATTGTCCGATCCAAAAAGGCTATGGAAAAGGTACTTAATAGAAGACCTTCCTTTCTTTTGGCTGGTTTTACAGCAAATGTTCAATAAATATGTTGAGCCATTTCAAGATGTCTAAACCTACAACGCTTTCATTAGTATTGCTGACAACTTCCATAATCAATTCATTGCTAATCAAGATTTAGCCTAACAAATTTTAATCAAGGTTGACTAATTATGTTCATCAATCAGTTAGTGTTTCCGTTGGTTGACATTGCCCTACTTATAATTGCACTTGGACTGCTTATTCCCATCGCGGTTCTTTTTATTGAATGTAGTGCTGCCTCTTTGCCTAATCGCCCTCAAGTATCAAATGCTGGAGTAAGCCGACCAAAAACTGCTGTTTTGATTCCAGCTCATAATGAAGAGGATGTAATTGGTGCAACCCTAAAGACATTACTACCCCAATTAACAGAGCAAGACCAGTTGCTAGTTATTGCCGACAATTGCAGCGATCAAACAGCAACAGTCGCCCGAGAATTAGGTGCGACGGTGGTTGAGAGACAAAATCTTGAACTTAGAGGCAAGGGGTACGCCTTAGACTATGGTATGGGATTCATCAAGGCAGATCCACCAGAAGTAGTTGTTTTAGTTGATGCTGATTGTATTGTTTATCCTGGCACAATTGAACGGATTACTCATTTGGCCGCTGCAAAACAAAGACCTGTTCAGTCAACCTACTTAATGACGCAACCAGATAACCCGGCGCTCAAAGATTTGCTTTCTATGCTAGCGGTTAAATTCAAAAACACCGTCCGTCCGAGTGGGTTAAATCGAATGGGATTGCCTTCTTTGCTGACTGGATCAGGTATGGCTTTTCCTTGGTCAGTAATTAGCAAAATTTCTTTAGCTGGCAGCAAAACTACAGATGACATGCAGTTGGCTGTGGATTTATCTATCGCTGGGCATCCTCCCATCTATTGCCAGCAAGCGCAAGTAACAGGGCGTCTGATGAAAGAAAGCTCTGCTACTAGTCAAAGAGCACGTTGGGAGCATGGTCACATAGAGATGCTACTAGTTGAATTTCCCAGAACTTTGGCAGCAGCTATTCGTCAAAGGAGTTTTAATCTGTTAGCGCTAGCTTTGGAGTTGTCTGTGCCACCACTTTCCTTGCTGGTGATGGCTTGGATTGTTGCCACAGGAGTAGCTTTACTAGCAGGAGCCTTGGGAGGAGCATGGATAGCAGCTATCGTCTTACTGATAGAAGGGCTTTTGATGTTCATCTCAATTGTTTTAGGTTGGGCTAAGTTCTGCCGTCAAGATTTGCCAGTGCTAACCTTTTTAGCTGTACCTTTTTACCTTCTGTGGAAAATTCCCCTCTACATCGCCTTTTTCGTGCAGCCTCAGTACAGATGGCTCCGAACTGAAAGAGATGCAGTTGATGCTCAATAAACTAGCATTTTCCCTGAATGAGAGAGTATTCGACTACCACTAGTAACTAGCCACTAACAAGAGCGGAGCGGGCTCAGTGCTGCTCCGCCGCCATCATAAGCTAATGTGCATTTAAATTGTATATTTTCTCTGAATTTCTTTTAACTTACACTCATACAGTTGTTGTGATTGGCGTGGTAGCGCTAGCGCTAAAAGCGATCGCTAAATACCTACTTAAGAAATATAGATACGTCTGTTAGACTTTAACCTTACCAAATCTTGACAATGCAATCTCAGCAACAGCGAATGAAAATCACACTAATCATTTCCTACTTTGGCAAATGGCCGATATGGTTTCCTGCATTTCTAAAATCATGCCAATATAATCCTAGTGTTGATTGGATTTTATTTACAAATTGCAGTATCCCTGATGTTTCATTTCCGAATGTGAAATTTGTTCCATTTACTATGGAGAAATTCAACTTGTTAGCCTCTGAAAAACTAGGCTTCCCAATCGAACTCTCGAATTATTACAAACTATGTGATTTTAAACCAACATATGGCGCGATTTTTGAAGATTACATCAAAGACTATGACTTTTGGGGGCATTGTGATCTTGATGTAGTCTGGGGTAATATTCGCAATTTCATTAATGACGACATCCTTAGTAAGTACGAAATTGTATCAGGTGGCAGAGAAATGATTTCTGGTCATTTCTGTCTTTATAGAAATAACAGTAAAATTAGTAGAATTTTCACTAAATTTCCTTATTATCGGGCACAATTAACAAGCCCTAAGCATTGCTGTTTCGATGAATCAGCGATGACAACTACGATTAATAATTTATCACAAACAGGTGAAGTTTCAGTATATTGGCCAAAGTGGATAGTAAATTATCCCAATCTAGATGACCCAATGCCAGCAGCACGTTTGGGACTACATGTTAATCGCTGGCATTGGGAACGTGGAAAGCTATTCAATAAAAACGATGAGGTCATGTATATACATTTCATGACCTGGAAGAAGAGCTTAACAGCATGTTCTTTCGGCTATTTAGACGATCCTGAATCCTTTTATATATCTTATTCACA
This sequence comes from Symploca sp. SIO2E9, assembly GCA_010692645.1. Lineage (GTDB taxonomy): Bacteria > Cyanobacteriota > Cyanobacteriia > Cyanobacteriales > Coleofasciculaceae > SIO3C6. The sequence continues at coordinate 124,437 of JAAHGS010000019.1, forward strand.
CATTGGCTTAAGTAAATCTGAGCAGCCAGCCTTAGCTTCGCGAGCTGCTTCACTAGGAGCTTTAATTAAGACACTGGTTGATTTTGATTCTAGTGTTTGGTCTCGTCGGATAAACTCTTACATAATCAAGAAAGCAATTTTAAATCCCTTTAATACAATATTAGACTTATTTAAAGTTATCTTCAATCCGATTTTCAATCGCCATGCGCCTAATCGCGAATAAACTACGGAGTAAATTGTGGAAACAACTACCAGGATTTAAGTATTAGCTTGGTACTACCTAGGGAAAAATATTTTTTCTTTAAGGAGCATCAGGAGATTGGGTAAATTATTTTGATAGTTCGCTCCAGACTTACTTCAACCAAGTCACAAAAGACCTGGTAGAAATTTTGGGGTATTCAGAGTAGTCTTATAATTAGGGTAGTCTTATAAGCTGATAGATATCTGAATTTTTGGACTTTAGACTATCCATGAGCGGATACCTCGAAGCATCTACTCCCGAACCCAACGGTGCCAAATCAACTCGCATTACCGAGGCAGCTAAGCGTGTGGCTGTAGAAAATGCTGATCATCGGACAGTTGATCGCCAGAAGCTGACACCGATGATGCAGCACTTTGCCCAACTCAAGGACAAATATCCCCATGCGATGTTGCTTTATCGAGTTGGGGATTTTTTTGAAACCTTCTTTCAAGATGCCCGCAAGTTATCTGAAGAACTGGAACTAGTCTTAACTAGTAAGGAGGCAGGTAAAGGTGTGGGGCGAGTGCCGATGACGGGAGTTCCCCACCACGCTTTGGAACGCTACTGCGCGATGTTGGTGGAAAAAGGCTATGCAGTCGTAATTTGTGATCAAGTAGAAGATGCCTCAGTTGCTGCCAAAGAAGGGCGTCAAGTGCGCCGCGAGGTAACGCGAATTCTCACCCCTGGTACCTTGCTAGAAGAAGGGATGCTAAATGCTCGTCGCAATAATTTCCTGGCAGCGGTGGTAATTGCTGGTAATCATTGGGGCTTAGCCTATTCAGACATTTCTACGGGGGAATTTTTCACCACTCAAGCGACTGATTTAGAACTATTGGCACAGGAATTAATGCGCTTGCAACCGTCGGAGGTATTACTTCCTACCAATGCCCCTGACTTGGGCAGCATGCTACGCCCTGGTGAGAGTTCAGAACATTTGCCTGATTGTTTGCCTAGCTCGTTTTGCTATGCCTTGCGCCCCCAAAAACCCTTCACCCAGACAGAAGCTAGGCAGCGACTCTTGGAAACATTTAGAGTGCGCTCCCTAGAAGGGATGGGTTGTCAACATCTTCCCTTGGGTGTCCGCGCTGCTGGTGGCTTATTAGAATATATAGAAGATACCCAAAAAGAAAATAGCGTTCCACTTCAGAGTTTACGCACTTACAATCTTGCTGACTACCTAATTCTCGATCACCAAAGTCGCCGCAATCTGGAAATTACTCAGACTGTTAGGGATGGAACCTTTTACGGTTCTCTGCTGTGGGCCCTTGATAGAACTAATACTGCTATGGGCGGTAGGGCGCTGCGTCGTTGGCTACTGCAACCGCTTCTAGATCTTAAGGGAATTCGGGCGCGGCACGATACAATCGGGGAATTGCTGGAAAATAGCTCACTGCGCCAAGACTTGCGACAGTTGCTGCGCAGCATCTATGATTTAGACCGACTGACTGGGCGTGCTGGTTCTGGTACTGCTAATGCGCGAGACTTGGTGGCACTGGCTGATTCTCTATCTAAACTACCAGAATTAGCTGAACTGGCAGCTTATGGTTCTTCTCCCTATCTGAAGGCTTTACACAATGTACCCCAAGAACTTGAACAGCTAGGGCAAAAATTATCTACTCATCTGCTAGAGTCTCCTCCCCTACATCTGAGTGAGGGTAACTTGATTAAGCCTGGAATCAATCCTCAACTTGATCAGATGCGTCAAACTGCTGAGGAGGATCAACAGTGGATTGCTAATTTAGAAGTAACAGAAAGAGAAAACCTAGGCATTTCCACACTCAAAGTCGGTTATAACAAAACCTTTGGCTACTATATCAGCATTCCCCGGAGTAAGGCAGATCAAGTTCCCGATAACTACATCCGTAAGCAAACTTTAACTAATGAAGAGCGCTATATTACCCCAGAGTTAAAGGAGAGGGAAACGCGAATTCTCACGGCGCGGGAAGACTTGAACCGCTTAGAATACGAGATTTTTGCTGATTTGCGAGCTGAAGTTGGGGAACATGCCCAATTAATTCGCAATCTCTCTCGTGCAGTGGCAGCGATTGATGTGCTTTGTGGTTTGGCAGAGGTGGCAATTTACCAAGGTTACTACCGCCCTCAGATGATTGAAGGGCGCGAAATCACGATTATTGATGGGCGTCATCCGGTGGTGGAGCAGTCTCTACCTGCTGGATTGTTTGTACCTAATTCTGCTTATTTGGGGAGTAGGGAGTCAGTAGTTGAAAGTGGTGAACAAGAAATTACCATATTTTCTAATACTCAACCTCCACGCCCAGATTTAATTATCCTCACTGGACCAAATGCCAGCGGCAAAAGTTGTTATTTGCGACAGGTAGGGTTAATTCAATTGATGGCGCAAACTGGGAGTTTTGTACCAGCATCTGAGGCAACTTTGGGGATATGCGATCGCATTTTTACTCGTGTTGGTGCTGTTGATGACTTGGCGACGGGGCAATCTACTTTTATGGTAGAGATGAATGAGACTGCTAATATTCTCAACCATGCCACTGCTAAATCTCTGGTACTTCTGGATGAAATTGGTAGAGGAACAGCCACTTTTGATGGTTTGTCGATCGCTTGGGCAGTGGCAGAATATTTAGCAACAGAAATTAGGGCGCGGACGATTTTTGCTACCCACTACCACGAACTTAATGAATTATCCTCTATTTTACCAAATGTCGCCAATTATCAAGTGACGGTGAAGGAATTGCCAGAAAAAATAATCTTTTTACACCAAGTTCAGCCTGGAGGTGCAGATCGTTCCTATGGTATTGAAGCTGGGCGTTTGGCTGGTTTGCCGAAAGTGGTGATTGAGCGCGCTAAGCAGGTGATGGGACAAATTGAGAAGCACAGTAAAATTGCTTTGGGATTGCGTAAAGGCCTTGAGAAGGAGTCACAAGGGGTGGAAAAAGTTACTGAGGTGGAAGTAATGGAGCAGTTAGATATTTTTGAGTAACCTGAGTTCTATGTTTAAATCTTTTGACAAGCTAAATTACCTAATTTCACTATCAATTTGCTCTTTAATTTCTCGAACTGTGGCAGCCTGGATAGCAATTCGTTCCTCTATTTTTAGGGACGGATCGTAAGATGGTTGCCTTGTATTCCTGATTTTTCCTCCTCCACCAGTAGGACAGGCAATAAAAGCTACAGAAGCTACCCAGGGATATTTAGCAGAGAAATTGGAAATCCAATTTTGAGCATAATCCCTCCAGTATGGATCTTCTAGCAGAGAGGCTAATTCACCATTCATAAACTCCTGAGTCGATATTCTTGGCAAGATTTTGTCATGATATCGCACCTCTGTATCCGAACCAAAAGCATCTCGCACTATTTCCAAAGCAGCAATCATATCACCTTCTTTCGCCGGGGATAAATGCTGTCCGCAGTAAAGTCCGTTTGGAAATAAGTGAACTGCCGCATTGCGAACAAATACCTCTAGTCTTCCTAATCCCAATTCATCTCCAGTCTGACCATAAGAAGGCAAGCGGTCACCAATTTTTTTAGGAGCTATAAACTGACCAGGATTACAGATAATTCCGTGAAGAAAATGGCGTTGAAAAGTAGTTTCTGTATAAGGTTCTTGCTTAAAAATTACACCTAAAGTTTTACCACTTTCATAATAACACCCATTTTTTCGGCAGGTTTTGATTCCAACTTCCACATCTTTGACTTCTGGTTCAACAGCGTAGACAATGCAGGAATTTATCCCCCGTTTTCTAGCTTCATCAATAATGCCGATTGCCAATGTACCTATCCCTGAACCGATATCAGCAATTCTAAATGGGGCTTCTTGTCCATACTCCCTTAATAATTCGTCAAGGAACTGAGGAATCATCTTCAGCATATAACCAGTTGCATCTCGTTTAGGAATCAAGGGTTTATACAAATCTTCATCCATTAATTTAACCTCCGCTTAAAAAACATTACTCATTCAATAATTTCTAGGGGAATATTTCGCATTTTTAATCCTATTAATGCTATTTCCTGAAGAGGATCACCAGTCACAGAAATACGATGTTGATAGGACTCTTTAATTGCAACCTTTAAAATGCCTTCCTTGATTATGGTAGCAATCATTCTACCGCTATTGTGGTTACTTTGAGTGTTGATTAAATTATCTCTGATATTAAAAGCTATCCAACCTCCATCACTAATCAAATTATAGGCAAAAGCAAATGCCGATCCAGGCAGTCCACCTGTCAGTGCAGAGGCACAAACTAAACAGTTAAACTTGTAATTTTCTAGTTCTTTCTGAATTTCCTCGGTTACATGAGGCAATTTCTCAACATAATAGCGGTCATAAGCATCTGGTCTGTCACGTTTTACTGCTTCTGCTGCTTCTTGAATCAGATCAACTCCCACAATTGATTTAACTCCTTTATCTTTGAGAGATTTCCCAACTAAGCCAACTCCAGCTGCTAGTTCTAAAATAGATAACTCAGCAGCATAAGACTGAGATTTAACTACTTCATCTATAAGTAACTTAGAAATCACTTCGTGTGATTTTAATTTGAGCAAATCAATTAAAACATACTCGTATAAACCGGGAATTGTATATATTTTGCTGTAGTCCTGAATCCTCAAACGTTGCTCTTGTTCATTCTGGATGATGATAAAATACTCATCTTCTCGTCTTAATTTGTTATTAGTGATTGGAAATTTCACATCGTAACTCACTTTATTCATTAGTCAACTCCCAAAGCTGTTGCCTTCTAGACGAAATGCTAACTCGCGTTACTCAGCAATAAGGTTACTCAACAATAAGATACTTGGCATCAGTAGGCTGGGAAAGTTCACTTTCACACCATTGTCGCCAATTATCAAGTGACAGTGAAGGAACTGCCAGAACAAATAATCTTTTTACACCAAGTTCAGCCTGGAGGTGCGGATCGTTCCTATGGTATTGAGGCTGTGCGTTTGGCTGGCTTGCCGAAAGTGGTGATTGAGCGGGCTAAGCAGGTGATGGGACAAATTGAGAAGCACAGTAAAATTGCTTTGGGATTGCCTAAAGGCCTTGAGTAAGTTGTGACATACTCCCACACTGAATCATAGATTACAGTGTGGGCTTCGCAATGACTCGGAGCTACTGCATAGGACGTTAATTGCGCTTTATTAACGACACGGGATGCCCCACCGCGCCGGAACAATACATAAATACAAGTTCATCCTATGTACTGTTGGAATTTTACCCACCCACAGGCTGCTCAAAAACGAGCATTTACTGGATGGAACCCCATATTCCAAGTTGTCTAGGTTCTGTATTAACGGCAACCAGTATTTGTCCCGCCTAAGGCGGGCCCGCTGACGCTAACGACTTTGTTACCTATGTTCATTGTAGGCTTTTTTGCAAAGTTTTAGGGCCGCAACTACGTTGTACATACTGGCAATTCATCCCACGCTGACCCTCCGGGTACAGACGTGGGGCTTCTTGCAGGACTTGCTAAATCTGTTCTAGGATGTAGTGAGAACATCCCACTCATGGAGATACTAGCCAGCTTTGACAACAGGATGGCGTTGCTGAAAGTGCTGGTGAAAACAACCTGAGCCTCAGCCGCTACAGAAATCTTAGTGCATCAGATCAAGTTGCCTGAGCAACTATAAAAGTTTCTGAAGTTCTGATATAGGGACGGACGTTTTTACTAGCAAAAGTCCTCTACTAAGCTACGCTAGCTTCTCAAATCCCCTAATCTGAATTACTAAGACATGATTGGAGCAACTCTGAAAAACCGCTATGAGATCCTTGAACAATTAGGACAAGGAGGTTTTGGTGTCACCTATTTGGCTCAAGACAATCATAAGCCATCCAAGCCTAAATGTGTTGTTAAACATCTTAAGCCAACTCAGCCAATAGTAATAAATTCAGACACCTTAGAGCGATTTGACAAAGAAGCAGAAGTACTAGAGAAACTGGGAGATCACGACAAAATCCCAAGACTTTGTGCCCATTTTACTGAAAATGAACAATTTTATCTCATTCAAGAATTTATCGAGGGGGATGACCTAAGTAAGGAAATCTCTTCAGGCAAGCAATGGAGTGAGGCTGAAGTAATTAAGTTATTGCAAGAAATTCTGGAGGTACTGGTATTTGTCCATGAGAACAAAGTCATACATCGGGATATTAAGCCGTCTAATATTATGCGGCGAAAGCAGGATGGCAAGCTTTTCTTAATTGATTTTGGGGTGGTTAAGGAAATCACGACCTTAACTATTAATCCTGATGGACACGAAAGTAGAACTATCGCTGGCACTCCAGCCTATATGGCTCCCGAACAGCTCCGTGGCACTCCAAAACTATGCAGTGATGTCTATGCTTTGGGAATGGTGGGAATTCAAGCTCTAACTAGGGAACAGCCTCATTTGCTCATAGATCAGGACAGGAATGAAGTCATTTGGCGCGATCGCACTTCTGTCAGCGATGCCTTTGCTAAGGTATTAGAGAAAATGGTGCACTTTAGTCACAAAGAGCGCTACCAAACTGCGAAAGAAGTGTTAGAAGCACTTACTTCTCTAGACGAAAACAGGACTTTGGTGCAAGAGCCAAATACCAAACAGTCAAAGAGTGATATTGACAAGCAGATTACAGAATATTTAGCTCTTTTCATCAAAACATACGACCAGATAGACGATTTTATGAATCTGCGTGACGACAGCGTAGAAGAGAATAAACAATCATTAAGTGATTTATACGTTCGCCCAAAATTAAGTAATAAAAAAACAAAAACCTTCGATGAAATCTACGAGGGAGTAAGCAAAAACAATCAGCCAACTAGATCAATTATCACAGGAGGTCCCGGATTGGGTAAAAGTACATTCCTTCAAATGATTGGAGTTGAATTTGCCCGCCAAGAACAAAAAGATAAGAATCATAAATGGAAAATTCCTGTGTTTGTTAAGTTGGCAGATTATGCCTACAAATATGCGGAACATCTCTACAAATATGCAGATACTCAAACCCCTAAAGCATATAAATTATCAAACTACATATCTGAGCTTCTCGACGACAAGTTCCGTTTCCAACGCACTCCTGTACAGGTAGATCAGGATATACGTGAGGGAAAATATCTACTCTTACTCGATGCCCTAGATGAAATCGGAAATACCCAGATTCGCCAAGGTGTGTGGAAAAGAATTGACTCTGATACTAACTATTCAGAAGGTAGCAGTATCATCACTTGCCGTTCAGCAATTGCCCAACAATATCGGCTTACGAAAGCTTCTTCCAATGAATTACTCCCACTGGAAGAAGAGCAGATTATAGAGTATTTGCATAAAAGTGTACTTGATGAGGAAAAAAGAAATAAGCTAAAAGAGCAAATAGAAAATGATTCTAGGGCTAAGACTATACTGAGCAACCCACTGTTTTTATATATGACAGTGGGCTACTTTAATAGCGCATCTGAACTCCCCTCTAACCTGAATGTAAAACTGTATGCTGACCACCTCATCAAGGAACGCCCGTTAAGTCGAGGAAAGGACCTGATTCCTGAAAGCAAGCGACATAAGTATTTCCAGAATATTGCTCATCAGTTGCATGACCAAAAAGCTCGGGGAGCGATTAAAGAAGAAATTGTTGAGGTCATCAAGAAAACGTCGCGAGAGCTAGGGTTAAACGATAAGGAAGCTGATGAATATCTAAAGTTTCTGGTCACAGATATAGGTTTACTAGAAAATTCTGGAGATAAATGTCAGTTTATTCATTTCACTTTCCAGGAATTTTTTACAGCCTCTTATTATGGTGAACAAGCGTCTGCTAGATCTAAACTAATAAAGGCGGCGATCAACTCTCCTTTCTGGTGGCTTCAAGTTATCGTTAAATACTATGATCTAACCCAAGATACTTCCCTACTGGAAAAGCTGATAGATGAAGACAATGAAGACAATAGCATCTTTGCCACTGGCACAATGCTTGCTGTTGATTGCCTGACAGAAATAGTTACAAATGAGGAGATTAGCGAGCATAACAAACATCTATATAATAAGCTATTTCAGAGATTAATAGATTTATATAGAAACTCTCCTTACAAACTACTCCAAGAACAGGCTTGGCAAAAATTGCAAGCTCTCGGAGGCGAAGAGGTACTTAAATTTATAAGTAATGAAATAGACCCCAATAACGACAAGCAACGACGAGAATCAGCGATTGCCGCTCTTGGAAAAATTGGTACAGGTAAAGGAGTTGAAAAACTAACTGAAATTCTGACTAATTTGAAGGAAATGTACCTTGATGAGGATGCAGAACCAGAGCTAATTTGGTCCACGATTGAGGCGTTAATTGCTACCAATACTGACGAAGCCAGAAAAAAAGTTCAAAATCTACTCCAAGAGTTAATTGAGGAAATTGAGGAAGAGAATGATGAGCTTACAGAAGGTATTGTCCAACGGTTAGCAAATAGCGATCGCCCTGATTATATTAATCTACTGCTGGAGCAGTTGGCACAACCTGGCATTCCTGACTGGCTGCAAGCGTCAATTTTGACAGAATTAGGCGCTCTTTCTGACTCTACTAATATTCTTCCCAGGGTTAGAGAAATGTTTTGGCAGCGGCTTGAGTCTGCTATACTCGATGCTCCACAAGTTGTAAGTTTGCTCAATGCCATCAGCTTTTCAGTCGGAGACGATTCAGTCGGAGACAAATTCCGGGATTATGCTCAATCACGGCTAGAGCATGAAGAAGAAGCGATGGTGGCAGCAGCAATTCGCTTCTTGAGCCGCCAAAAAGATACCTCAGTAACTGAAACTCTACTGTGGCTGCTCTTTGATTCTAACGCACCAGAACTACAAAAAGAGTTATTGCAAGCTTTAGGGCAGCTCTTAGGACAAATGGAGAAGCCAAATGAATCAGACGAGGAGGAGTTGCTCCATGACTACATAGACCAGTATTGTAGTTCATCGCTGCCACTGATGGAACAGGGAATTGTTACTTTAGGACAATTCGGCGGTCAAAAGAGTTTTGACTACTTATTAAAAAAGCTGGAGAATCAGGAACTTAAAAAAGCAATCATTCCGTCACTTTACCAAATCAGTAAGCGCAGGAAGATTAGACTAAATCGTGATTTGGGTCAACAGGTTCTGGAATATTTTAAAAATATTCAACACGAAGCCGAAAATTTAACAGAAGCAGTTGTTTTTATTCTCTTGAAAATTGGTAATCAAAGGCAGATAGAAGAATTTCTAAAACTAGCTCGTCCTCTGAAAAAGCCACGAAGTCGATGGAATCCATTCAAACCACGAAGACAGGCTTCTCAACCACCTGACTCTCGCAGTCTGGAGATTGGTAAGACACTGATAGATTATCTGTTGCAACATGATTGTCCTCTCAAACTTAAAGCTGTTGTTAAAAAATGGCTAAATGATTGTACTAGTAAAGACGCTTTAGATGACGAGCTTGCAGCCGAGGCATTAAAATTAAAGCTACATCTATCATCTCCAAAGTTAGAGACTTTACAAGAAGCTCTGAAAGATAGAGATTCTATTTGTCTGGTAGCTCTTGAGAATCATCAAGAGTTTGCAGCAGATGAGTTGTTGCCAAAATTACGTGCTTTATTAAAGAATCCCAATCCTGAAATTATGACCAAAGTAATTGAACTGCTAGGTCAACGCGGTCAAGAAGATGAAACAACGATTAATGAAACCAGAAATGCTCTGCTTACATTGCTTGAAAACAACAGGTATAAGCAAAAGGCATTTGAGGCACTTGCTAAGTTAAGTGGCTTACTAGAACGAGAGTGATGCTTAAAGACGCGGGGACACGGAGACGTGGAGACGCTCCAGACAAATTGGATGGAGATTTAACCCCAACCAATTTCATGCACCGCAACCGACGGTGGGGTATTTGACCCATATTAATTTCGATAAAAACACCAACTAAAATTCAGAGTTTATAATCATTCTATGGAAGCAAATGACGACCTGATAAAACAACTAAAAGCTATCAAACCTCTTTTTGAGGACTCCAATAGCAACTTAATTGAGCGCTATGCAGGGATATCAGAACTTGCCTTGTTCAAAGACTGGCGAAAGGTTGGTCTGTTAACCCTAGGACTTTTTGATACTAATGCTCAAGTCAGAAAGTTAGCTGCTGAGGTATTGGAGAGAACTTACCACTTGGGTAAAAGTTCTAGAGCTGTGCTGACACTATTAGCAAATGAACGTGAAGGACTCGAAAACTTTCTTTATTCTCGGGAAGAAGACCTATTTACCAATTTATTGGCCAGCATGAAACCATTGCTGCGCAAAGAGGGTCATTCTGTAGAGGGAGAATTTGTTGACTGCGATCGCATACACGTACTTACTATTCTGGGTAAGCTAGGATTTGAGCTTAGGCAGCTTCAGGATGAAAAGGCAGGAACTCATCCATTAAAGCAGTTGCTTGAAAAAGAAAATAATCGTTGGATATTAGAGCCTCTTAAGGAATGCTTGAGTAGTAAAGATGTCTACTGCCGACGACATGGGATTCTGGTCGTAGGAGAATTAGGTCTTGAATTTGATATAGCTCAATCTTCCTTTGAGCTGATTCGTGAAGTTATTGACCATTCTGACAACCGTAACGACTATCTTGTGACATGGGATGGAATTAAAGCACTTACTGCTCTAGCTCAACAAAAGCTTAATCAGTTTCAGCAAAACCCTAATGAGTTAAGCTTAATAAGGTTTTATAAGGTCATTAGCCATTTCTTCAAGACACGTACTTATCAACTAGACGACTCTGAAAAAGCTGAGGAACACCGCTTCTATACTTTACAGCATTGCGTTGAAGCTTTAGGGAAACTTATCGAATATGAAAAATCGCAAGTTCTAATAGACAAACTGAAAGAGTTGAAAAAACAGGGAGAGAGCAGTAATTTACTGGATCTGAGGCACTTTAACGGAAAACCAAAGCGTGAAATTATCAATGCATGTGGTGGTGCTAAGCGTGTTTTTATCGATGTATTTTCTCGAATTTATCAGTCTGAAAGCGACGGTAATAACAATGAACTTACCGAAAGCCAGCAGGAAATATTAAAGCTTATCCGTAATTTGGTTCGTAGCCAAGATTCATCAGTTCGAGATGCTGCTATCCGTTTCTTTGGTAATTTACCTGAGGCTCGTAAGGCGCTAGATGATTTGCTAGAAAATGCTCGTACCAACAATGCTAGTGTTGGGGATAACAGTTCTCAAGAGAGACTCAAGAAATTATTTGATGAACGGGAAAAAATTATAACAGTAATTGGCACAATAATTATTAACGCCTCTCAAGAACAATCAAGCCTGATTGAGGAAAAAGGTTCAGAAGTATCTCAATTGTTGCGGGAATGGTGCTTGCCAATTAAGGACAGTAATCAACAAGAATCGAATAATTCAAAGAATGCTCGTTTGTTAGCTCTCTGGAGACTTTATAATCTAAGTGCAAGTTATACTGGTATTCCTTCTTTAACTGAAGCAGAGATCAAAGATTTGCTGTCCTCAGAAGAAGATGCCTCTTTCCGCAGTGTACTAGAACTATTTCGGGCAAGAGTTTCGGAGGAATATTTTCGGGATAAGCTTCTTGAAATTACCAAAAGTAATGATAGTGAATTGGTGCGTGCCTGCGCTAAAATTGAGTTGCTAATTCAAGCCAAGGAGGAAAATGCTCTATTAGATGAAGAAGACTTTGAGGATAAAGAAATTGAATATATCACAAAGAAAATTAAATCAATAAGAGTTGGACAACTTACAGATATTCCCTACAGCTTGGCAGAACGCTTCATACCTGTCTTGGGGGAAATGGACAAGCCAAACGCCAATCAAATAATAAAAATTATATTAAGGGATAAACAATTTCTTGAAACTAAGCTTTGCCTTCAACTGAGAGAGCGGCTAAGTCCTTATCACTGCTACGAACTACACCAAGATATTGTTAGTCTCTTGTTGCAGGAGCTGAAGAAAAAATATAAGAAAAACGAATTATTGCGCTTAGGCTATACAAATTTGTTACGCGCTGGAGAGTACAGAAGGCGAAATAATAAAAGTGAGGAATTCTCACCGTTAGATCTCGAAGTATCTCCAGATGAAAAGCAAGAACAGGAATTAAAAAAACGAGTGCTTGAAGGGTTACAAAGTATTGCTAATGACTTTGAGACGTTGGAGTTACCAGTGCTATCTAATGATAAACGTGTAGTAGCATTAGATTCACTATCTCCCGAAACAATCAATACAGTACTTTACGCAACTGATAACAAGAATACAGAAGAATCGATTATCAACATCTATTTACGATCCTCGCCTAAATTTCCTGGTTTCCTATTTTTATGGCGGGCAATTGCTGATACAGAAATTGCCACAGAAATTGAGCAGTTTGCTCGCTTTCGTAGTAAGGTTGTACCAGAGAAGCTTTCTCAAACACAACAAAGTTATACCTTCAACAAGACAAGCCCAAATATAGTTGGTAGGGTAGAAGCGATCGCTGAAAATGGAGTGATTCTAGATGTTGGCCTGTGTCGTTACAAGCCTTTCATCAGTTTTGAGGAAATGTCCTCTACAGACAGGGAAAATCCCAGTGAGTTACAGGGAGTTTTGCGGCTGTTTCAAATCCTTAGTATTACCTTTAACAGCAGTAATGGTCAAAATGAAATTGTTGAGCTAAAACTTTCTCAAAATCAAGAATATTCTCAGATTGAGTCTCCAGAAGAGACAAAAGAAAAAACAGTACAAGCTGAGATTGTCAGGCTGTCTGAGGCTAAAAACCAGCAAGGTGTAGTCCTTCGTCAAGGTGTCGTATTTCGTAGAGAAGATCAAAATGAAGAGGAACTATTTGTACCTTTAAAAGAGTTAAGCTGGCGAAGTGATAGCAATTGGGAAAAAGGCGGTGATTGGCGCTCGGAGTTTGAAAACAGAATCGGTCAAACTCTTGAAATAACCTATAACGGACAAGATTGGAGTTTGCGAAAGAATGCGCCGAAAACAGAATATTTTCTACAGCTTTTATATCAAAAACATACAGAAAATTTTGACTTAATTTATTCTGAAAAAACAGATAATGGCTATGTATTTGAAATAGAGCCAGGAAAGAGATGTTTCATCCCAGCAGAGCGTCTGGTGGAAGCAGAGCGTCTGGTGGAAAATGAACTAGATTTTTTTCTCCCTAATAAAGACCTTAGCCCTGGAGATTTATTCACAGTTAAATTTACTGAAAACGATATTAATGGACAAAAAGAAGTTCTCCTGAGTATTTTGGATTCGCGAAAAAACCAATGGGGCAAAAATGAAAAAGGAGAGAATAGACTCAGCCGTGGAATGAGAATATTTGGTCATTTATCTGAAATCGATCAAGAAAAGGGAACAGGCGTACTGATTCCATCAAGTAAGAAATATCTTCAGATGGAGTCATGTTCTTTCCAGATCAGCAAACTACCAGTTAATGAACCAGCAGCGGGAATCACACAAGATAGCTTAGTCAGTGGAACAATAAAAAGGATTGATGACAAAGAGCAACGAATCTTTCTGGACTATGATGTTGTAACAACGCACAGCCAAATTAAACAGGGAGAAAGTTACTCCTGCCTTATAGAGGAGAATCCAAAACTCAAAGATTATGCTTTAAAGCTTAGCTATGGTAAGGTGTCCGGTGAACTCAGTGAAAGTTCCATGACATATAGTCACACTCCCGTGCTATTCGATGATGTAGAGGATAAGCCCAAATACTCAAAAGGCAAAAGATTAATGGCGCGTCTGGCGAGACCAATCAAGTGGAATAGCAGCCAGGTGATTGCTACTGTCAAACAACCTGAAGAAACATTTGCTAGCCTAGGTCTCGAAGATCAACAATCGACTGTTGGAGATATTGTTAGTTTCAACAAGGGAACAATTGATATTGAGTGCAGCGATCGCCAGCGCTTTCAGTTTTCACTCGAACAATTCATTTTTAAAAGTAAGCAGCCCTATATCGAGATAGGCGATCGCCTCAAATTATCCAGAATTTCGGAACATGAACATGAAATTGAGATAGTACTCCATAAGCCCTACCGTCCTAAGTTCACTATACTCCCCGACTTATACCAACGTCAGGAATGGTTCAAGTGGAAGACACTCCTGAAACCAGGCGAACAGCGTAAGTGTATCTATATAGATTGGGATCACCAGAGTAGAAGCTACCTGCTTGAGCTAGAACCAGGTAAGGTCTTTGCCCTTCCTTTATCCTCCCTGTCTTCCGTAGATCATGCCACACCTTGGCTCTTAAACGAGGAGACCCAATGGAGATTGACGAATCAGGCAACAGTTGAAGTTCAGCTACAAGGTGAAAGCAACCCTAAGACTTACAAACTACACACAGGTGATTTCCTAACCCTAATTCGCCGTAAATCAGACGGGGTTCTGCAACTGCATGAATTTGAACCTAGCCCTCTACATCTTGCCGCTGAACCCCAGAAATTTGCAGATGAACTTTCGACATTTGGTGTGAGTAAAGACGATCAGCAAATCTCTATTACTGCGAAAGTCACTAACATCCCATCTCAAGAAGGCATCTATCTAGAATTAGTTTCTGTGTCGAGTCCTGATCGGGAAATTCGCCTACGTAGTGGGATTATTGGTTTCTATAGCCGATACAAAATGAGCATCCAAGACAGAGAACGCTTCTCTGCTAAGGAATTTAGACGTGACGATCAGGTTCTGGTTATCCTTTGTCAACCGCCTGAAATTAACAAAAAGGGTCAGCTTAAACTTACCCTCCAAAGCGATCAGCATTCCGAAGACGCCTCAGAAACCATAATCGAGAAGCTCAGAAAACTTGAAGAAGAAATTAGAACAAATTCTAGCCAACCCAAAGAAGGCAAAATTGTACGCTATGACAAAAAACGCCGTGCCTTTTTAGTCACTTTGGAAGAATTTTCTCACTGTCAATGCTGGTTACCTGAGGACGAAGTTAGTTTTAGCTTGGTTCGTACCTATCAGTCTCTAAAAGCCTTTGGAGAGGAACTAGATAAAAAATTTACAGTATTGCGTGTGGTGAATATTAACCAGCTAGAACTGGAAGTTAGCCTCAAGAATAATCCTAGAATTGAAGATATTAACAGTGTAGGTTCAGCCTTGGATTGGTCTGATGGAGATACCTTAACAGGAGCTACATTCATAGAAGTTACAAACAAAACTAAGTCCCATAGTTTAGAAAGTTCCTCAGCGTCCCAAACTGATCTTAATCTGGAGGACGACCAAGCTAAATCAATCCCCACCCCCAAAGTAACTTTTAGAGAAGCGACAGATAGGCCTAGTTTAGAAACTGAATCATTGACAAACTCTGAGAATGAGCTGACAGAAATACCGACAGAATTAGCGATAAATTCTGAAGGAAATTTTGCGAATGGCACAGAGCCATCAAGTGAGACAACTTCCTTGCTCCCACAGTCCGATGATAGTCAGGAAGAAACACTAACAGAATTAGCAGCAAATACAGAAGAAGAAAAAATTGTCGGTGTGGAAATCGAACCTGGAGTGATTATAGAGCTATCGACAGAACAATTTCTCGTTTACGGCACTCCCTATCGCTCAGATAGTGAAAACCAATGGCTACAGCCTGGAGATCAAATAACACTGCGCGTGGTGGAAAACAACAATGGCTACAGTCTTGATGTAGTCAGGCGTCGGCAAGCGGAGATTAATCGGCTATCTGATCAACGCCGCGTCGTGTATGCCAAGGCTGAGCAGATGGGTAATCAAGTTGGTATTAGAATCCAAGGTTACGAAGAGATCTATGAAAAGTATCAGTGTTTATTAGATCCCGAATCTCGACAAAAATTAGAAAAGTTGGGTAATCCAGATTTATTCAGGTTTAAACATCGCCAAAATCAGGAACTTTATTTTGAACCTATAAGCTTAACAGAATTAAAGACCGGTGATTTACTGCGAGTAACTTACAAGGAAAAGACCAACAAGGGCGATGGCATCTTTGTGGAGTTTGGCAGTCATCATCAAGGTTATATTCACCAATCTCAAATTAGCTACCGTTCAGAATTCACCCTCAGTGAATTTCTTGCTGAATCAGGCACTCTGTTTAACGCCAGTATCAATAGAGACGTGACTGATTCTGACCATGTAAGGTTCAGTTTTAAGAAAGTCCCTCCTCAAGGTTTTGACTATTTTCTTAACCTTGACAGTGATATGCAGAAAAAACTGAAACAAGAGGGGGTTAACACTGTACTGGTTGAACAAGGTAGGCAGAAAGATTATCTTGACATTGAGGTCGAACCTGGGACAGTTGTAAGGGTTTACTATCAGAAAATTGAAATTACTTCCAAACTAAACAAAGACAAGCAAAAACTAAGGCATGAGCTAACTCCAGGTGATCAACTCCGATTCAAGTTAAGTAAACAGCAAAACAAAACCGATCTTCAACTGGTCGATATTGTCAAGTCGTTATCGTCCTATCTTGAAAAAGGAATGATAGTTCTGGCGGGATATAAAGAACGAAATAAACATTCTGGTAAGTGGAAATTTTCGTTACTGGAATACGCCCCTCGTGAAGGAACCCTAGAAGGAGAACTTCAAAACCCCTTCGATCCTGAAGAAAGATGCTTAGTGGTTAATTATATGCCTAAAGACCCCACCCTGCCAGTTGTTTTGCGACTTCCAAAAACGGAGCGTGGGGAATTTATGTTACGCATTGAGAAGATCAGTGGCGATCGCATTCAAGTACAAGACCAAAATGGTCAAAATGACTTCTTGTATAGTTCAAATGCCACATATCGTGTTAATAATCGAATTACTTATTTAAATGAACAGCTACCGATTGGTGAGGTAATTGTTGCCACCAATAATAAGTCTGATCAACTCTCATTGCGAGATAACAAGCCCATAGCATTCACCTTTCTACGGCGATACTTGAAATCTGGACAAAAAAGTAGTGAAGACTTAGAACTCACTTATGTGCGTTCAGCAGGTGATGACCGCATCTTTGAGATTAAGCCGGGGCAGTTAATTTGCATACCAGCAGCAAAACTCTATTTTTATGACCTGCCTTGTAGTGATTTTCAACGTTTTTTACCAGGGGATGTTTTCACCGTAAAGGTAAAGACTGTAAAGATTGAGGACTCAGATGATAAAAGACAAGAGGAGTTTCGTGTTGTTATTCGGAAAATTAGCCTATCTATTCTTCATGACCTGCAACCCAAGCAATTGATTAAGGCACAGGTAAAGGAAATATTGCCTAACGGACAGGGAATAATTATCAGGGCAGAACATTTGGAATTAGAGCAATTCCTCAAAAGCAACCAATTGCTACAAAAATCAACCAATCATTTTAAAGAAAGGGATGAAATTTGGCTGCAAGTGCGAAATGTTAATCGAGAATACCGATCACAATTTATTAATTTTTCTGAAATTGAACCCCCATCTTTAGATGTATTGAAGGCAGATTTAGCAGCATCGGATCAGGAGAGAAAATCTATCCTCCTCTATAGCAAGATATCTAAAAGAGACAGTAATGAACTACAGCTTGATGTACTAGGTAAATCGTTTAAAGTTTGGCTGAACTACCTCGCCTGGTCTAACATAGATACCAAAAATAACACTGTCAATGAAGTCTTACCATTGGAAGAGCAGGGAATGTGGGTTTCTGTATTCACCAACAAGAAAGGTGAGCTAGTTGCCAACCCCAAAGAACTCCGTAGTTGGAAAGTTCATAACCAACTAAAAGAAGGAGAGATCGTTCAAGCGCAGGTGTTGCAGCTTAATAAAGATGAGCAGGGCAATCCTAAGAGCGTGTTACTAGACGTGGATGGAGTCCGAACCTTGGTCGATAATAACAAGGTAGTGCGAGGTGTTCCAGACAATCTACCCAGCATTAAACCTGGCACTTGGCTAGCAGTCAAGGTCTTAGAGGCCCAATCGAATCTCTACGATGCTAAGAATCGACGTTTCTTGGTTAGCTCTCTTGAAGTTAGCAGGGCTCTGGAGAATTTGTCTAAGGACAAGTGCTTTAACGCTGCTGTACGTTATACCTTACCTCATGGTTTAGTATTTAGCTACAAGGGAGCCTTGGGGTATGTACCTAACGAACAATTGGCTTGGAGTAGAAATGCCAAGGCTGAGGAGATGTTTGAATCAGGAGAACAGATTGCAGTCTACAAGGTGGCAGACTACGATAAACCCTTGCCTTTTAGCCTCAAGCACGAGTCCCAGATTGAGGATGTTGAGGATTTAAAGTACGGTGATCAAGTTGAGGCGATAGTTCATCGTAAGACTAATGCTGGTGTATATTTTCGAGTCGATAGAATCTGGACTTTTGTGCCTCGCCATCAACTAAGTTCCAAGCAACTGAGTACACTGTCTGAGGGAAACAAAATCTCCTTACACCTCGAAGACAAAAATATACAGCAAATGAAGGTTTCCTTCCGTCCCCTTCGAGAAGAAGGCGATTTTGATCATCAAACCCCAGCTTCCCCTAAGGAAATTCGCCAAACCCTTGAACTATACTACATGACTTCTGTCAAGCGCTTCCAGCCTAGCTTGAAGCACAATCGCGACATTGTTAATCTTCTAGCCAAAGATTACATCAACACTGGAAATAATCATAGAAAGCAGGGAGACAAGAAGAAAGCTCTAGAGGCTTATGAGCAGGCCCTGGAGATCAATCCTAACTATTCACTGGCTTGGTATAACCAAGGCGAAATACAACGGGAATTGGCAAAGAACAAAGAGGCGCTTGAAAAAGCAATTCATTCCTATACCAAGGCAATTAACGCCGATGAGGGATGGGATGATGTAAGTCTTGCTAGTGCCTATTACAGAAGAGGTCGTACTCACTTCCAACTCGGTAACAATCCGAAAGTAATTGAGGATTGTAATCAGGCTCTAGCTCAAAAAGCAGACTATGTTGATGCCTACCACTTTCGAGGCGTAGCTTACTTGAAACGAGGAAATCCTCAGACAGCAATTGAAGACTTTAACCAAGTTTTGAAAAAAAATCCTGAGTATACTCAGGCTTATTACCAGCGAGGCATGGCTCATCTTCAAGTTGGGAACTTTCAGGAAGCGATTAAAGACCTCAAACAAGCCGTGCAGCGAAATATCCAATATCCTACCGTTTACTACAACTTAGGCTTAGCTCACTCCCAACTTGATGCTCATAAAAAAGCGATAGAGTATTTTAACTCGGCGATTAGACAAAATAAAAATTATGTAGAGGCATACTACCATCGGGGTATAGCTCGCTCCCAACTTGGTGATCACAAGGGCGCGATCGAAGATTTTAACCGGGCAATCAAGCAAAAGCAAAATTATGCAGAGGCATACTACTGTCGGGGTATAGCTCACTCCCAACTTGGTGATCACAAGGGCGCGATCGAAGATTTTAACCAGGCGATCAAGCAAAAGAAAAATTATGCAGAGGCATACTACCGTCGGGGTATGGCTCGCTCCCAACTTGGTCCCCATCAGGCAGCAATTCCCGACTTTAACCAGGCGATTAATATCAAGTCTGATTATGTTCAAGCATACTACCATCGGGGTGTAGTTCACTCCCAACTTGGTGCCCATCAGGCAGCAATTTCCGACTTTGACGAGGCGATTAATATTAAATCTGACTATGCTCAGGCTTACTACCATCGGGGAGAGGCTCATTCCCAACTATCGAATTATAAGCAAGCACGTGCAGATTTTGATGAAGCTTTAGTGTTATTTGCACAGCAAAGAAAGATAAATGATTGCCAAAGAGTATTGGATAAAATCAAAGCTCTAAAGCAGTAGTAATTTCTTTGGTATTTTAGTGGGCGTTACTGGTAATATTACCTCTCGTATAATCTCAAGATAGTCCTTAAATTGTAGTAGTAAAATCGAAAAAAAAAGAAGATTTAGAAAATGGTAACATCATCAACTAACGAATCTGCTGAGCAGATTTTTATTCAGTTGCTTAACGAGTGTAATATCCCTTGCACTTACAGTCACATCAGAAAAGTGCTGGGATGGCTTTACCAAAAATGGCAAGGACCTGAACCTAAGAAGAAAAAGCTTTTGCCACTACTGTGGAAAAAGCTGAGTACCTACGAAGTGGTTGATGAAGACCAAGACATTCTATACGTTTTATGCCAAGTAGCTCGTGCACTTGAGGAGAAACCCCTGCAAAAGATTCGTAGTCGCTTAGCTGCTAAGAACTGTTATGCTGTCGGCATTACTGCCCTCTTACCCAATCCTCCTGAAGGCATTACTTTACAAAAAGCCTTAGAGCATCTACTTGAGGCATACAAATACGATAAGGCACTTGATATACAAATAGCACTGCTGATTCTTTATGAAGAACTAGAATATTTTAATTTGCGTCGTTCTCTATTGCAGCAAATTGTCACTAAACTGGCAAAAAATTTAAACTGGCTATTAAAAATACCACTACCATCATCCAAATATTATAGTGTTTTCTATGACAAGGGAACGCGCGATAATGTCCCTGGTATCAATCAACCACTTAGTACAGTTGCCAAAAAAATCGAAAATATTATTAACGATTACTTACACATTGGTAAAATCGAAGAACTTGAAAATAACCTGAAACGTATAAAAAATAGGGTACGTTCAATTCAGATGCCTGAACTTGAATTGAACCTGGCAATCTGTCGCACATTAAACAAGGACTTCGACAAAGCCTTAGACCACCTAGAAAAAGTAGTATCAAGCTTAGACAAGTTTACAAACAATAAGATTTCCTCAATACGTCAAGATTACTACCAACTGGCGATGTATGTTTACTACAAATTGGGTAGGTTCCAGGAAGTTCAGAAGGTTGTTGCTAAAGCAGTTCAGCAAGACTTTCAGCCATGGTTGAAAACTTGGCTTGGTTATGTATTTTTTGCTAATGCAAACTATCAACTAAGCCAGGACGTCATCCTGCAAAGTATTCAAAGTGCTAAGAAGACTAAAAGAAAGAGAGATAATCAGTCTAGTCAAAATAATGAAGATACTGCTCTTCAAAAAATAGAGAATTTTCTCAAGGGGAATATACTTGGGCAAGAATATGTTTTGCTCTATTTATATTGGCAAGATACCCATCAAATTGACCCAAGCCAATTAGAGGCAATGGAGCTGTTAAATCAGCTCATCTTCGAGTCTTCTAGCAGTGAGTGGACACAACCCAATTCCAGTGTCCGTTTGTTCCCAGATCTACAGCATCTAGATATTGAAAAACTTGTTGAGAATGCACAGCGGTATGATGTACCTGATTACGCTCTTCACAAATACAACTCAACATCAGGAGCACAGGATTCAATTGATGAACAAAAGTTAGCTGAACTAGCTTTACATGCAGCTGAATTCCAAAAATTAAAAGATATTTTAGAAGATTGTTTAGATAATAATTCGAGAAATCAAAAAGCATTAGATTTGGTTATAAACTTCTATGAAGTTCTACTGCTACCTACTCAAAATATCGATAAATTATCAGTTACAAGTGAGAATTTTAAGGAAAGAATAAAGAAATTAAAAAACAAAATCGAGAAACTTCAATCTACACCACCTTTGGTGTTAGATAAGAATGAATACCCAACAAACAACAAAGTGAGTAATTTAATCGAGAGATGGATAAAATCTCCATACGAACGTGACTTGATTGGTGAAAAGTTAGTAAATCTGCTGAATCAGAGCCAAGCCTTAAAAAATCTCTACTGGAGTAGAAAAGACTTGCGCGATCAGATATGGCAAGCACTTGACGTATCCATGGATTATGGTTGTGTCGAAGAGCTTCTACCCAATTACTTGACCCTAGAAGTCTTGTCAGACGTAGTGTTCCACTTATTATATGTGGGGAGACGTAAACTCGTTGAACAACGAATTGAAAGTACTAGGGAGCAATTTAAGCAGAATGATCATGAAAATCGCTACTTTAAGCTACTTGAGCAACTGAACCAGGAAGAAACATCTGTCAATTATCACAAAAAGTTATACTATCTGCGTTTGTTATCTGGATTATCTAAGCGATCGCCATTACCCAAAATCGAGCCAAAAGAACACAAAGAAGCGATATCGGCGCTGAAGATCCTAGCACAGTACCCTGATGTCAATCGACAAGCAACCGCACTTCTATTACTCGGAGAACTTCAAGTAATAGAAGCTGAGTATCAAGCCGCAAGGGAAAGTTACAGGAAGGTAGCCCTTGAGATTGCCGATATTGATCAGATAAGCCGAATCTTGGCTGCTTTGCGTCTAATGTGTTTATGTGTGCGAGTGACAGAAATTTCTCTGCCTGAGGAGTTAATAACTCAAGGGAAAAAATGGCAAATATTAGAAACACCTATAGATAAATTGCTTGCTTCTCTAGCTCAACTATTAAAGGTGTCTCAGAGCCAGGAAGAACGCGAGAATCTAACTGAAGTGTTCAGACGCTTACAGTTAGTGATTGAGGTGCTACAAAATAAAGAAGAATATGAAGTTAAGTCAATAAAGGCGATTCTGGAAGCCTTAAAACAGCTACCAGAGGGAACCGTTTGTGCCTTGCACTTATACGAAACTCTCATCGGGATACATCCGCTACAGGGCGAGCATCCAAAAGATAAGAATCTTGCCGCTATCTTATACTTGTTTGCAGACTTTGAACTAGCGAATCAAGCTGGTGGGAATTTAAAGGAAAAAATCATGGCTACCCTTAAAGGAATTATCAATAAATATCACAGCAAAGCTTATAGCTCTAACCAGAGAAAATACTATGACCTTGAGGTTGAGTGGAAGAAGCTAAAGGAAAGTCTAGAGAGCAAGTTTAGTGAAAGAAGTTAACGCAAGAAAAAACATGAGATTAAGCGCAAAGCTTTATTTTTAAATCCTTATTTCAAGCCCTAGGTACACAAGTCCCCTACACCCGCTTTTCCTAGATCGCTTGACATCCTCCCCCGCTATACCCAATATTTCTACGACTAACTTATCCAGATTATTCAGAAGCCTCTAAGTCAAGAAGCGCTTGTAATGCCTCCTCTGCTGACTGGTAGCGAACTTTGAAGTTGTAGCGCACCATTTTGTCTAAAATGTTGGCAAACTTCGGGCTAACCTGTGCCTTGTCGCGCCAGACAAATTCCATGTCGCCATTGAATTTGAATTGTTTAGGATTTAACCCAGTAAGAGCTTGGATACCTATAATTCCCACAGCATAAATGTCACTACAAAATCGAGGTTGACCAGTCGCCTGTTCAGGTGGCGTATAATATTCCTGAGTTTTACTTCCAGAGATAGTTCTAGTCAATCCTGTGCTGATTTCCTTAATCCCTCCAAAGTTAATCAAAACCATCTTGCCATCTGAGCTGCGTCGGATTAAATTATAAGGATTAATGTGGCGGTGGATAACTTGATGTTGATGAATAAACCCTAATATTTGGAGAATGTCCTGCAACATCTTAATAACCTGTGAATTACTCCACTGCTGACCGTCAATCAGTTCATCGCTCAGATTCTGACCCTCAATGAATTGATGAACTACATAAAAATCTCCATCCTTATCTTTAAAACAAGCTAACAGGCTTGGGATCTGATCGTGGCGATTTAATTGGTCTAGAACCTTTGCTTCCCGCTCAAATAACTGACTGGCATTTGGGCTGTACTGGCTCCTAAATTTTTTAACAACACATTGAGGTTTATTGTGAAGATGCAAATCTTTTGCTAAATAAGTATCACCCAACTCTCCACTGCCTAGCTGTTGAATAATTTCGTAGCGCTCACCAACTGTTGAACTTGATGAAATTACCTCGTAAGCTGTATCTTCATCACCACTCCAGCCACGATGCCACCAGTAAACTGGCGTTTGTTTAGCATAATTCAATCGTCTTTTGATGCGAACTGCTAATTCCTCCATATCAGGCGGCCAACAATTAGCAGAGTCTTGTGCCAACTCCTCGTGAATTGCCTCCGATAATAAGCCAGTCTTGCGCTCTGCATGATTTCTTGCTACCTCTCCCAGTTTTGCCGCAAACAGTACAAACTGATTACATTCTGGACGAGGGTGTGTCCCATTAAAGGTGTCTCCTCTCAGGTTAGGCATCTGTCGATGTAACTCCTGCTCATTTCTGCCGTAGGTAGCGCAGGCATCAATAAAGCAAATTTGCTGCCGAAACCCCCGAAAAGAACCTGTTCGCAGCGCTTTTAACAACGAATCAAGCTCCAAATGCCGCCAGCTTGGAGCCTTGGCATCTGCATAAAAGAGCTTGCGCTCCTCTGTTGGACTGATAAAACCGTGTCCTCCCCAGAACAAGTAGAGCAAATCTCCCTTCTTCTGGGGCAAGATATCCTTAATTACATTGGATAGATTATGTTGGGTAGCAGCCTGTACTGATAAGTCCTGTTTTTCAACCAACTCCCTGTTTTTATCGAGTGGTGACAAAAACAGGAAAATATTCTCTGGTGGTACTTCCTTACTACAGAGCCAATCAGTAAACCGTCTAGCGTCATTGACAGGTCCATCAAGATCCCACTTTGACCCAGCTTCATACTTCTCTATTCCTACTACAAGAGCATAAGTTTGTTTGGGACTAGCTTTACTCAGAATCATGGCAACTCATCCAAAATTGCGTTCCAGGTATCCGGATTAGTCCAGTATGCACTGTGAGATCTAGGAAAAGGCTGCTTATTATCCACTGCCACATCTCGTACACGCTCAGGAAATACTTTGGCTCCAACATAACTCAGAAAGTCCCGTAGGTCATAGATATTTAACCAAGCCGGGAAACAGGATGGCAACGGCTCACCGTACAATCGGCTCTGCAGCGCGTTGATTTCATACAGAAATGGAGCTTGTGATCCAACTGTAACCAGTAGCTGCACCTCAGGTATAGCTTCCTGAACTAACAAATCAACACAGGCAATACCACCTAAGCTGTGAGCTAGGAGTATTACAGGTGACTCAATCTCTTGGATGCGTTCTCGGATAAATTGGCGAATCCGTTCTCCCCTGCTCTGGTAAAGGAGGATATCCCCAGCCATGGGATAGGTTGCATCAGTAGTTGCCCCTCGTCGTCGTCGCAGACGCCAGGTGGCTAATGGAGATAATAGCCCACCTGCCTGCTGTATCATCCAACTCCCTAGTCCTCGCTCTGTGACACTATTACCCAACTCATGACTGAGCTTTACCACAATTTGGTCTCGTAAGTCAGCATCGGTGAGAATAACTGGATATTGATTTTGCTGCTCAGAGAATACCATCGCTTCAGCCACGATAGCTCTAGCGATCGCCTCACGATATTCTCCCAACGGTTCTGAAGCTGTCTGTAATGCTTCGTGGTAAGGTAGAGAGCCAGTGACCGCCTCAATAGCCGCCTCGAATACCACAGCAATCCCAGCCTTTTCTAGTTGAGTTTGTAGTTCAGTAGAAACAGCCAACTGCTTGACGCTAGCATCAAGTTCATCTCCGGAACTGATTTGCCCTGGAACAAACTCTTCTATCTGGCTCAGTTTAAGTGATAGCAGGCGCAACTCATAAAGTGGATCTCGATACAACTGTGCCCATAGAGCAATCTCATACTCCTCCGGTTCGTCCTCTGGTTCACCAATCTCTCGTGTTGAATCATAAGTAGGAATTGAGGCACCAGCAGCGTTCAACTTGGTTCCGAAACAATCTCCCCAAAGACAGGGAGCTATTTTAAGATCTGGTCTACGAGCATGAAGAGAACTCTCAATCTGCTGAAATGTTGCAGAGTAATCAAGGCTCCGACCACCTGTCCCATGAATGAACAGTACTGTAGTCACTATATATAGACCTCTCCGACAGAAATACCGAAATATAGTTTAAAGTGATCACGATACAGTCGTAAACCAGCACTAACAACATTCCCAACACTGAGGGATCCCATCGGTTGGCGAAAGCTTAGATTCTTAGACATGGCTGGACTTCTCCAGTGTTTTCCAGGGCAAGGCGAATCGAGAGCGATCGCAAACCCACCAAATCCGGATACAGCCTAGCATAACAGGTAATGAAGAGCCCTTTTTATCAAGATTCATACAGGCTACATATCAACTCTTGAGTTAGTAAATTGTCTTGTAGCGACCAGAATGTTGTCGAATTTACAGGTAATTTTTCGTCATCGTAAGAAGCCACACACAAATTAGCAAGTGTTACCTCAAAGATAACTGGAGTAGTTTTACTCAAAAATTCACTAATACTTTTCTCCAAACTCTTCTTAGATGAATCATCGATAGTTTCCGGATTAAATAAACCGATGCGAAAATAAAAATCGTTATCCACATCAGCTGGAGTTCGATGGTAGGCGTGGAGAATATTGAAACTTTGAGCAGCTTTTCTAATCTGGTCTAACGTATTGGGATAAGAGCTAGCTGGTTGAGGGAAATTGCTATTATTAGAACTCGTTTCACCTAGAGGCGGGGTGAACGAAATTTTCCGTGGGACTTGAATTCTCCGCGTCTCCGCTTCTCCGCGTCTCCGCGTCTGCTTACTTATTTCCCCACGCCTTTTTTCGCTCACCCCTAGAGGCAGATGGCGAATAGGCCATCCCATGATAACAGCCTTATTTCCTTGTAGAGAAAATGAACGTTCATAAGGTCTTTGCCCGCGACTAGTGAAATCATAGTCGCAATCGTCAAACCCACCAACCTGAATCTGAAAGGGAACGTAGTCGGATATCCGTAGCCAATTAAGAAAACCACAGACATCCATCTTTTTTGAGAGATTTTGATATTTGGCTAGGTTCAAATTGTGCATCGGTGTGCCAATAACCTGCTCAAGCCCCAAGATGGTGGCGTGAATTTGTGGCAAATCGTAGGGAGTGAATTCAATACCAGTAATGCCAGCAATCATTTTCTGGCACTGATGAATTAGGTTTACTAATTCCAGAGATTTTTCTCCATAAAGTGATATTAAAGTTACTTGCCTCATACAGAAACTTCTTTGTGAGTTACCCCTTCAACTGATATGGTATTGCTTTTTTTAAATAAAAGTTGAGAGTACTGCTTAGCGATCAGCTCAGGTGTAAAATGACACTGCATATAATCACGCCCCGCTTTACCCATCTGCTTAACTAAGTGAGGATTTGCTGCCAGATGTAAAATAAAAGCCGCCAATCCGGCAGCATCACCGTTACTGAAAGCCTTACCACAACCAGCTTGATCTAATATCCCCCGTAAATAAGAGTGAGACTCACAAATTATAGCCACCGGACGCCCAGCAGCTAAAGCACCATAAAGCTTACTAGGTGCCACCAAACCCTCCATACCCTCACTAACGCTGACTAGGGATAAGTCGCAAGCTGTCAGTGAATAGGGTAAATTTCTTTTATCCTGATAGGGCAAAAACTGGCAATTTCTCAAGCCCAACTTTTTTGCCCTCGACTCAAAAGCTTGGCGCTTAGCACCGCTACCAATAAACACAAACTGGATCGGTTTTTGTTGTAAGAGTTTAACTGCTTCAAAAATCGTCTCCATGTCGTGACAGCGACCCATATTGCCGGAATAAAGAACAGTAAAGGTGTCAACCAGATTAAATTGCTTGGCAAACCAGTTATCTTCCTTGGCAATTGGGAGAATCCAAGTAGGGTCAGCCCAACTATGAATGACTCCAATTTTATCAATAATTTCTGGGCATTTGGCTGTGACTCTATGTTTCATCGTCGTGCTGAGAACGATAATTTGTTGGGCACGTTTCCAGATTCGACGATTAATAGCATCCCAAAGTCGAACTGACCAGTGTGTAGCCGGAATTAAACCTAACTCGACAGCGATATCGGGATATAAGTCATAGAGTAGACAGGCATAGGGTAGACCCAAAATTAAATTGGCTAAATACCCTAAAATCGGTAAAAAGGGGGGTGCTGTAGTCAGGAGCAGAACTTCTCCTCTAGAGCTAGCCTTGAGCAAGTGAAGCGCAGAGCGCAGAAAGAATAGAAGTCCATTAACAGCTTTAGCCAGAATTTTTTCAAACCAAGTACGAACGACAGGCGGCAACCAAGTAGTAGGTAGTAGCCTGCATCGACGAACTACAACCTGACCTAAATCTTCAATTTCTGGAGCCGATTTGGTTTGGAAAGCATAGCTAGGCTGTCCTGTAAAGACTTGAATCGGCAGACCTAACCTTCCCAACTGAACAGCTAATTCTGCAATCAGCTGCCCTGTAGCGGCATAGTCAGGTGGATAAAACTGCGTCATAATCAACAGTTTTAGCCTTCGGCTGTGCTTTACCAGCGTCTTGGTTTTGCTCATTCCTCTTCGCTGCATGCATTATTTCTTACCTCTACTCGGTTTAAAATAGTTTTCCGGATCACAAACCTTTTACTTATACCCAGTTACTCTCTGAAAGATAACCCCATCTCCCTAGGAAAGGCAGAAGGCAGGAGGCAGAAGGCAGGAGGCAGAAAATTAATCTCCACGTCTCCGCGTCTCCGCGTCTCCGCCTCTCCGCGTCTCCGCGTCTCCGCGTCTCCCCCTCTCCCCCTCCCCCCATCTCCCCATCTCCCCCTCTCCCCATCTGCGATTGGATATTTTTTTATTTGCAAGTTTCTTTATCCTGATGGGACACCTATATTCTGTATCAGTAATTGGTAAGGCTTGGCGTGTACGCTCATCCTCAGTTACTCTTTCTGAACTCGCCAAGGGAGGAAAGCGTTACTGCTTCAAAAAAATTTCAGAATTTTCTTTAAATTATGGGTTCAGACGCAAATTTTCAGCCATTGCTGCCCAACAGTAACACTCAAGTGTTATTACCAACATCTGCTCTCAGCGGTGGGATCTCAGGTATTGACGAAGACCAACTAGACCTGTCTCGAATTATAAGTTTAGTTCGTCGTCGGGTGCTAGTGATTGCTGGTGTAGCGATCGCTATCTCTTCTGGAATTATTGCCAAAACTTTGGGCAAAACTCCCCAATATCAGGGCAAATTTCAGCTATTAGTCGAGCCAGTTACTGGCGAACAGAAGTTAGATCAACTCAATCAATCTCTGAAAACAACTGCCGGAATTCAAACTGACGGTTTGGACTACGAAAGTCAGATTGAGGTCTTGAAGAGTCCTCAGGTGATGTCACCGATTGTAGAGTCAATTCAAGCGCGTTATCCTGAATTTGACTACAACACTCTCCAAGAGCAACTGACGGTTTCACAGCTGCGAGAAACCAAAATTTTAGAAGCTAGATACCAAGATTCTGACCCTGAAAAAATTAAGTTTGTATTGGAACAAGTAGTCAAAGGCTACATTAAGTATTCTGAGCAAGAGCAGCAAACCACGACGCGACAGGGTATCCAGTTTGTGGAATCGCAGCTCCCGAAACTACAGGAACGAGTTAATAAATTTCAGGAGCAACTACAGAGATTTCGACAGCGCTACAACCTTACTGATCCAGAAACTCAGGGAAAACTACTGACAAGTCGTCTGAGTACAATTGTAGGACAAAGACAAGAAACCACTACTACATTCAGAGAAACTCAAGAACTCTACTCCAGATTGCAAACTCAGTTGGGACTCTCAACAGAGCAAGCCCTAGCGGCAGCAACCCTTTCAGAGGCACCCCGCTACCAAGAGTTACTCAATCAACTAGCTGAGGTAGAACGCCAGATTGCCATGGAGTCAGCCCGGTTTACGGCTGAGAGCCCAACAATTGCAGCCCTAGAGGAACAAAGGCAAAATTTACTGCCCTTGCTAAATCAAGAAGTAGCAAAAGTTGTTCCTAACGGTACAGGCATCAACAGCGCTGAAGCCCTAGCTGCCCCTAGTTCTGTCCGCTTGAATCTGATTGAGAATTTAGTAAATGCCTCCAACCAAATGCGGGTTTTAGAGGCACGCCAAACCGCAATTGCCAAGGCGGAAAGCGAGATGAAGAATAATCTCGAAAACCTGGCAGTTATTTCCCGCCAGTACACGGATTTACAGCGACAGCTAAAAGTCTCTACGGAGAGTTTAAACCGCTTTTTGGCAGTGCGGGAAACTCTAGAAATTGAATCAGCTCAAAAAACTCTTCCCTGGCAGGTAATTAGAAAACCGCAACAGCCACAAGAACCAATTTCGCCGAATGTACCTCGCGGCATGATTCTGGGTGTTGTTGCTGGCATGCTGGCAGGCTGCGGTGCTGGATTGTTAGCAGAAAAGCTTGATCGGGTGTTTCATACTCCTGATGAAATCAAAGAGACTACAGCTTTACCTGTACTAGGAACTATTCCTTTTCGCAAAGAACTCAAGAAAGGCTTTATCAGTCCAGTTGGTGATTTGATCTCAGAGTCTGAGAAGGTAGAGTTTAATCATAGTTATATTAGTTCTCCATTTTTGGAGGCGTTTCGCTCTCTGCAAGTTAACCTCCACTTTCTTGGTACTGACGAGTCTATTCGCTCATTGGTGATCAGTTCTACAGTTCCGGCAGATGGTAAGTCTACCGTCGCTAGCTTCCTAGCCCAGGCGGCGGCAGCGATGGGGAGGCGTGTGTTGCTCGTGGATGCTGATTTGCGCCGTCCTCAGGTTCATCTGAGGATGGATTTACCAAATGTGTGGGGATTGAGCAATGTTATTACCAGCGAGATGGATGTTGATGATGTCATCCAGCAATCGCCGATGGAAGAAAATCTATTTGTGTTGACTGCTGGTCAAATTCCCCCTGATCCTACCCGACTACTCAGTTCACAAAAAATGCAGAATTTAGTTAAGCATTTTCAAGAGTCTTTCGATCTAGTGTTATTTGATACACCTCCGATGCTAGGTTTAGCAGATGCCAGACTGCTAGAGGCTCATACTAATGGTATGGTGATGGTGGTTGGACTGGGAAGAACTGACCGCTCTGTGTTTAGAGAAGTTTTATCTGGATTAAGAACTTCTCGCGCTAGGGTTTTGGGTGTGGTGGCTAATGGGGTTAAGAATTACACGGCTGATCCTTCTAACTACTATCACCGCTACTATGGTCAGCAGCGCTTTGGGGAAACTCAGCTTGGTAAGACGATGGTTTCAAGCTGAGTCTGTCTGGAGGATAGGAGTTCATACCAAGTTGGCATCAAAGAAGCAATTTACTAGTTCCGAGAGGGGGAGAGAGCAACTTGGTATCAGAACTTCCTTATCTAGGAGAAGCTTTGTGTTGCAGGAGTCTAACACTGCTTTGTGAAGGAATAGTATAGTTATTTAAGTTTCCTATAAAAAATAACCGGATTTGATTTAGAAACAAGTGTAAGTACTGAAAGCAGCCTG
Organism: Symploca sp. SIO2E9; assembly: GCA_010692645.1. Taxonomy (GTDB): domain Bacteria; phylum Cyanobacteriota; class Cyanobacteriia; order Cyanobacteriales; family Coleofasciculaceae; genus SIO3C6. The sequence continues at coordinate 155,757 of JAAHGS010000019.1, forward strand.
ATTTTTGTTAAGCCTTTTGAGATTAAGTTGCAGTTATAAGCATCTTTTTGGGCAGAGAAAATGGGATATTTTATATTCTATTTGACCCTTACTTCGTTGATTTGCTGCCAGAATCATTGTTTAGACAGCAACTTGCTATGAGCGGTCTATGGCAAAAAATGCTTAACAGAGGCTGCTAATTGATTCTTTTGTGGTCAACACGGTTAAAATTATATAAGCGAAGCAATGTCAGTAAAAGAAACCGAGGCTATTTTTACTATCGTTTTCCGCAATATCGCCCTATCTAATTGGGCAAATTTGTTGCCCGAAGCTCAACTACAGATGCTTGAAGAAGTTGCGGGTTTAATAAATTGTGAGGCTCTACTGTTTGGTAAAAAACAACAGTTAGCTCTACGTTTGTATGGTCTACAGAGTTACGTTACCGAGGTACAGAGGGAAAGAATCATTCAAATATTGGCGCTTTTAAAAAAGCCTGTTGTGGCAGAATTAAACTGTGCATAGTCTGTTCATAGTTGATGGTTCATTGTTCATTGCTGATAGCAATATCAACTATGAACAATGAACTATTCGCAAGTTTTGAACTTAGAGTTTGGGATTGAGGCTGGCTCCAGTATGACCTGTAAAAATCCAGATCAGTGAACGACCAATATCGCGGAGAATTCGGAGCCAGGATTCAGTCACCTCTTTTGAAGGAACGGAAACGGGAGTGAAGGTAATGCCTTGACTCCCGAGAACAATTATGGCGATCGCTTTTGCTCTAGGCATGTGGAAGCCAGAGGTAATTAGGTAAAGGTGTTTGATGTTGCGACTTTTGAAGTCGGCAACTAGAGAGGTAAAATTGGTGACGGTATCAACAGCGCGTCTGTCTAGATGTAGGCGTCTATTTGGTATAGCTGCGGTTTGAAAGATGATCTTCGCTGTTTTAGGATCTATGCCAGTAGAAACCCAAATTTCTAGTGAAGGGTGGGTTTGGGCAAATTTGGCAGTGAATTTTTCTCGATCTATGCCACCACCTAGGGTCAGGATAGCTTGGGGATGGGGTGCTTGATAGTGAGCGATCGCTAGTCGTAGAGCAATTATGACCGGTAACGTTAAAATCAAAGCAGAGCTAGCTAAACAAAGAAAAAGGTATCGTGGTGGAGGGTACTGGAAAATCTTGATCACGGTGGTTTTTTACAAAGAAGCAAGCAAAGCCCACGTCTTTCAAGCGTGGGATGTGGCGTTAAAGCTTCGACTTCGCTCAGCTTTAACATCGAGCGAAGCCGAGATGTTAAGGCTTTTAAGCCGCGTTAGCTGTTTGGTTGATCCTCGATTGTAGACATACTATCATAAACAGCATGAAGGCCTTGAAGTTCAAGCTATACGCTCACAAGCGCAATCGCTATCTCAAGCGGTCTATTAATGCTGCTGGAGTTATCTACAATTACGCGATTGCCCTCCACAAGCGGTACTACCGAATGTGGGGTCAACACTTGAGGTGCGCCAAGCTTCAGAAGCATCTTGCCAAACTCCGAAAGCGTAATCGGTTTTGGCAACTAGTAGGTTCTCAAGCTGTGCAAGACATTTGCCAGCGAATCGAGAAAGGGTATCAGCGATTTTTCAAACATCACAAAAAGGGGGCAAGACCACCAAATTTCAAGAAAGTTTTTAAGTACAAATCCTTCACTCTTAAGCAAGCAGGCTATAAATTCTTGGGAGGGAATCGCCTCAAGATTGGAAAGCGTGTGTATCAATTCTGGAACTCTCGACCAATTGAGGGAATTGTTAAAACCTTGACTATCAAGCGAACTCCTTTAGGAGAGCTATTTGTGACCGTGGTGGTTGGCAACAAAACCGAACCGATAATTAAAGCCGAGACGAGTAGAATCGCTGGTTTTGATTTTGGGTTAAAGACTTTCCTGACTTGTTCGGAAGGGTTCAAAATTGAATCGCCTCAATTCTTGAAGCAATCACTCTCTAAAGTTCGTAGTGCCAGTAAAAAGTTATCTAAAAAGCTTAAAGGTTCTAAAGGTAGAGAAAAAGCCAGATTACATCTGGTTAGGCAATACGAAAAAGTTTTCAATCGTCGCCGTGACTGGTTCTGGAAGCTAGCACACCAACTCACTAACAGGTTTGATGTTCTGTGCTTTGAGACCTTAAACCTTAAAGGAATGCAACGTCTTTGGGGGCGAAAATTGTCTGATTTAGCTTTTGGTGAGTTTTTGCAGATTTTAGAGTGGGTTGCTCTTAAAAAAGGCAAATCGGTCGTCTACATTGACCGATGGTATCCGTCGAGCAAAACCTGTCATCACTGTGGGCATGTTTTAGAGTCTCTAGAGTTAGAAGTTCGTCGTTGGCGTTGTCCATCTTGTCAAGTTGAAAACGACCGAGATGGGAATGCCTCATTAATTATTAATAGGGTTGGGAGTTCAACCCTAGGCGTAGGAGATGTTAGACAGGCTGTGCCTGCAATCTCTGTTTGATGCCTGAATCCCACGAATTCAATTGGTGGGAGTGGCTCAATGAGATCATAGCCTCATCTGTTTGGCAACAGCACTGAGTTAATGGGGGGAACAGTTGTATGGTTTTGACTGCCCAAGAGTTAGAGGCGCTTATGCCTGATGGTCAACAACTGTTGAGTGATGAGCCGGAAATGGAAAGTTCTTTACACTACATGCAGTTGTTATTGCTTGTCACTTGTCTGGAATGGTGGTGGCGAGGTCGAGAGGATTTTTTTATCGGTGCTAACCTAACCATTTATTTTAGTCGGCAGCAGTTACGAAATCGTGATTTTCGTGGTCCAGATTTTTTCTTGGTTAAGGGAACTCAAAAGCAGCCACGCAATGCTTGGGTGGTTTGGGAAGAAGATGGCAAGTATCCAGATGTGATTATTGAGTTACTCTCTAATTCGACAGCTGATACGGATCGAGGAGTGAAGAAAAATCTTTATCAAAACCAATTTCGGACGCCGGAATATTTCTGGTTTTCACCGGAGACGTTGGAATTTGCAGGCTTTCGACTACAGGGAAATCAGTATCAGTCGATTAGTGCCAATAATATCGGTTGGCTCTGGAGTGAGACGCTACAGTTATATTTGGGGATTTCTTAAGGTCAATTGCGCTACTTTACAGCTTCTGGAGAGCGGGTACCTACGCCTCAGGAGGCAGCGCAGCAGGAGCAGCAACGAGCACAGCAGGCAGAGTTATTGTTAGAGCAGGAACGACAAAGAGCAGAGAAATTGGCGGCGCGGTTGCGGGCAATGGGGGTTGATCCGGAGCAGGTGTAAAGGCTATTCAATTTACCTTTTAGAAATTTGTCTTAGAAGGAAATCGATTTGAGGCTGGAGCCAGTGTGACCTGTAAAAATCCAGAATAGACCACGACCAATATCAAGTAGGATACGGATTAAGGGTTCTTTGGTTTTTTTTGAAGGAATAGAGACAGGTGTAAAAGCAATGCCTTGGCTACCCAGTACAATGGTTGCGATCGTTTTGGCTCTAGGCATGTGGAAGGCAGAGGTGATTAGATAGATATGTTGAATTTTCTGTTGTTTGAAGTCGGCAACTAAGGTGGTAAAGTTGGTGACAGTGTCGGTGGCACGGTAGTCGAGGCGTACTCGTTTGTCTGAGACTCCTGCATCTCGAAATATGGCGCGGGCTGTTTTGGCGGGTGCGCCGCTGGATACCCAGATTTCTAGTGAGGGGTAGAGTTGGGCAAATTGGGCAGTGAATTTTTCTCGATCTATGCCACCGCCTAGGGTGAGAATAGCTTGGGGGTGGGGTTAATCAACAGTGAACACTTTGCTAACAAATACTCACATTGACTAACAAATGTTGCTAGGATTCAAAACTCAGTTAAAAATCAGATCTCCAAACCAAAAAATAGCTTTAGCTAAACACGCGGGT
>JAAHGS010000190.1 GCA_010692645.1 Symploca sp. SIO2E9
GCTCAGCTAGAGCATAGTTGTAGACACGACGGTTAAGTTCAAGCCAGTCGTTAAACTGATCTACCTGTGCTTTGGTTGGTTTAAGCTTAAATTCGTAGGTCAGATTAAACACTTGTATCACCTCCTTGTGATCTATTATACACCTATTCTTATAGAGCGCAATGGCGGTTACTAAGTGCTGACTGGCAATTCATCCCATCGCTAAAAGCGAGGGTCTTCTTGCCGGAGTAGATAAATTTGCTGGCGGGATAGAAGGTGATATCGTCTGGTCGCAATTCATTGGTCATCCCAGTTTGCCAGCTGCAAGTTTGCTGACTCCACGAAATCGATTTGCCGCGCAAAGTAAACTGAAACCATTGGATCCTACCATGAAGTAATTCTACAAACACGTCAAAGTAGGGTTCTCCACCTTGATACCAGACTCTAGTAATATCCTCTTCCCTGGCTGAGTTCAACAGTCTCTGATCGATTTGCCGTAAGGAAGCACCTAGTGCTGCAATTTCATTTTGAGCAATCAGCTTCACAGTTTTGTGCCCATTCAAATTGGATGTTAGAGACTCGTTGGGAGACTCGTAAAATGCGGTAAATCCGCACAAAACGGTACAAAATTGTGGTCTGAGTCAGGGGTGGTAAACGGTAACAGGAGTTGAACCTCCCACCCATCTTTCTAGACGTTGGCTAGCTCCCACTAGCCAGCTCTTTGAAAGCCTTACATTTGGTATGCTTAGAGTCAAGCCATCCAAGCTCAACAGCGTTTAGCAAAGTAAGTCCCAGGCCTTTCAAAAAACACGCGGTGCGGCGTATTAATACTGCTTGTACTTCTTCTTTAGGCATAAAACGTGTTATATCCTTGTCAGCACCACGTACAAGGAGATTCCTAGCAGCATTTAGGTCCGCCTGCAATACATCCCCAGTAAACCTGATCAAGTTGTCTCCTTTCCTCGCTCCTAACAATGTGCCAGTTACGGAGTCAACTTGCGATGTATAACTTGCTTGAACCTCTGTGATAACTGAACCAGTCCAGTTAGCCCATTTCTGTAATGAGTCCCGCATATAACCTTTCATCCATGCGTTTAACTTGCGCGACATTGCTTTGGAGTGAGGTTTACCTTTGATAGGTTTGGTCAAATCTTCTGCAAAAACTTTTATTGGTTCTGACAATAAAGATTTAGAAGCGCTACTAATTAAGGAAGCGATGGCGGCAAGGTCAAGTCTGTAACGTCGGTTCTCTGTTTTTCTAGTTAAATTATTTTCTAAAATCCTGGCAGACTTAGCAGGATTTATTTCTTTATATTTACGGCTTAGCGCCCAAAGCTTACCTCTGTTCATGTTTTTGGCGGTTATGCGGTCAGATTTTTGGGAAGCGAGTTTACCTAACCCCCCACCGTGAACATTGCCATCAGAGTCATAGTAAGCTTCTGTATAAGCTTTGTCTATCCCGATTTCCTTTAACTTTTTGGGAGTATCCACAGTACCGTAATTAACCAGCCAGTGAATTTCAAAACGTTCTAAATCTTTGTTGTAGATTAAACGGATTTGACCTTTAATTTTACGGTGGGAGCGCACAATAATTTGGTTTCTTTTACCGCGCTGTAAACCCGCTAATTCTAGCTGGTAACGATGGCGGCTAATCCGTTTACATTTATAGCCTCCTTGCTGATAAACAATCTGATTGCGCACCCAGGAATGACCACGCTGGTACTGTTTTCTAACAATACGATGCAAGAAAGAATCCGCTAAAAACTCAGTCGTCTTCAGCTGCCTATAGCATTGGTTGCGTTTATCCTGATTGTCATTTCCCGGATACCGACGCCATATCTCCTTACCCAAGGCTTCAATACAGGCAGCTTGTTGTGCATTAATGGCTTTGAAAACGTCTGATACCGTCCATTCCATTAATTTTGACGGTAAATCCAATGACTCTGGAGTACGGAAAACTCTTACCAGTGGGTAAGCTTTCTTCCAATCTAGCCCCCAATAATTAACACTTCCAAGTTTGTTATAAGCCTCGGAGCGAACAACACCTAAACGCTGCATCGTAGTCAGTAACTCGGTTTTGACCTGAGCCGACATCCTGACTACGGGTGATGTTTGAGTTGATAGTTTTTCGGCTCTTTTCTTGGGCTTAGGCATTGTTCGACCTCCAATACACTTTATACATTATATATGTAACTGTCCTTTTTGTCCGTTTCCGGAAGACGGCTTTTAATTTCTTTTTCGTAGCGTCGTCAGAAATATAACTTAGAACTCAATGAGTGCATGATTGCTAAAAAATCATCCATCATTTCCTGGTGTGGTGTCTTATAAGTATTGTTGAGAACAACGATCTTGCAGCGATTAAGATTGCAAAACCACTCTACAAAATCAAAACCAAACCGACATAACCTGTCTTTGTGCTTCAATCGGAGTAAGGTACATAACGTTGTCCAATTTATACCGTTATGTACCATTTTATGATTATTGATTCCTATCTAATCCGATGGCGCAAGAGCTGAAGATGTCCTTCAGCATCGCTTCGAGAACGATAACGACCAATTATTACCCATTGCGTTGGGTAAACTAGACGGACAATTGCCCAAGGTTTAAGTTTTTCAGAGTAAGTCATAATAAAATTGACTCCTTATGTTTGTTGGAGCCAGAGCCAGCGTAAGGACTTGGCAGTTGTAGCGCTGGCTTCTGACTCATGACACTAAGGGAAAAGTAATCAAACTGAGTTTACCTAAGATTGGTCTCTGTAATCTACCTTTTGTATCCCTCATCTGAACTATTATCTAGACTAAGGTGATTTTTATCAAGTAGTCTAGACATATTTTCTTTTGAGCCATGGTAAAGCGAAGACAATCAGTAGAACAAGCCGGCGAATCGCTTATTTATGTCCGACTACCTATAAGCATTTTAGATTAATTTTGAGATTGTTTTTCATGAATTTAAAAAAGGTAATTAATAAATATTCAGTAGATAAAGTTCTAGTCATAGCTCTTTTTATTGGCTTAATTTTCTGTTTGTATGGAATTAACTGGGGAAAAGTAGAGTCTTGGCATCCAGACCAAATGGTTTTTAAATCTCTCTTTCACAAAGGCAAACTACCCTTGAATCCTGGATGGTTTGGCAAGCCTCCTTTTCATACGTATTTTAACTTCTTTTTGTCTAAGGCACCAATCTATATTATTGGAGAAAAAAACCTAAATATACCTCGAATTGAATTGAGACCATTATATTTAATTTGGTCTAGATTTTTAACAGTTTTTCTATTTTTAGGTTCAGTCTCCTTAGTTTTTAAGATAACCAGAAGATTTTTCGGTATTTTTTCGAGTCGTATTATTACACTCATTTTTGCTAGCAGCGCTGGGTTTATAGCTTATAGTCATTTTCTGACAACAGATATCCCAGTAATGTTTTGGATGTTAGTGGCTTTGTACTTCAGTCAAAATATATTTTTAAGAGGAAAAATATCAGACTATGTCTTTGCTGGTTTTTTCACAGGGATTGCTACTGCCACTAAATACAACGGCTTAGCTATTGGTATAAACATTGTTGTCGCTCATCTTCTTACTCTGAGTCCTATCTCCTGGAAATCTATTCCCTGGAAAGAATTGTTTTTGAGTAAAAAACTTCTGGTGGGATTATCTATGGTTGTGAGCGGTTTTGTTATAGGTAATCCTTTTTCAGTACTTGATTATTCTACTTTTATATCTGATTTTTTATACAACTTCACTGTAACTCCTGTCTACGGAGGAGAAACTGGTCATAGCTACTGGAAATTCTTCTCACGAATTATAGAAATTATTGGTTTCCCTTCATTTATATTTTTTGCGATCGCATGCTTATTTTCTTTATACTTAGCTTTTATAAATAGAGGGCAGCGTCTCCAGATAGGAGGGATACTATTGGTCCTATCGGCAGGTTTACTCTACTATTACAAATTTGGTTCTTTCCCCAGACTGCCAACTCGTTTTGTTTTACCTATCGTGCCGTTATGGCTAATTATGTCTGGTCCATTTTGGAACAAACTCAAGCCCAATAAGATTGCTTTATCGCTAGTTTTGATTGTCGCCATAAGTTATAATGTAGCTTGCAGTTTCTATGTAGGTAAACGTTTTTCAGAAGACCCACGCATGGTAGCTCAGGAATGGGTCAAGGAAAATATCCCAGAAAATAGTTATATAGAGTCTTCTGGGTATACTCCAAAATGGAATAAAATCCCCGGAGTAAAGCTGCGACAGAAAAACTTGCCATTCATTGATGGCAGAAGGAGACTATTTGAACAGCTCTTTAAAGATAATCCTGAAATCCTCAAAGAACTCAAGGGCGAAGCGACAAAAGAAAATCTGATCATAGCCCAATGGTATTCTCTTGAACAATTAAGGAAGCGACGCCCTGACTATATTGCCATCGATTCTCTTTACTATCAAAGATTCTTAGAATCAAAGTCTGATTTATATCCCTCTATGAATCAATTTTTTCAGGATTTACTTAATGAAAAATATCCCTACAAAATTGTATTTGACCAAGAATCTAAAGTCCCTCCTGCCTGGGTTTATCCTCAGCAAATAGATTTTCTTCACAATAGAATAATCATATTTGCTAGGAAGGAATCATAGTTAGGGCACCTCGAAAGAGCAAAAATACTCGATAATAAATGTAACTGTGTAAACAATTATGAAATTGACCGAAGTTAGCTTACACTCCATACCCCACACCCTACACCCTGCCTCAATTAGTAACCTTTATTTTTATCGAGGTAGTTATTAGTCAACTGAATAGTTAAAACGCTCAATATCTAGAGAAGAGTGATTATACACAATTTCTTTCATCTTCTTGGTATATAACTCTTTATAACTCTTATGTTTGGTTGCACCGCGATGGATTAAGTCAAGCTTGGGTAAACCGACTATCTGACAAACTTTATGAAAGTCTTCGGTTAAATTCTCGTATCGCCCGACAAAGTCAACTAGAATTTCGCCTTTGCCTTCTCTTCCTTTCCAACTATTAGTTAGATAACTGGTTTGCAAGTTTTCAATAGTGTACCATGTATTCATGATGCCTTGAACACCTAACTGATCAAGCTGAAATCGCCATTTATCATTGGGCTCATGTTTGCATTCCCCCATACTTAGAATGAAGTCTTCAAAGTTTTCGTATTGATTCCAAGGGTGATATAAATCTAGGTGTACTTCTGGATTGGTATATTCTGGATATTGTGTATACATGGAATAGAGTGACAAAATCATGTCAAAGGGATGACGGGTAAAGGCAAAGGTGAAATAGTCATGCCAAGCTTGCTCGCCGACATATTTTTTCATGTCTCCTGCCCAGGCATGTTTCCACCATTCCCCCTTTGGGCTAAGTTCAGTTGTGGCAAAATCTATATTTAGGTAGTCACACAGAACTTTTTCTATACTGGTACCACCAGTTTTACCAATATGGATAAAGATGAATTTGTGTTGATGATCAATGATCATTGTTAGTTTTCTCCTCAGAAAAATATCGTTCTACTTTATAGAAATTAATATGGGTCAAATACCCCACCGTCACTTGCGGTGCCTAAAATTGATTGGGGTCAAATCCCGATCCAATTTGTCACCGCGTCACCGCGTCACCGTGTCACCGCGTCTCCGCGTCTTTAATTCTTTGTTCGGCAGTTCGATATTAGTCAACTGAATAGTTAAAACGCTCAATATCCAGAGAAAAGTGATTGTACACAATTTTTTTCATCCTCTTGGTATATAGCTTTTGATAGTTTTTATGTTTGGTTGCACCGTGATGGATCAAGTCAAGCTTGGGTAAACCAACTATCTGACAAACTTTATGAAAGTCTTCGGTTAAATTCTCGTATCGCCCGACGAAGTCAACTAGAATCTCTCCTTTGCCCTTCTTTCCTTTCCAGCTATTAGTTAGATAACTGGTTTGCAAATTCTCAATACCGTACCATATATTCATGCTGGTTTTAACACCCAGCTGTTTAAGCTGTAATTGCCATTTCTCATCTGGCTCGTGTTTGCGCTCCCCCATACTTAGAATAAAGTCTTCAAAGTTTTCGTATTGATTCCAAGGGTGGTATAAATCTGCTTTCCCCTCTGGATTTGTATACTGTGGAAATTGTGTATACATGGAATACAGCGACAAAATCATGTCAAAGGGATGACGGGTGAAGGCAAAGGTAAAATAATCATTCCAAATTTGCTCGCCGATATATTCTTTCATATATATTGCCCAGGCATGTTTCCAGTATTTCCCCTCTGGATCTCTTTTAGTTGTTTCAAAATCCAGATTGAGGTGTTTACATAGGACTTTTTCCACACTGGTGCCGCCAGTTTTACCAATATGAATAAAGATAAATTTGTATTGATGGTTAATCAGCATTTTCCCTTTCCTTCTACAGATTGTATCGCTTTACCAAGTCTCCATAATTTTCATTAGTAAAGTCTTCAATCGCCTCAATAGTTTTAGGGTCTACTCCATTTTGATGGAATTTGAAATCATAAGGATTATCTTTGGTATATGACTTGTGTTGGTCGTCATATATTTGGAAGGATTGTTGGCGGTGGTGTTCTAAATCAAATTTTTTCACGTCATAGGGAAGTTTAAAGAAATCTAAAATCTTAGTTACTTCTGAAAAATCACTAATCAGATCAGGGTAACGGACTAAAAGTTTTTTTCCGGAAAACTGATCATAGGCTTTGAGATTTTCAAAATAGTTTCTAAAATGGAAAACTTTCCCATTTCTGATTTCTTTTGGTGTAGGGGCTTCTCCTTGTTTAACTTTAGCGATGCGAATAAAAGATTCGCGGTAATCTCTTAGCAATAAAACGACCTTTTTATGTAGAGGTTTACCCTGTTGGTCATAAAAAGGACAGTAACATTCATCATTTTCATCTTGAACTTTAACGTCATGGGTGCGGTAAACAGCCAATTCACCATTTTCGATCAGTTTTGTCCGTCCTCCAGTCCTTAGTCCGGTCAAATGTTCGATACAATAACGCAACCAATTTAAACCACTTCTAGGGTAAGAAACGATGATGCCTTTTTTTGGGTCAATGCCTTTCATAATTCCAAAGGGTGAGTTTTTTTTATTGTAAAGGTGATACTTGTTGAATAATTCAGTCAGCTCATTTTTATTGAAAACTACAGTACTTACATGGCTATCTCCTTCACCATAAAAACTATATAATCCATCTTCTCGATTGACTAATGAGCTAGTGTAATGAACACCGGGATGTCTGCCCAGTTCGTTGCCACCAATTACCAAGGGTCGGGGAATAATGCTAGTGGGTAATAAGGTGCTTTTACTAATTAGGGTCGCGTACTGCATATAGGCGCGATTTCTTTGGTCGTACCTTGGGTCTAAAAAATCATGAATGAAGGTGATGTAATGTTCATTGTCCCAGGAAGTTAAATTAGTGCTGTTGCCTACAAATTTACCTTTTTCATACCATTGGTAATCTGGCTCTGCTTCTAGTACTTTTTCGGTAGTTCCTTGTTCTAAATCCAGTTCCAGGAGAATATATGGCTTGAAGGAATAGATGCACATCAAAGAACTATCATGCACAAAGAAACTCCAGTTTTTTTCTTCGTGTGATGCTTCAAATGGTGGCTCCAGTATGCAGCGCAATTTTAATTCTTGGTTGGGCAGATCGATTTCAGAGATACCTACACGAGAACGAATGATCCATTCCTCCCGATCAAGCATCATATAAATGCTGTGATTAGTGTAAAGTTTGCCCTGATATTCAAACAAGCGCCAATCTTCTGGGCGACTATTTGAAGGAAACTCTTGATAACTTAAAGGAAAACTATTTTTTACGTTTAAGTCACTATCTAGTGTACACCAAAGTGGTGTTGGTTGATAGGCCAAAAAATCTCCAAGCCATACAGTTTCATCAGGCTCACCACGACAAAGTAGTAGGAATTCATTATCCCGATATAGGGTACCTGGATTAATCACGCTACAGGCACTGTGAGTACCTAATTGACCTGCTTTAATGATGCGTTTTTTATCTTGAATTAAACCGTTAGATTGGTTACATAGAGCTAATTGCCTCATTTTATGGTAGGTAACATCGTCTTCTGCTTCGTAGTTTGATTGCTGTAGAAGTGAGACTGGTTTTTGACGCTGGTAGCCTGCGCCACCATTCTCAATGATGCTCATATTAGTAGATAGAGAGAACAGGGAACAGGAACAGAAAAGATTTCTGTTCCTCATTTGCTAGGTTGTTTTACGTTCAAGAATCAATTAACGCTTGAACCCACCTTTGAATTTAGCTCTTAACCGAGCAGCTTCATTTGATTCAAGAGTTATCTGAATTTCTTGAGTACTAATTTCAGCAAAGTCATAGGCATTATAGGGATCATCTGGTGCCTGGAAGTCAACTTCTAGTGAGCCTAACCAATACCCGACTTCACCATTGGTGTCTCCATCAAGAAACACTTGATTGAATTGTAGAGGAAGAGAAGCAGAGCGTATCCTGCCATCCTTATCACCTTTTGCAGATGTCTCCAATTCTCCGGTAAGTGGAGTGCCATCGACAGTTTTTAAAGTAACTGGCAACTTGTACTCACTACTACCTTCGGTATCATAATCTCCCACCATTACATTCAGATAAAGCTGGGTGTCAAATGCTAACTTATCCTTAGCTACTTTGAAGTTGAACTTAAAACCAGGTTGATTGGATGATGTCCTAGAGATATCGGTATAATCAGAGCCAGTGCTACCACTATCAGTAAAGCTACTGCCTGTGGTGAGAGTGCCTGCTGCTTCTTTATCGAAGCGATTATCGAAATTATCTCCATTATTTACTAGACCATCGCCATTTAAGTCTGGCAGTAAGTCCCTGAGAGTAAGAATCCCTTCACGATCTAGGTTTATAGAGCCACCTGTAGCAGAAGTATAACCCTCTCCATCACCAAAGCCAAAGCCATCAACATCACCGATGCGAATCGAAGTAAATGCTCCTGCAGCATAGGCTTGACGAGGGGAAACAATTTGCATGGTGATTGCTAACAGGAAAATCATGGCAGTGGCGATGATTTTCCTAAGTATTCCTGAGAAAACATCTTTGAATACTGTAGATATTTTGTTCATGGTTCATTCCGAAAATAATTGTTAATTCAAAACAAGTAAATTTCTGGGAATAAATGAGGTTAAGGCGAGCGATCGCCCTAGGGGCAGTGCCTTTGGCAATCGCATTTAGTTACAGCCTCTCCAAAGAATCAATTAAGGCTTGAACTGAGACCTTAATTTAACTAATCACAGCTTGAACCCCCAACCAAAGCGTTACCAAAGTCTTTATCGGCAACGGTTTGATCTTGAGCCAGTGTGACTGTGAAAAATCCACTTGCCGGAGCTGTTTGTGTGAAGCTAGGATCAACAACTTCACGCACCACATAAGTACCAGCGGCTAAATCTTCAAATTGATAGAAACCTTTGGCGTCTGTAACTGTGCTTGGTTCGCCAGCATCAAGACTTCCATTATTATTGGAATCTAGGTAGATGGTCACGCCAGGATAACCAGGTTCTGTACCATTACAGGGAGTCTCTAAACCGCTAAAAACATTTAAGAGCTCATCAGTACTGGTGAAGATAGTGGCACCGGGGTCAATTACTTGTAACGGTGCCAATTGTGCCCCTGTTCCTGCACCAAACGCGGAGACATTAATACCATCATCTCTCAAACTTTGCGCTTCATCTCCGTAGGTGCCGGGATCACTTGGTACACCATCGGAAAGGAATATCAGATTTCCATCACCGTCAGCTGTGTTCAAGGATTGGAAATTACTCTGGGCTAGTTGCAAAGCAGGCTCATAGTAGGTACTACCTCCGTCTCGCAAAGCCTTCAGGGCCTGGTCAACATCAAGGATGCCATTGTAATCTTTATCGGCTTCTGGAAAGGTATCTATCTGAACCCCGCTGGCGACTGGATCCATATCAACTTGAGTAGGACTTGTGGAAAAGCTAATGATAGTCACCTGTGCTGTATCACCAAAACCTTGCTCAGTTAGTTGTTGGTTCAAAGCGATAAATCCAGCTATTTCAGCGTCCAAAATTGTGTCAGCTTTACCATCACCATTAACATCGCCAATTGTACTGCCTACAAATGCATTGCCAGTACTGCCAGAGGTATCAATTACGAAGACAACATCTGGCGGATCTCCAATAATAAAGGTATCGGCAATGCCATTTTCATTGATGTCTTCCCACTTCATCCCATAGATATTAGCGTTATTTTCCGTTAGATCTATGGCAATGTCCTCGGTACTGATTTCAGCAAAGTCGAAGGCAGTATAGGGATCCTCTGGTATCGGAAAGTCAGCTTCTAGTGAGCCTAGCCAATATCCGGCTTCACCATTGCTATCTCCATCAACAAACACTTGGTAGAATGTCAGAGGCATAGAAGCAGAACGTATCCTGCCATCCTTACTACCTTTTGCAGATGTCACCATTTTTCCATCGAGTGTTAGACCATTAGCAGTCTTTAAAGTAACTGGTATCCTGAATTCATTGTTGTTAAATTCAGTATCATAGTCTCCCACCATGACATTGAGATAGAGTTCGGTAGTTGTACCGTCGGGCAGTTTGTCTTTAGCTACCTTGAAATTGAATTTAAAGCTTGGTGGATTGACTGCCGGGTCATCAGCTTCTTCTCTGACTAAAGAGTCATCGGTATAATCAGAGCCAGTGCTACCAGTATCGATAAACCAAGTACCAGTAGTAGTGGTCAAACTGCCTGCGGCTTCTTCAGTAGAGCGATTATTAAAATCATCTCCACTATTTATGGCTACTTGACCATCCAAATTTAAGTCTGGCAGGAAGTCTCTGAGAGTGAGAGTTCCTTGACCATCAAGATTGACAGATTTGCCATAGGCAGCAGTATAACCTGCCCCATCCCCATAGCCAAAGCCATCAACATCACCGATGCGAATAGTGAGTCCATTTCCTGCGGCATAGGCTTGACGAGGGGAGACAATTTGCATGGTCATTGCTAGCAGGAAAATCATGGCAGTGGCGATGATTTTCCTAAGTATCCCTGAGAAAACATCTTTGAGTGGAGTTGATATTTTGTTCATGGTTCATTCCTATCAGTAGACAGTAGACAGAATCAGCCAGATCAATCAAACGAACAATGGTTGTAGATGCAGTACAAAAAAAAGAATCATAAACCCACAGGGCTTAGTCCCAGGGCTTATATAAAATTTCCCTTCTTTTTGCTACAACACTTCTGACTGGTAGACGAAGGCTTGTTAACTGTTTACCTTCTATTGAGTGACAATCACAACTGAGTGACAATCACAACACCCTTTTGAAAAAAACTAATGATTCGCATCAAAATCTTGATCAAGCTTTTGATTAGATGAGCGTATTACTACTGCTCACTTCAAAAGAATTCTTGACTCGATTTCTACTTTCCCCATGACGAGAAGTTAGGCTTTTCACCATGGTTTGATGCTAAGGACATTCCCAATTGCTCGTGAAATTAGCCTCTGTTCGCTTTGAGCATTTCAGATTAACTAAAATTCACCGTGTAAAAATCCCCAAAAAGCAGCTTAATGCACAAGTCTCATCCGAGATAAAGCTTAGTGAGTGGAGATTTCTAGCATATGCAATAGTATTAGACTGCAAATTAAACTTACATTGATTTTTTTCTTTTGTCAAGCAATTAACAATTTTAATTTGAAAATACTGCTATATGAAGGTTTCTAGCGATCGCCTCCAGGCTTGAAAAACGAATACATATTGACTTTTTTTTGTCAATGTATCAGTCCTGGTTAGTTTAAAATTTGTAATTTAGGAGGTGGCAATAGTTAAGTATTCTTAAGAATGTTTGTTTAAATAGTCAATCACCAGATACAATTTCCTGGTTACCAGGAGATTACAACAATTCGAGAGGTCAGTATCTAAAAGCTGCACCAAACAATCCAATTGATTTGGGTCTAAAGCCGGTTTTGTGTAAATACTTGAAATGCGAAATCTTTGCAGTTCAAAGAATTAAAAGTATAAGGAACAATAAGGAACAATGAAACAAATCTTAAAAAGATTTACTGCAATAATTTGGGTCGTCCTGTTTTCTGTCGGATTAATGGTGGTACAAGCAGATGCATGGGCAGATGTCCCGACAAAATATGTACAACCCACCATAGCCGAGCCAGTTGAAGAGTCAGGGGATACCGAATTAGAACTCATCGGAATCAATAATTTCTCCGAAAATACTATACATATTGGTGTAACAGGCGGAAAATGTTACAACACACACTACGTTATTCCTCCTAATACCCCCCTGGGACTGGACACACGAACTTGCGGTCCTATATATGATGACGTGACGCTTATTGTCGAACCTACCATAGGCGAAAAGTATGAAGCGCGGGTTTACTTCAAACTTCCAAGTCCATAATTTATTTTGAGGTTCAAGAGTTCTGAATTCGGCATTTGAGTAGCTAGTTTTTTCACAACGACGGAAGGGTGTCAATTCAACGCGCCCTTCCACATTTGCTTAGAATCCTAGTCGTTTTAACGCAAGGAGAGGTCAATGGAGCCTAAAAGTGCTATCCTGATGGGCGATATACTTGCTGCAATGATTGATGATTTGGTCTCGCCCTTGGCTCACCATCAAAAGAACCCTGCCATTAGCAGTTGCCCTAGCACTTGCCAGTCTATTAGCTCTAAGTGGCTGTAGCCCTAGCCAATTTAAAAGCGAAGCAGCCCAAGTATCTCAATTAGTTTTCGCCACTCCCAGCGATCCTGCCACCTTTAATGCTCCTCTCAATAACTCTTTATACAGCGTTTTTCGCTTCATTAACGAAGGCTTACTCAATCTCAACGGCATTACCGCTGAATTGGAACCAA
>JAAHGS010000191.1 GCA_010692645.1 Symploca sp. SIO2E9
TGGGGAGATGGGGAGAGGGGGAGATGGGGAGATGGGGAGAGGGGGAGATGGGGAGATGGGGAGATGGGGAGAGGGGGAGATGAATTTTCTGCCTTCTGCCTCCTGCCTTCTGCCTCCTGCCTTTCCTGGGGAAATGGGGAGATTAAATACTCTCAACCTCTGATTGGATTGCTGCCTGGATCAAAATCGGCAAAATTGTCTCAGGGGGTACCTTTGGCTTTGGCGATCGCTGAATATATTTATAGTATTCGACCTCAAACCCGCTTTGTTATTCCTGTTGCTCCGACTCTGGAACTCTCGACTCTGGCTAGTTTTGCAAATCCTAGTCAGAATCCTCTGATTAGGAAGTTGGGATGGGCAGAGGCTAAACTCGTTATGCCGGGAGATCAACAATTGAGTCAATCTCCTGAGTATGGTTTGGAGGTTGGTTATTCTGAGCAAGCAAATAGTAATCCCAAATCCCCATTTCCGAATTCTAAATTGATTGAGCGACCATTTTTAAAGACGCCCAACGGCTTAGGTGTGGAACTTTGGAGTGATTTTCCTGCCTATGACTTGTTATCTCAATGTTGTTTGTGCCTAACTACGGTGGGTGCTAATACTGCTGAGTTGGGTTCTCTGGCAGTGCCGATGATTGTTTTGCTACCCACACAACAACTGGATGCGATGAAGGCTTGGGATGGATTGCCTGGTGCCTTGGCAAATTTACCAGGAGTTGGAGCTGCCTTGGCAAAGCTAATTAACTGGTTAATTTTAAGACAGAAACGTCTATTTGCTTGGCCTAATATTTGGGCTCAAGAGGAGATTGTGCCAGAATTGGTTGGCAAACTACAGCCGCAGGAAGTTGCCCAAGTTGCTCTCGACTACTTGGAACATCCGGAGAAATTGGAGATAATGCGATCGCGTTTGCGTAGTGTTAGAGGTCAACCAGGAGCGGCACAAAAGTTAGCTCAGTTGGTACAAGAAGAACTTGAGAACTTGTAACCATTCCCTTAGTGACATACTCCCCACTCCCTACTCCCTGATCCTCACAGTTAACTTTAATTGTGTACAACTACTTAGTGAACTCAAATGACTGTGAAATTTGCTGCTGTCAAAGAAAGATCATGAAAGATTCTGATGGTATCGCTAGGAGTTAGTGTGACATCAGAAAACAAGCCGCCACTTGTTGTCGAACCACTCAGAGTTATCGCACCTAATAACTGGCTACCGCTATTAAAGCCAAAGTCAGCTGATACTTGTATAATGTCCTCTGCAACGGTAAAGTCATTAATGGTATCATTGCCACTATTTAACTCAAAGATAAATTGATCGCTACCCGCTTGGCCTAAGAGGAGGTCATTGCCACTTCCCCCATTGAGAAAATCATCGCCATTACCCCCTTGAAGTTGATCACTACCATCACCTCCTAGAAGAGAGTCGCTACCTATTTGACCAAAGAGGGTGTCATTGCCAGTTCCTCCATTGAGAAAATCATTGCCATCTCCGCCTTGAAGTTGATCGTTACCACTACCTCCTAGAAGTGAATCGCTACCAGTTTGACCGAAAAGAAGGTCATTGCCAGCTTCCCCATTGAGAAAATCATTGCCATTTCCGCCTTGAAGTTGGTCGCTACCATCAGCTCCTAGAAGAGAGTCGTTACCGTTTTGACCAAAAAGGAGGTCATCTCCAATTCCCCCATTGAGAGTATCATTGCCATCACCGCCTTGAAGGGAGTCATTACCAGTTTGACCAAAGAGGAGGTCATCACTAGTTCCCCCATTGAGAGTATCGTTGCCATCACCGCCTTGAAGGGAGTCATTACCAGTTTGACCAAAGAGGAGGTCATTACCTCCTCCCCCATTGAGAGTATCATTACCTTGTTCTCCCTGTACTTGGTCATTACCGCCCAAAGCGTTAATAACATCCCCTAAATCGGTACCAAAGATAGTTACGTCATCCCCTTCAGTGGCAATTGGTGGGGTAGAGCCTTGAGTTATAAAACCAGGAATTTCATAACCAATGTCTGCTAGAAGTGCTAAATCAATATTGGTGGGTGTCAAACGATTGCTGAGGGGAGTACCCGTCATTAGCACTGGCTGACCATTAAATAGAAAACCATTCTCAATATGATCTAAGTCAGTTGCTAGTGGAATTGGATTGCCTCCATTAGCAGCGAGAGCATTGGGACCATCAAAAGCAGCTCCTAAACCAATTTCCTGGAAAATCGGTGCTATACCAATTCCCAAAACATGTCCAATTTCATGGATAGCAGTACTAAGGAAGTCAACGCTCCCAGGAGGAATATCATCAGAGGTTTCGGGCGTTGAATCAAAAAACCAAAAGGCTGAATTGCCATTGCTGAATGAAGGGGAAGAATTAAATGTGATCTGACCCGCCCAAGGCTCAAAATCAGAACCATTCCAGCGATTACTGAAAACAGTCCCATTAGAGAGACCACTTGCTCCTCCTAAACCATTAAACCCTTCTAGAGGACGAGCTCCGACAAAAATTAGGATGTCATCAATCTCAGAATCTAGAACTATATTCTCAATTTGTCCAGTTTGAGGATTAACTACCCCAACTTCAACACCAGCAGGAACATTAGAAAAATCATCTTGGATGAAAGATTCCCAAATGGCTGCGGCTTCCTCTAAAACTGCCCTTCTAGCCTGGTCGTCAAAGAAGCCGTTAGTATCAAATCTATAGTCAAATTCAATATTTACCATAACAATATCTCTTCCCAAAGTTAAATAAAATCAGACCTATAGCCGTCGCCACTATGATTAGGACACTTCCTTGTTCCCTACTCCCTGCTAAGAGCTCCCTTTGAATCAAAATAGAATGTCCTAACTGATATGTCCGTTGCTATCTATTGAATACTAGGAACCAACAGTGGGCAATTATGCACTTTTTCCAAAAGTGATTGCAATTACCGCATTGTGGTAAAAGTACCCCAACGCTCAGGAATCCCGAGAACCTAGACAATAGGGATTCTTTGATTGCGATCGCTTTTAGCGCTACCCCTACAGCCCTTTGGGCATCCTTCGGTAGGGTAATCGCTTTTAGCGCTGGCACTACTGCGCCAATCACAAACTCGAATCTATGAATAGATTCACCTTGTTGCTACGGATATCCGGATAGGAATTAATTTTTGATGCCTGGGTCAAAATCAGCAAAATTGTCTCAGGAAAGACCTTTGGGCATTGCCAAACAGTAATCCCATATCCTTAAAAAAGCTATTAAATTGTTAGGAACTCTGGTTTGATTTCTAGCTTGGACCCTGTCTGTGTCCTTTGATCCGAACACAATTAAGAGATTTAATATAACGCAAGAGCTAACAGTTTGTCCACCTTTTGCAGTAATTGGTTACAATTTTACCTGAACAGTTCAAATCCTGAGCCTGGATTATTCACCAACTGCCCAAACCCTCATTACTATAAAAAGTTACGACCAAATCATTGAACAGATATGGGGAACAACCAAATCTTCATCTCCTAACCAGTACATTTTACTCAGATACTTTGTAGAATTTATGAAGAGTCAACAGAGAACGAATCAATACAAGAGGAACCTAGACAAAAGACTTTTACTCGTTGGGTGATGCCTACTGCTATAGGTGTAATAATTTTTTGTGTTGGTTTCAGTGCAATTTATTTCGGACAAGAGCTTTGGAAACAATGCCAAGGCATTGAACAGGAAGTCACTCAGCCCTAAACAACAGGGAGCATTAACTGCACCAGAAAGCGATAACTCTTTCTAAGAACTGGAATTGTAAGAATTCAGTGAAACCTTGTTCTCTACTTCCTACGACCCGACAAAATACAGTCTGCTTCTAAAACAACTAAACCCTGAGTTTCAAACATAGAACAAACCTCTATCGACTGTTGTAAGGCAGGTATCTTACCCCGCTTTATATTTTTTATTGCCTGTTTTGCGACTGGTTGATATTGCCTCAACCAACGATCCTTTTTAAGATAATCAGGATTGAATGCTGCCTGATTAACTAACCAAAAATCTACCCCGTATTTTTGAATAAATTCACGCACGACCTTAGAGTCTGAACTATATTGGGCTTCAATTAAATCTAGAGTACGCTGGCGAAATTGACCATAATAACCTTTGTGATAAGGGATAGCATATTCGCTACCAATTAAAATAGAACGTTGTGCAAAAGTTGGTAGATCATTAACTTCATGGGCAAGGGAAGCAATTAGACTAGTTTTCGGTTGCTGTTGAAAAAACTGATAGAGAGATGACATTGTACCTACTTTGTAGGCAGTGAGGGGAAACTTATCTACTAAGAAGGGATATAATAGTAGTACTCCTGTTAAAAAGGCAGTAGTTATCAGAGCGATTATTCTTGGTATGGGGAAAAGTAATGGAGAATGCTGCTTAGCCCAATGCCAAATAGCATCGATGAGTACCACCAAGACAATACCACTTGTCAAGGTCATAATAATTCTGAGACTATGACCAGCATAACGGCTGGGAAGATGGAGGCGAAAAAGTAAGGCATGGGCAGCAAAAAACATACCCAAGGATGCCAGCAAGACTTTAGGTAAGATAGTAATACCCTTACTAATCTGTTTTACCAAAGGAAATTTGGAGGGAAACAGCAGTAACAGTGGCAATAAAAATCCTAAAGCATTAGTCACTGGTGTCAGTGCTGATGCTAGTCTAATACCGCTGCGTCCTTTTAACCAAAACTTGCCAGGGTCATCATCGTAAAAAAAGCGGGAGCGCCCTCCTGGTAAGAATTCTGGTAAATCCTTGGCTTCAGCTGCCGTGATTACAGGACCAAATTCATTAGTTTTGAAGGCATAGGGTAACATTACCAACAAGGCAACTGCTAAACCAGCTAGGCAAAATAAGCGATGGCGTTTATCTTGGGATAAGCGTAAGCCACCTTCTTGCCATGCCAACATTTGCAGAAGCAAGGTTCCAGCTGAAATGAATACTAACTGAGGATAGAATAATCCTTGCATAGCGATCGCTCCCAGGCAAGGCAATAGGGAACCCCGCAGCAAATAATATATAAATGCTAAAAATAGGGGGTAGATGAATGCCTTGGGAGTACCGGAAACTATGGCGTCTGTCAATCCCAGAGCCTGAGACAGAAGTAAGGTAGAACTAAATGCAGCTGCTGGCACTGGCAATAGTTGCAGGCAGACTCCAAAGCAGTAGCTAGCTGTAACTAGGCTCAGGAATACGGGCAGAAGTTTATTAAATAGGAATGGGTTAATTCCAAAAGTTGTAGCTATTCTATAGACGGTTGTATAGCCACTGGGGGCAACTGCCTGAAAATAATCAGCAATCAAATCATTGGTAAATAACTCTGAATCTAAAAATCTCTCCATCCAGAATACATGCTGTCGCGCATCATCTTGGACAACGTATTGAGCACTAAAAGCTTCTTGTAGTGCTAAGAAACTATAAATTGCAGCAAAAGTTAAACTCAGGCTAAACCAAAAGATTACCTGAGAATTAGATATCCTAGTAGAGGAGGTTGTGAGCAATTTGTGGATACGCGCCGTTAGCATGCTAATGTCAGATAAAAAAGAATGCTACAAATAGTCTGGCTTTAAGTAATAAGTAATAAGTAATAAGTAATAAGTGACAACGATAATTTTTATTAGTTTTTTATTACGATTTGGTTACTTAAAATGTATTTGTAGCAAACATTTAGGTAATCGATATAATTGATGATTGTGAGTAGATATTATCAGATTTTTAACTAGGTTTTTGGGCTGCGATCGCTAATTTTGCTCCTTTAACCTTACGCAAGCGATCCATTACACTCACCACTCGACCATGTTCAACTTTGTGATCAGCATTGATAATTATGAGGCTTGCGGAATTTTCCTCTACTAGAGAGCGTACCTTGTCTTCAAGCATTTCTAGTTGAATTGGTTCGCGATTAAGTGCGATCATACCGTCAGATTTAATTGTTACAGTAACTTGACTGCTGGGCTGGCGTTGGGCTGTTGCCGCTTTTGGTAAATTAACTGGCAGTCCTTCCAAACGGGTTAAAGAAAGTGTTGAAATTATAAAAAATGCTAGAACCGAGAAGATCACATCAATCATTGGTACAAGATTGATCTCCATTGGTTTCTCTGACTCATGGGGTAGACGCATAGAACCGCTCTCCTTGCTCATAGTTAAGACGATAAAGCAGTTCCAATTGACCTCCGTATTCTTGAATCAAGGCTAGCTCTCGTAGGTAAAACCCCCGAAACATATTAGCAAACAGCAGGGTAAAAATTGCCACTACTAACCCCATAACTGTCGAGACTAAAGCCTCGGAGATTCCACCAGTTACCCCTGTGGTAGTGCTGTCACTAAGTTCACCAATTCTCAAGAAAGAAAAAGCCCTAATTAAACCTAGAATTGTACCCAGTAGACCCAGCAGTGGCGAGACGCCAATAATCGTTTCAAATACTGTACTAAATCGCTTCAGAGTTGGCAATTCTGCCTGTGCCGCACTTTCTAAGGCTAAGCGAAATTCTTCCGGGTTGGGATTT
The DNA here is from genome assembly GCA_010692645.1 of Symploca sp. SIO2E9. Lineage (GTDB taxonomy): Bacteria > Cyanobacteriota > Cyanobacteriia > Cyanobacteriales > Coleofasciculaceae > SIO3C6. The sequence continues at coordinate 6,504 of JAAHGS010000191.1, forward strand.
TCTAGATCTAAGGCTGCCAAAAAAATGCGGCAAATGGGCAAATCGGCATTTTGTTCTAGCCTGGGAATTACTGTTGAAGGTTCTGATTTATAGAGCTTAAGCACCTCTTTGGCCACTCGGCGTTGCCGACGCTTAAGGCGAAACCAAAACGCTAGACGCTCGATGACTAAGGTGAAAGCCAACAGGGAAAATGCGAGTAAAGGCCAAGCAACAATACCACCTGCTGTCAAAAAACCGTTAACTGGCATAGGCTTGTTCTGAAGTCAGCTTAGTACCAATCAGGGAACTCGGCACCTTCTCCACCAATGCCAATTCCAGTGTGGAATACTTCAGCATCACTAATATTAAGCTCATTCATCGATGCGCCGTAAACATTGGCATCGTATATTTTAGCACGGGTGAAATTAACCTGGTCAAGATTAGCTTGACGGAAATCCGCATTAGTGACAAAAGCCAAGGTTAAGTTAGCTCCTGCCAAATTAGCACCAGTAAGATCAGCGCCCTCTAGGTTTGCTCCAGTGAGGTTAGCACCTTGGAGATTAGCTTCTCTCAAATCAGCACCAATCAGGTGTTCATTGCTGAGATCTGCTCCTGATAAATCGCACTGAAAACATTCCCCAGTGGACAATAACTGCTCTACATGGAGTGGGTTCTCTGCTTGCACCGAGTTCGTGAAAAATAGGGGAGTTAGTAAGGTTATAGTGGCTAGAAGCTTAGGTTGCATGATTTCCCCCTTTTTAAGTCAAGTTTGTTCAATTTTACTCCTCACACTTAGATTATCTCACTAATCCCCAATTCGCATCCAACCCCTTGACGATATTGGGTTGTAAGTTAGGCTGGCAGTAACTTATCGCTCTTAAAGTTTACGTTATTCCCAGTCAATTGCTATGGAATCAGAGTCAACTGATAGGATTGAGATCCTCGATACTGAATCTAGGGTGCCAGAAACTGAGTTTGAACCAGCTGAGGATTCCAAACAACGAAAGCAGTATCAAAACCAGTTTGATGACTCTCAACAAGAGATTCAAAAGCTCCGTAAGGCTTTGGAAGAGAATAATCTCCTGAGCCTATCTGTCTACTTTTTGGACTACATTCTGCGGGCCCAGACAGCCCTATTTGAGCAGATTCACACTCAGCAGGGGTTACCCAGAATTATTGCCTCAATGTCGATTCTGTGCGCCTTGCTGTCTGGATTGTATGGTTTAACGATGGGTCTAGACCATAGCATATTCCAGAGCATTTCGGCTGCCATCAAACTCCCCATTCTGTTCATGATCACAGGAATCATCTGTCTTCCGTCCCTTTACATCTTTAATGTCTTGCTTGGGCAAAAATTCAGATTTTTGCAGACCGTTGCCCTGATGTCAATGACTCTAGCAACTACAACAATCCTGCTGGCGAGCTTAGCTCCAATCGCCTTTTTCTTCTCCCTAACTACACAAGAGTATAACTTCTTGCAGTTGATGCATATGGCAATTTTCGGTCTATGTGGAGTCTATGGTGTCCAGTACTTATATCGAGGATGTTCCTACATTGCCTTTCGTATGAACCAACCGCTCAATAACTTGCTGTTGCGAATCTGGATTATAGTTTATGCCCTTGTTGGTATGCAGCTAGGTTGGCGTCTGCGCCCATTTGTGGGCGAACCTGGTCCCTTTGCACTCTTTCGGGATCAACAAGAGGGAAATTTTTACGGTACGCTGTGGAATGCCTTCATCAACCTCTTGGGATTGAATTAATTTGAACTGTTCATAGTTAATGGTTGATTGTTCATTGGGAATGTATACCACAACTGTCGAATACAAAACCCATGAACCATGTTTGCGCAGCATGCGCGGAGCGCGTACCATGAACCATCAAAAAAAATTACTGCTCCGATGAACTCACGAAATTAGCAAAACTCAGCTCATTTACCTGATGCCACTGGTAAATCTGGTCTCGAAATTCCTTCCACTGCTGATAAACTTGTTTAAAAGTGGCATCTTTTTCAGCATTTTCTTCATAAATCTCGAATGACGCCTTTTGGGCTGCCTGCATAATCTCTCGAGAGTAGGGAGTTAGCTTGGTGCCACCTTTAACTAGACGCTGTAGCGCTTCTCGATTTAAGGAGTCATACTGAGACAGCATATTAAGATTAGCTTCCATCGTTGCCGTTGTCAAAATTTCCTGATACTCCTTTGGCAACTCATCCCAAGCAGACTTATTAACTTGCACCTCTAAAGTTGCTCCTGGCTCCCACCAACCAGGGTAATAGTAGAACTGTGCTGCCTTATTCAAACCTAGTTTCTCATCATCATAGGGCCCAACCCACTCAGTTGCGTCAATTGCTCCCCTCTCCAATGCCAGAAAAATCTCTCCACCTGGCAATACTTGGACATTAACCCCTAAACGAGCCATAACTTGACCTCCTAATCCAGGAATACGCATTTTCAAGCCATTGAGGTCAGTAACAGAGTTGATTTGTTGTTTAAACCATCCTCCCATCTGAGTGCCAGTGTTGCCAGCAGGAAAATTGATCACGTTGAAGTCAGAATAGATCTTCTGCATTGCCTCTAAGCCGCCTCCGTGGTAAAACCATGAATTTTGCTGTTGGGCATTCAACCCAAAGGGAACACTAGTACTAAAAGCTAAAGCAGGGTTTTTACCAATATAGTAATAACTGGCAGTATGACCACACTGTACGGTTCCTTGTTGAACAGCGTCTAGAACTTCTAATCCCCCAACAAGTTCACCAGCGGCATAAGGAGTAATCCGAAAGCGCCCATTGGTCATTTCACTAACTCGTCGGCAGACGGTATCAGCTCCCCCAAAAATCGTGTCGAGAGATTTAGGCCAACTGGTTGCCATACGCCATTTCAAATTTGGCAGACTGTTAGCTTGAATAGCTGGAGCAGTATTGGCTTGGTTACATGCCCCCAAAGCTGTAGCACTGGCAGCACCAATAGCAGTATTGCTAAGAAATTGTCGGCGTTTCATGAGTTTTACTCTCAAAGTTAGTGAATTTTTATTGAGGAAATTGAGTAATTTCAGATATATTTTAAAATCTTAAGGTTCAAATCTTAACAGAACATCAGGTAATCTTTGTCAAGGTCAATCTCTGCTGGTTATCTAGCTAAGGACCCATCAGTTTCATTTTTTTTTATCTATAACATTCATCAAACACAGCACTTGCCAACAATATATTTGTCAGTATTTGGTAACAAATTACCAGTTTTTAACACCAGATTAACTAGGATAAAAACAGGTTCAAAAGGCGTAATTGCGTTATCTTGAGCAGCTTCAGCATTAATTCTGAATCTTAGAATTTATGCTGGTGACTCTAGCGTTAATTGCTTACCTTTGTTAAGGTCATTATGGAGTTGGTTAAATCAGTTCAATTTTTCCTGACATAAATGGCACAATACATCAAGATTGTCAACTTAAAAACTGAAGAACCAACAGTAAACTTTGACTCTTTAGTTTTTTATATGTCATAAAAAATACAAACTTTTCTTGAAAGAGCTACTATGTTTACTCTGTATTCTTGAGAGGTCTGGAAACTAGAGTAAATTCAACTAAATTTGTTGGTAAATAAACCTGAAGAAATACAGAAAAACTTAATAGATATATAGTATTAGTTGTATACAATTTTTAATGACTTAGAAAAATAATGATTGGTATGGATAATGATGGTTACAAAAATCTAAGTATTTTACAGAGCTTTGATTTTCTTAAAGCAGATTCTTCTGTAAAAAAATACACAAAATTCAGAAAATTCAAGGGTAAAAATCATGGATGATTTAACTTCCGGATTCGACTGGCTGACTGGTCTTCCTTCTACTGAACCGAAGCAGGCGACTACCTCTAATCAAATCTCTCAAAACGCTCCAGTTATTGAACTTAATCCTGCTCAAGACAATTTCGCCCCAGGGCCAGATGGTCTACCAGAACAGGACACTTTTATCGGTTTAACTTTGGACGGCAATGGGCTTGATTTGGTTTCAGACTCCAACGTTGAAACTGATGGCTTGAATTTTAACTTTTTAGCGGATTTGAGCGAAATTATTCCCGGTTTCCCTGTCTCAGGATTTGGTGGTTCAGCAATCGCTGAGGCAGCAGCTAATCCCCTTTCCGGTATCGGCAATGGGTTCTTTGATTGGGCAGCCATATTTGATGGCGGTAGCCCAACCATTGTTATCTGAAAAATGTTTACAGTGGCAGGAAAACTGGCAAAAATTTGCTTCCCAAACCTTGTTAGGGCAAGGGATGCCTTGCCCTCAAAATCTTAATTCCTCACACTGGTTTCATATCCACGCCAAACACCAACAAGAACTCCTTGCACTTGTACCTTACTTGCCATTACTTCTATGGGTTTATATTGGGGGTTAGCTGGTTTGAGTGTGACTAATTTCCCTTGACGATAGAATCTTTTCAAAGTTGTGCCGCATCCTTCTACTCGTGCGGCCACAATTAGACCATTTTTTAATTGCTCTGGGTTAGAAACTGGTTTCATAATTACCACATCTCCTTCAGTAATTAGGTCTTCGATCATGCTGTCTCCAGTTACTCGCAGAGCAAAGTTACCTACTTGGTGAAAGAAACCTGACAAATCAAGATGTTCAACGCCGTCGTTGAAAGGCTCGACAAGACCACCAGCGGCAATAGCCCCTAGTACTGGTACTCCCGCCTTAGAAGTACCCAAGACTCTGATGGTACGAGCTTTTCCTTCTGTCCAGTCAATGTATCCTTTAGCTCGCAAATGCTCTAAGCGACTTTGAATAGGTGCTGGTGAACGCAAGTTCATCGCTAGCATCATTTGCCGAATAGAAGGTGCATGCTGGGCATTGCGAATGTAGTCCACTAGCCAATTATAAAGTTGTTGCTGGGCTTGAGTGAGGGGTTCCATAATTCTATAAGGGGGTAATCAATAGTATCTGATTTGAGTTGTAGGGGCGGGTTGAGTAAGAATCGGCTAACTTGCCAGTTGAAATACAAATAACTCCGCCCTTACTTTTGCTTGCTGAATCTTACTCTCTATAGAACATTAGTACTATCAAAACCCCTCATTTGTCCAGTAGATGCTGATTTTTTAGCTGTGGTTTTCTGAGTTCAATCTGCTCCCAACAAACTTACCAGTAATGCTTTTTGTGCGTGCATGCGGTTTTCTGCTTGCTCCCAAACACGCGATTGTGACCCTTCGATTATTTCATCGGTGATTTCTTCTCCTCGGTGAGCAGGTAAACAGTGCAGCACAATTGCTTCCGAGTCAGCATGAGTCAAAAGTTGTTGATTAACTTGGTAGGGCTCAAACAGTGGAATTCTATCGGAAGCTGAGGCTTCTTGCCCCATACTTGCCCAGACATCAGTGTAAATGATGTTGGCACCTTGAGCAGCGGCAACTGGGTCATCGGTAAGCATTACTTCGGTTTTACCACTTGCAATCTGCCGTGCCTGCTCGATAACGCTAAGAGCGGGGGGATAGGCTGATGGTGCAGCAATTCTGACATTCATACCCACTAAGGCGCATCCCAACAGTAAGGAATGAGCTACATTATTGCCATCCCCAAAATAAGACAAGGTTGCACCGGTAAGTGAGCCAAAGCATTCTTGAATCGTCAACAAATCTGCCAAAACCTGACAGGGATGCTCAAAGTCAGTAAGAGCATTGACAATCGGGATCTGGGCATATTCAGCAAAAGTTTCTAGCTGCTTCTGCTCAAAGGTGCGAATTGCCAAGATGTCTAAATAGCGATCCAAAACTCGCGCTGTGTCTATGACAGGTTCTCCTCTGCCAACCTGAGTAAGGTTGGGATTTAAGTCAATAACCTGACCACCTATTTGATACATTGCCACAGAGAAACTTACTCGTGTCCGCGTAGAAGCCTTATAGAACAATAACCCCAGTACTTTGTGGCACTGCCAATTCAACTGACCTGCTTTTAACTGAGCGGCTAATTGCAAAAGACCTTTGATTTCCTCGGCAGTAAGATCGGCTATTCCCAGCAAATCTCGTCCTTTTAATCCCTCCATATTTTTCCTCGATAAATAAATTAACCTGCTGCTGCTTGCGTTATACAAGCAATGGCTAAGCAAACAAAGTGTACCTTTTCTAAGAGGAAGCGGTAAGGGGGATCTAAGGGAGAGGGGGAGAGGGGGAGACGCGGAGATGGGGAGACGGGGAGATGGGTCCTGCGCTATGTGGCGAGATCGGCAGATCGCCGTGTAGGCAAAGAGCTTA
>JAAHGS010000192.1 GCA_010692645.1 Symploca sp. SIO2E9
GAACTCCCAACCCTTTTAATAATGATAGTATGTCTACAATCGAGGATCAACCAAACATCTAACGCGGCTTGAAAGCCTTAACGCTACATCCCACGCTTAAAAGACGTGGGATGCAGCTTACTTCTTTGTAATTGTTTATTCAACGGGAGGCTTCCTAACCTCTCCCATACCCCTGACTGGACTCGAACCAGTATCCTCTTTGTTCTAAGCAAAGCGCCTCGTACCAATTGGGCTACAGGGGCAAGTTTTGATACTCCTGGTGGGAGTCGAACCCACAACATACCGTGTTTAAGACGGTTGCCTCTTCCGATTGGGCTACAGGAGCTAGTTTTGATACTCCCGGTGGGAGTCGAACCCACAAACAAAAATCGCTTTTGAGGCGATCGCGTCTACCAATTGCGCCACGGGAGCATAGATGAGCTGCCCTGCCTGGGTTTGAACCAGGACTCTTCCCTTTCAAAGCGGGAGATGTTGCCAGTTACACCATCCCCACAGTTGGTAGCAGCGGCGGGAATTGAACCCGCATATACCAGCTTATGAGGCTGGGGCTTTACCATTAAGCTACGCTGCAAAATCACCAGAGCATCGGGCGGGAATTGAACCCGCGATTTTCAATTTTGCAGACTGACGCCTTACCAACTTGGCTACCGATGCAGGAAGTCCCAGCCGGATTTGAACCAGCGACTTCAGCTTGAGGGGCTGACGGCTTCAACCAGACTTGCCTATGGAACTACGTAGCGGGAGCGACGAGATTTTAACTCGCAACCTCAGTTTCGATAGAGCTTGACTCTAACTACTGAGCTACACTCCCACTGTGATCAAAACATGTATTACATATTCAGTTATCAAGGTTCGTTATAAGCTTTTGGCTTCAAGCCTTTTAGCTCTTTCCTCTTTGCTATATTTATATACTACAAATATACTACATAAGGTGTCAAGGGTTTGGACAAACTTTTTTGGAATTGATCTCAAGACTTGATGTTGATGCCGAATACTAAGCCAATGAGCCATTAACTGTTCATAGTTCATTGTTGATTGTTCCGAAGGGAATGTATACCACAACTGTCGAATACAAACCCCACGAACCATGTTTGCGCAGCATGCGCATAGCTCGTACTATGAACAATTACAGCTATTCGCTCAAGGCAGAAGCTTTCGTTTGAGCTTCCTGCCAAAGTATGGACAAGAATAACTCCACCGCATAGCTCATCGCACTGACAAACACACCTTCTTCTGTGTCTGTAGCTGACACTAGCCAACTCCCTTGCAAGCTAACTTCGATGTAGTCGGCATCACAGATAGAAATAGTAATTGCCTCCACTTGTTCGCGCCGAACAACAGTCTCTAAATTCTCTAGCTGTGGCAAATCTGCTGGCAGCAAAAAAGAAGCAGTACTCGCTTGAACACAAAGGCTTGTACCAGTTCGCAAGGCGAGAATCACTCTTGAGGACACCCATTCCTCCAGTGCAGTGGTCAAATGTTCCAAGTAAAAACTGTTTTCGGTGTAAGTTAGTTTCAGCATGACCTGTTTTTTCTCCTCTCATTCCAGGTTTAATTGCTGTTCGCGCCAGAACTGTTGAGCAAAGGCAACAGTTGGATGCATCGGCGCTCTAGGTTTAGTGCGTAGTTTCAATCCTGCTTGCTGGGGAGTGCGATTACCCTTACGAGAGTTACACTGCTGACAAGCTATAACTACGTTGTCCCAACTATGTTTTCCGCCTTTTGAGCGGGGAATTACGTGATCAAGTGTTAATTCTTTAGTGCTGCCGCAATATTGGCAGATATGCCTGTCTCGTTTTAAAACTTCACGTCGATTCACTGGGGGAATTTTCCAAACCCGCTCTGAGTTGGAAATCGTCAAGCGAATCAATTCTGGTACCAGCAGCACTACAGTGGGAGAGCGCACACTGTAAGTCTTGATGCCATTGAAATCTAAGGGTTCAGCTTTACCTGTAACCAACAAAGCAATTGCTCGTTTGATGTTGATCCGATTGACTGGCAGATAGTTCTTGGAGAACACCACTACACATCGTCTTAACACTTGAGTTTCGCTCGTCACGGTTTAACTCCTCATCAAAAACCCCCGCTTCTTGTAGTCAGGAGCGGGGGGCAGAAAAACTGTTAGGGTTTTTTGTCCTATATCGGTATAGCTCGTTTGCGCCTATACCTCCCGCAGTCTTGGTCTAATTTTGGATAAACAGCCGATAAACTTCCGGCATAGTTATTAGGTAAATGTTTTCTAATCTCTCGTATCTGCTGTTGTCTCGAGCCAAAGAAACTCCTAAACACAAACTCCACCAACGTTGCTACTGAGGGCCAACCACAGAGGCGATGGTCGTCAGAGCAAAGGGTGGAGAGGTTTAGATGAATACTCATTAAATAGTGAATTGGTGAAGATGAATTTCCAAGCTGCTTTTTAAATACTACACTTGTATTACGAACCTGTCCACTAAATTTCGAGGAAAAAATAATGATACGCACCCTAACTCGGACTTCTACCACTGAAATGGAAGTTACTAGCATCCGCCTAGAGCGAGAGTTAAAAGACAAGCTGAAAGAAATATCGGGCAACCAGGGGTACCAAGCTCTGATTCGAGATGTCCTCTGGAACTATGTACAACAAAAATCTGGCGATTATCGCTCCGAGTTTTCAAAATCTGATATTAGAGCTAGTATTGAGGCAATTGCTCAGGAAGAAGAGCGTTGTGTACTCACAGGCAAGTTTATTCGACCACAGGAACCGATGTTATTGGGACTGACAAAAACTGGAGATATGGTTCCCCTCAGTGTAGAAAGTTTGTAAAAGCTTAGAGAAATCCTTAAAGCGCGAGTTGATTAATAGAAAGAGGTAGGCTTGCGCTTTAAGGATACAAGTTATAGTCAGATTTCGTTAAATAACTTTATTGAACCGATACCATGTGACTTGGTCTGTTTTACTGTCTTGGTAGACTACATCTTCTACGACAGTGATTTAAGTATTCTCAAAAGCCATTACCAATCAGAATAAATGGTGCCCAGTAGTAGGGGTGACTGAAGCGATTATCCCCTGCTGGAGGCAAATTCCTAGAATCTCTTCGCTGTAATCCCCAATTTTCTAGCCCAGAATAGTCACCATTAATTAAAGCCATTTGTGCTTGCCGCAAAGCTTGGGCTTTAGTTATTTTGGAATCTAACTCGGCATCCTCTGAGCGCAGTGCTGCGTAAAAAGTATCCATCAACACCTGTGTCCCTTGATCATCAACAAACCAAAGGGAGGCAATCGTTGCCAAGGCTCCCGCTTGCTCCATCTGATACCCCAACCCCAAAATTTCTTCACCGTTGCCGAGAATACCGCCAATACCTGTTTGGCAGGCACTCAAAACTATTAAATCTACATTAATAAGATTCCAGGTTTCCACATCTCTAAGGTTGGCACGATCGCCATCTCCAAATAAAATAAAAGATTCTTCAGGTTGACCAGGGACAAAAGCTGCATGGGTTGCAAAATGCACAATATTGTAGTCGTTTAGCTGAGGAATAGTTGTCTGGCGGCTAAAATCATGGTCTAAGAGTTTGATCGTGTTAGGAATAAGTGTGGCGATATTTTCAACTTCAGTGGCAGCGCCAGAAAGTCCATAAAAGGCAAACCTGTCGTTCCCTATTCGAAATTGGTAAGAACCCTGAGTAAAAGCTGCAGCTAAAACACGAAGTTCACTCAACGGTTGCGGGTTGAGTTGAGTAAGTGTGGCAGCAGTAATATTGTTAATGGCAAAACGCTCCACTAACCAGCCCTCCCCATCATACAAAGCTGCTAAGGGAAGATAACGCAGTTGACCATCAGGAGCATAAATAATCGTTTCAGCTTCTGCTTGGGCGAGGTCATTTTCTATAGGTTTAATCAACCAGTCGTAGAGTTGACGTGCCGGTATCGTCAATTGCTGATCAACTTTTCCCGAGTTATAATTCCTAAAAAAAGATATAGCCCTTGACCTATCAGTTAAGGCAGAACGTAGAGATAAAATTGCCTGGTTTAATTCTTCTCTGTTTACAGGCACCGAGCGATGAATGGGCGGGGAGTAAGGCGTAACCAGTACTAATTCTAGTCGCTCTTCCATAATCAGAGGATATAGTAATCCCGCCGATTGTTCCAGTTCCCGCAGCTGTCTTTGTAAGCGATTAAGATTACTCAAATTAAGATTTTGACCACCAGTTGTTACCGAAAGCTCTTGCACTAATGCCATCACTTCGGGAGTGCGGGTAAACTGATTAAAATCCTCTCGAATCTGCTGCATAATTTGCTCAATTTCAGCAATTTGCTGGTTCTGGTTCTCAGTCCGCTTCTGAGGTGGAATCTGTCGTAGTTGGGTGAGTTTTTTGCCTCGAGTAATGGCTCTATCTTGAAGAGTGATATATTTACTTAGAATTTGCCGTTCTTGGGGCAACAGTTCACTACCTTGGGCTGTCTGTTGATTACCTCGCACAGAGCGCAAGTAATCATCTAGTTCTTGAACTTTGAGTAAATCCAGAATTTGTTGCGCTTCAATGACTCTATCTTGTTGTAATAAAAGGCTTGCAAGACGACGGTAGGTGTTAGCAACAGTTTCGGTAAAAGACTGCTGTTGTTGTTCTGGTAGCAGCTTTAAATCTTTTCTAATTTCTTCAGTAGTATTTATCGATTGCTTGTAGAAAATAATCGCCAACTCTACTTGTTTCTGTTGTTCTAACAGGTTGCCGATATTACTTAGAGCAATGCCCTCAGCTGGGCGATCGCCAATTTCTCGAAAAATTGCCAATGATTGCTGTAGCCAATCAAAGGCTTGCTCATGATTACCTGTAATAGTATGAGTACCTGCAATACTGTTGAGAGTACGAGCCATGCCTACTTTGTCACCAAGCTCTTGGGCAATAGTTAAAGCTTGCTGATAGGATTCTAGAGCTTGGGGATATTGACCCAGACTATTGTAAACACTACCAATATTGTCAAGGACACTGCTTTCAAGGGCACGACTACCCAACTCTTGGGCAATAGCTAAAGCTTGCTGATAAGATTCTAGGGCTTGAGGATACTGTCCCAGACGTTGGTAAACTATGCCAATACCGTTAAGTGTATTTCCTTCTCCAGGATAATCTCCTACTTCCTGGCGAATCACTAAAGCTTGCTGCAAGAATTCCAGTGCTTGGGGATACTCTCCTAAACTTTCGTAAACGCCACCGATGTTATTGAGAGTGTTACCTTCACCAGTCTGGTTACCAATTTCCTGAGCAATTACTAAAGCCTGTTTGTAGGATTCCAGAGCCTGATAATATTGACCACGACGATAGTAAATGCCGCCAATATTATCAAGGGCATTAGCTTCGCTAGTCTGGTTGCCGATTTCCTGAGCAATTACCAAAGATTGTTGGTAGGATTCTAAGGCTTCCTGATACTGACCAAGACTTTCATAAACAATGCCGAGGCTGTTGAGGATATTACCAATATTGGCGCGATCGCCTACATCTGTTAAAATCGCTAAAGCTTGTTGATAGAATTCCAGCGCCTGCTGATATTGACCAGATTGGCGATTGATTAATCCCAGGTTATTGAGAATACGTCCCTCACTGGCACGATTACCGATTTCTCTAGCAATCACCAACGCCTGTTGATAGAACTCCAATGCCTGCTGATACTGACCGAGACTGTAATAAATACCTCCAATATTATTAAGGGTACGTCCTTGATGGAAACTGTCTCCTGTTTCCCGCCGCCTAACCAAAGCTTGCTCATATAACTCTAAAGCTCGTTTATAATTACCACGACGGGCCCAAATAGCTGCCATGTTATGCAGTGATTCGGCTTCAATGGCACGGTTGCCAATAGTTGTAGCAAATTCCAAGGCTTGCTGATGTAATTCCAAGGCTGGGGAATATTTACCTAATCTGCGTTCAACGATGCCAAGATGATTGAGTGTCTCCGCTTGTCCAGCGATATCGTATATTGCTTGACGAATTATCAAAGCTTGCTGCAAATTCTCCCTGGCGGTAGCGTATTCACCCAAACCGAGATAAACTTCTCCAAGATTATTGAGTGCTGCTGCTTCCCCTGCCTTGTCTTCAATTTGTCTACTAATCTTGAGAACTTGTTGATAGGTGGTAAGGGCTTGGCGAAATTGACCCTTGCGAAACTGCTCAATACCCTGTTGAAAGAGTTGATCAGCTTTGAGCTTGCTGTTTTTTAAGCTATCACTTTTGCTCAAGCCAACTGTAAGTATTGCTGTTTCTGCGATAGTGGCTTTAACAACTGGCATTGATGCCCAAGCTGGGGCAGTTAGAGGATTTACTGCCAGAGGCAGATAAAATAGCACCGTGGCGCTGATGAGACGGCAATGATGACGGGATAAATACACCTACACGATTCCTCCACCAGAAATTATAAAGACTTGATAGGACCAGAACCCAAGATTTCTTAAAGTTTAAAAAAAAAAAGCTCTTAGAAAGCAGTACTAGTGCTATATAGTTGGCAAAATCAGGGTCACTGTTTCAAAATTTAGCTCAAAATAAAAGTTAGGCTGAATAAATAAATATCAAAATTTTTCATAACTTTCTAGACAACTCCAAAGCTTATGAGTTTTTCATCTAGGTTCCCAGCCGTGATTGTCGGCGCAGTACTCATGCTTGTCAACCCTCCAGTAACCTTTGCCAGATCGGCCTCGGAGCTAGCTAAATCAATTACAGTTTTGATTGATGGGCAAAACCCTGGTTCTGGATTCATTGTTTCTAAGCAAGAGAACATTTACTATGTGCTGACTGCTAAACACGTTGTCGCCACAGAAGATGAGTATGAGATTGTAACTCCTGATGGTAAACGATATCTGGTTGACTATAGCGCCGTTAAAAAATTGCCAGATGTTGATTTGGCGGTGGTTCCTTTTATTAGTGGTAAAAGTTATAGCGTTGCGACTTTAACCGGTTCTACACAGTTTAATCTGGGGGGAGAAGTTTATGTAGCAGGCTATCCGGAGCCGGGAAGGGAAGTCAGAGAGCGTAAATTTTTCTCAACTTCCGGAAAAATAGCTAGCCTTCTGGACAAATCAGCTATAGATGGTTACGCTTTGGTATACACTAATATCACTCGTGCTGGCATGAGTGGTGGTCCAGTTCTAGACACTAGTGGTCATGTGATTGGAGTTCATGGACGGGCTGAAGCAGAGCAAGAGGGAGGATTACCTAATAAAGCATGGGTAAATTTGGGTGTTCCCATCAACACATTTAGAGAGTTATCTTCCCAACTAGGGTTGAGTTTGGAATTACAGGTGTATCAACCTCCTAGGAATGTAGATGAGCCTTTGCTAATTCCTGATGTGCCAGCAGTGACACCGACATTGAGAAGACCAACAGTCATACGTAATTCTATTTCCCCAGACAATCCAGTTTGTGCTGGCATACAGCAAAACTGTCCTCATTAATAGGGTATTTTCGGAGAATTCGTAGTTTCTGTTTGCTATTGCCCTTGATATTTATACTCAATCAAACCCTGGGTGTGAGTTGAAACCAAGATGGTTAAGATAGTTTGGAAAGCTTGTTTATTGACTGCGACACTGACAGCAACACTCGCCAGTTTATCTGTAGGTGGTGCGTCCGCTCAACCAGCCGAAGTTTCAATTAATGAAGATGCCTTAAACACTGCCAGTGGCGTGAGGTGGGGAGGTAAAGGATGGCCTTTCAGTGAAGTGGTAGATATTAAGGACAGCTTAGTCGGTGCTTCGGTTGGCAGAGTTGTACTAGACCGTTATGGTTCAGATAAAAGTGAATACAGTTCTATCTTTAGAGCACCTTTTGCTAGTCCTCTACCGAAAAGGCTGGTGATTATCAGCTTGTGGGGTAGTAAAATAGAAGGGTGTTTTGTCGAACTACTCGTCCAGTATGCCCCACCTACAGAGTTTAATCCGGAGTCGATTGTACCAGTGAGTTTAGAGATGGGAGTTGCTGGTAGGATTGTCTCCCTTACACCTCAGTCCAATAAGACAGGAAGATACTATACTCAAGCTTATTCCTATAAAGACGGTGAACAACAAATTAGTGCCAATTGGCACATGGGACGTCAGATTTTCAGCGTCGATGCAGTTGTGGCGACTGCTCTCAAGAAGGCTCCTCAAGAGCAAATTCGTGCTCGTATAACCTTCACCAATGGAGAGAGTGTACTGTACCTAATTGGTAAGGAAACGATTAGCCGATGGCAGAATGTCTACAGTGCTAATCCTACTTGTACAGCACCTTAGAAGCTGCTTGACTTCCTCAGTAACTTCCGGGAGATTCCAGAGGATTAAAGGGATTTAACCAAGAGGAATACTGACCACTGAGATATTCCTCAAAATTAACATAGACACGACCTGTAGTTTCATTAATCGGCCCTTCAGTGGGAACCCTAATTCTTAATACCCTCTGTAGTGCTAGCCTCGGCTTACTCTTAGAGTTGAGTGTAAATAATAGACCCTTGCAAGCGCCTCCCTCACGCTCAGCGACACATGCAACTAATTGTCTATTCATTCTACCAGTAGTAATGTAATTGAGCTCACCTGTATCGTAGTAAGTCTGAAATCTTTGGGATACCTGTTCACAGAGTTCTTCAACAGTAAATTCCGACTCATTAAGTTGATCAGAATTCCAGTGAATTATGACTAATTCCCCTTGTGGCGTGCGAACCATAGTTGCAGGTACATCATCACTGATTCTACAGAAGAAAGCCACCTCTTGGACATCGCTAGGTCGAGCAATTGTAGAAACAGTAGCGAGTGTGAGCAACACAACTATGGGAACAAATAACAGGCTTTTGATTAATGTGTGACTCTGTACTGACGACATAATCTACAAAAAAGCGATCGCTCTACCAAGTCTAACCTCCCAGAAGTTCGATTAGCCGGAAGCGATCGCTCAGTTCCTATGAGGCAAATTAGTGCCCTCAGTTCGAGTTCAAATATCTTGTTCGCTCAATTCACGAGTCATATGGTCAAAAGGTTGATCGATAAACGAAGTATTAAGTACACCAACATCTTCGGTCATACTTTTAACCATATCTTTCATAATTTGGATACCGCGAACCGTCGGTCCAATTGGCACTCCCAAAGAATTGTAGGTTTCCCTTAATCCTTGCAACACTCGTTCATCTAAGACATTAGTATCGGCTGCCACAATTGCATAGCTGGCATAGCGTAGATAATAATCCATATCCCGCAAACAAGCCGCATAACGGCGAGTTGTGTAAGCATACCCACCCGGACGAAGTAATTCTGGCACCTCATCGAATAGTTCTGAACTTGCCTTCTTGACAATTTCTGCCGCATTAGCATTAATTACCGAAGCCGCAACAACCCGTGCTGTCCCAGTTTCAAAATAAGACTTGAGTGAATCGATGGCATTACGATCCAGGTAACGACCTGTACCGTCATAATTCTTAATCAGGTTTGTGACTACATCCCGCATTTTATCTTTCTCCCAAAAACACAACAATCTGTTTATCGTTTCTTCTATGTGTAGAACCGCATCTCTCTTGAACATTTCCGTTGTAGTTTTGTTCAAGAAATCCTGACAGAAACATGCTCTGGCAATCTGACAATAGCTGCACAACTTTTAGATTATGCATACTGTTGACCGATTGCGGTTTATATTCTACCGTTGCGGCGGCTCCTTCAGACTATACTTGCTCAATGCTATTGAGGAAAATCCGGAAAAAACCTTATATTCAGATATTTCCCTACCTCGTTAAATTATCTTATGAAACGGGAAACCACCCGGTGTAATTGCCAAAGCTGATGGGTATTATACCCAATTTTGCCTTGGTCTCACCGATGCCAAGGCACACAGACCCCAAAATCGGATCGTTGGCATAGACTATTAAAGACACTTGGTTGTTGTCATCTCCATGAGGGCAGGTAGCCGGAGCCTTCGCTGTCCTAGAGAAGAGATGAGCTATGGGATATTAGCCGCAAAGGTTATATTATTCAGTCGGCAGACTTGGCAGCCGAGGGTTGACCCCCAATTCTTCTCTGGCAGAGGAGAGCTTACAGAGATTGCAAAACTTGGTTAACAACCAAAGACTTGCTCAGTACATCACAATAGTCAACCTGACATAAGGAGTGATTCATGCCCGAAACGCCACAAGAAGTCTTGAAAATGATTCAAGACCAAAACATTAAAATCATCGACCTCAAATTCATTGACACGCCTGGTATCTGGCAGCACTGTTCCTTCTACCAAAATCAAATCGACGAGAGCGCCTTCGTTGATGGTGTTGCCTTCGACGGTTCCAGTATTCG
This sequence comes from Symploca sp. SIO2E9, assembly GCA_010692645.1. Lineage (GTDB taxonomy): Bacteria > Cyanobacteriota > Cyanobacteriia > Cyanobacteriales > Coleofasciculaceae > SIO3C6. Next base: position 10,269 of record JAAHGS010000192.1, read on the forward strand.
TGGATGGAAAGCGATTAATGAATCTGACATGACTATGGTGCCCGATCCAAAAACAGCTTGGATCGACCCCTTCATGAAAGAACCAACCCTGAGCATGATCTGTAGCATTAAGGAGCCGCGTACCGGAGAATGGTATAATCGCGACCCCCGCACCATTGCTCAAAAGGCGATTGATTTCCTGATTTCCACTGGAATTGGAGATACTGCCTTTTTTGGTCCTGAAGCTGAATTCTTTGTCTTTGATGACGTCCGCTTTGACCAAACCGAAAGTCAGTGCTACTACTACGTAGACAGTGTTGAAGGTCGCTGGAATACTGGTAGGGAAGAAGCTGGTGGTAACTTGGGATATAAGCCCCGCTACAAAGAAGGTTATTTCCCAGTCTCGCCCACGGACACCATGCAAGACATGCGTACCGAAATGCTGCTGACAATGGCAGATTGCGGTGTGCCTATTGAAAAGCACCACCACGAGGTTGCTACAGGCGGACAAAACGAGTTAGGTGTCCGCTTTGGTAAGTTGATTGAGTCAGCTGACTGGTTGATGACTTACAAGTATGTCATCAAAAACGTTGCCAAGAAGTATGGCAAAACTGTTACCTTCATGCCCAAGCCAGTGTTTAACGACAACGGCTCTGGGATGCACACCCACCAGTCTATTTGGAAGGATGGGCAACCGCTATTTTTTGGTAACGGCTACGCTAATCTCAGTGAGATGGCACTGCATTACATTGGCGGGTTGCTCAGACACGCTCCAGCACTCTTAGCCTTCACCAATCCTAGCACCAACTCCTACAAGCGCTTGGTTCCTGGATTTGAAGCACCAGTGAACCTGGCTTACTCTCAAGGCAACCGTTCCGCTTCGATCCGTATTCCTCTTTCTGGCCCCAATCCTAAGGCAAAACGGCTAGAATTCCGTTGCCCCGATGCTACTTGCAATCCCTATCTGGCTTTTGCTGCCATGCTCTGTGCTGGGATTGATGGGATTAAGAATAAAATTGACCCCGGTGCATCTTTGGATGTAGATATTTATGATCTCAGCCCCGAGGAATTGAGCAAAATTCCTTCAACTCCTGGTTCTCTCGAAGCGGCTTTAGAGAGTTTGGAGAAGGATCACGCTTTTTTAACTGACTCAGGCGTCTTTACTGAAGACTTTATCCAAAACTGGATTGAGTACAAATTGGACAATGAAGTCAACCCAATGCGTCTGCGACCTCATCCTTATGAGTTTGCTCTCTACTACGATGCCTAGAATTACCAAATTTTGAGCAAAGCCCCCATCTTTCAAGTGGGGGAGTGTCAACTTAGAGCAAGTTCTATACTGGGCGCAGCCTTTATCAGAATTTTGAGCAAAACCCCTTCCTTCTAGGTGGGGGATGTAGCGATAGCACTTTTAAGTGCGCGAAACATCCGTAAAAACAACTGATTTAATGGTACAATAATAGTCATAGATACGGCGACATAAATGTTAGTACTTGAGGCAAAACTAGTAGGAAAGAACTGGCAGTACGAACGGCTTAATGAAGCTATTCGCACTGGGCAGTTTATCCGCAATAAATGCCTCGCCTATTGGATTGAATCGTCTCCAGACGAGAGAGTTAATCGCAACAGGTTAAACAAACTAGCATGTTTAGCTGAGAAAAGAGTATGAGTGGGCTAGCAAGCTAAACTCGCAAGCTTGTCAATCCCATGCAGAAAGGGCGTGGAGTGCTATCTCTAGGTTCTTTGACAACTGCAAGAAGAAAGTGCCAGGGAAGAAAGGTTATCCCAAATTCAAGAAGAACTCTCGCTCTGTCGAGTATAAAATCACGGGATGGAACCTGTCAGAAGATAGGAAGAAACTAACTCTAACTGATGACTTCAATACTGGCACCTTCAAGCTGAAAGGAACTCGCGATTTAAATTGGTACACCAAAAAGCAAATCAAGCGAGTTAGAATAGTCCGTCGCGCCAAAGGTTATTTTGTCCAATTCTCTATAGATGTAGAGCGTTCTGAACCATTGCCCAGAACTAACAAATTCCTGGGCATTGATTTAGGAATAAATGAGTTTTACACCGATAGTAACGGTGAGGTTGTCAACAACCCCCGTTACTTAAGGAAATCAGAACTAAGACTAAAAAGAAGGCAGCGACGGAAATCGGCAAGAGTAAAAGGATCTTTGAATCGACTCAAAGCCATTAAGAAATTAGGTAGAGCGCACTTCAAGGTAAGTAGCCAGCGTAAAGATTTTGCTGTTAAGACAGCCAGAGCGCTAATCCAATCTAACGATATGGTGGTCTACGAGGACTTGGTGCGATTCGTTGCGTCGAAACCAGACCTTACGGGTTCCTGGGGGATCAGCCGCTAGTAACATCAGAACCTAGACAACTTGATAACCATGCTGGTGCAAGCCCAGCCCTCTCGGAATC
>JAAHGS010000193.1:0-8713 GCA_010692645.1 Symploca sp. SIO2E9
ACACGACGCTTTGTAGATAGAGGGGGAGATGGGGAGATGGGGAGATGGGGAGATGGGGAGATGGGGAGATGGGGAGATGGGGAGATGGGGAGATGAATCGTTTCTATCAATCGAGTCTTCAACTACCTGGAATACCGTTTTTTTGATATACTAAGCCTAATATAAAAGCCTAAAATACTGGCTACACAAAGTACCTAAACAGCTGAAGATATTCTGTTTAGTCAAAAAATGCTTAAAATCTTTGTCTGGTATACCTTCTACATTAATTTAGCAAGCCCTAAATAAACATGACTAATTCTCCCGAAAACAACCAAACTATAAATATTCTGTTATGTGAAGACAACCCTGGTGACGTTTTTATTATCAGACATTCTCTCAGTAAAAGTAAATCAGCCTATAACTTTTATCATACCAATGATGGAGAGAACGCCATGGCATTTTTGCGTCATGAGGGAGAATATCAAAATGTTCCCGATCCTGATTTGTTGCTGCTAGACCTTAACTTACCTAAAAAAGAGGGCTTTGAAGTCTTAGAAGAGATTAAAACAGACTCAAAACTGAAATTACTACCAGTAGTCATCTTAACTTCCTCAAGTGCAAAACAAGACATACTCAAAAGCTACGATCTCTATGCTAGTTGCTACGTGACAAAACCCTTCGACTTTAACGAATTTGTTGAGGCTGTGAAAAAAATCGAAAGTTTTTGGCTTAATTTCGTCCAATTGCCGAAGTTCGTTAACAACAACTAATGACTAATTAAAGTAATCCTATCTTTTTTGCTTGAAGTTGATCGCCCACAACGGGATTTATAACCTGATATAGCGTTTCTAAATGAAGAGAGTGTGGGAGTAAATAGTGTATACAAAAATAAAGATATAATTGTTTGATGGCAATGGGATAAATCGGGAGTTTCCATGTCCATCAGCTGCGCAGATTTTGAGTATATTTGTCAACTGGTGCGCGTCCGCACAGGGATAGTATTGGCAAAGGATAAGATGTATCTTGTAGAATCACGTTTAGCGCCTGTGGCAAGTGCAGCCAATGTTGATTCCCTCAGGAAATTGGTACAAATACTACGACAAGAGCGGTTTAGTTCTCTCCATGAGTTTGTAGTTGAGGCGATGGTAACAACTGAGACATCGTTCTTCAGGGATGATTACCCCTTTCAAGCCTTGCATAAATTAATGTTGCCAGAACTTTTCAGGGTGCGGCAATCTGAAGGTAAGCTCAATCTTTGGTGTGCTGCTTGCTCCAGTGGTCAAGAACCCTATAGCATAGCCATACTATTGCGGGAGCATTTTTCTCAACTTACTAACTCGACAGTACAGTTGATTGCTACTGACATCTCCACTTCTATGCTAGCCCGTGCTCGAGCAGGGCGCTATAACCAGCATGAAATTACCCGTGGATTGCCATCGGCTCTTCTACAAAAATACTTTTTACCTCAAGGTAAGGATTGGCAAATTAAGGAAAATATCCGCCAGATGGTTGAATTTCGCCAGCTTAATCTTGCTGAATCTTGGTCTCCAATGCCCCAAATGGATATTATTTTTTTGCGTAATGTCTTAATCTATTTTGATATCGAAACGAAGCAGACTATCTTAGGAAAGGTAAAGCGAGTTTTGCATCCCGAAGGCTATCTATTTCTTGGTGGGGGAGAAACAACAATTAATCTCGATACTGATTTTGAGCCAGTAAAATTTGACAAGGCTGTGTGCTACCGCTTGCGTTCCTCTTAAAGGTAAAAGAGCGAAAAGGAGATAATTTAACCTACTGCTTCGATTGCTGATAGCAACGCATTGAAAGAACCTACATTGAAAAAGAGGACAATATCTCCTTGAATCTGTAGTTCCTCAACTTCAAAACGAGCCTGAGCCAAAAGAATGGTTGTACTCTCATCCAAATTTTTGAGGAAGACCAAATGATCTATTTTATCCTCTACGTAGTTTGGAACTTCATACCTGAGTGCTTGTTCTAGCACATTGCTAATAGAACCCATAACACCGTTGATGACAATATTACCCACTTCGGTAAGAGTACCAATTTTCAGGGAATCAAGCTCTGCACTTCCCACTTCCTCTCCAGTGAGAATAGCTACTAATGTTGCCGCACTTTCAGTAGGAAAGAAAAGCTCAGCTGTGCCCTTAAATGAACCACTAAAGTCTAATTCCACCGCAGAAATCTGTTGAGCCCCCAGACGTTCTACCAATTCCTGTTGTAATAATTGAGGGGATAAAAACTTGATTACGGGAATATGCAACTGGATGCGGAATTCAATCATTTCATTCAACATCGCAGCTGCTTGGCCAACACCAATATTAACCAATTCTTTCAAGGCATCTAACTGGTCAGTTGTTAGCTTCATTAGGTAGTTTTTTCCGATAAAAATAGCAGTTTAGGAGCAAAAGAAGAAAGGACGACTAATTGTTACTGAGAGCTTTTTCAAGGGCATCAAGAATTTCCGGTGCTTTTGGAGGTTTGCGAAGAATTATTGCAGCTCCTAAATCCAAGCATTCCTGACTCACACTTTCTTGGATATCTGCTGAGAGCACAATCACGGGAATCTTTGAACCTTGCTCCTGTAGAGAGTAGATTTTAGTATTACTCTCTTGGATCACGATTTCAAGATTGCTTATAGCCCTATCCAAGATTACTCCACAGTCGGTTGGCTCAAATAACTTCCCTTGGCGGTGAACTCGCGAATAGTTCAGCCAATCCTTAATTAACGCCTGCATCCTAGTCGCCCCATCTACAATAAAATCAATGATTTGATTGCCCTGATCATCTAGTTGGTGATAATACTTTTGTGACAAAAGTTGAGTAAAGCTATTCACCGTGCGTAATGGTTCCTGTAAGTCATGGGAAGCAATGTAACCAAATTGTTCTAATTCAGCATTAGAACGCTTTAATTCCGCTTCAATTAACTGGCGCTGTTTAAGTTCCTTCTGGTAGCTTTGGATACGTTGTGTCAGTTCTGTAACATCTTGAATAACGACTAGGGCATAGAAACTCTCTCCTGCCAACTTGGGTATAGCGGTAACGGTAGTCTGTTGGATGCGCCACTTACCATCAGCTTGGGTTGCCGGAATTAATGAGTGGTGCAGCTGAGGGGAAAAAACTGCTGGTAAACCACTGGTAAATACCTGACTCAGGCGAATCTGGTACTTGGGCTGATTGAGATGGGGAAAATGATCGCTGAGCTTTGTGCCCATAGCTTCTGTTCTTGGTATTTTCGTCCAGTTTTCCAGGCACTGCTTCCAAAACAGAACTACAAAATCTTGTCGAAGGACACAACAACCCACTGGCATATAGTCAAACAGACCAAACTTATCTTTAACTTGGGCGATTTAATTCATTTTTATCCACAATTAGGGAGCTAGAATTTCGTTTAAGTTAAAATTATCTCAATTGGCATGAAAACAGCAAAATTTATCCAATGATCGAGAGCAATTCGCTCTGGGAACTTATTTTTAGGCAAATTAGACCAGTCTATAGCAGAGAATTTCAAGATGGAAATAGATGAAGACCTTAAAGCTTTCCTGATTGAAAGCTATGAAAATCTCAATCAAATCGAAGCTGATTTGGTTACTTTGGAGCAAGATAATGCTGAGCCAGAACTGATGCACCGCATCTACCGGGCACTTCATACCATTAAAGGTAATAGTGGCTTTATGGGTCTCGATCAGTTGCAATTAGTTGCTCATGCCGGGGAAAACCTCCTCAGTCGCCTACGCGATCGCTACCTTACTCTCAATCCTGATATTACCAGTGCGCTTCTGTTAGTGGTAGATGCTGTGCGGCAACTTCTCCAAAATCTTGAATCTACCGGGGAAGAAGGTGACGCCGATTATGCAGATTTGCTAGAGAGATTAAGCCAACTGCAAGAAATAACCGATACGGAGGAGGGAAGACAGGAGGAAATGGGGACGGTGGAACAGGAGGGAGAAAGCTCAAATTTATCAACAGCATCTCCCCTGGTTACAGCCTCTTCTACTCTCCCGCTCATAGATCCTGTCTCTCCCACAATTGCCTCACAAGCACCACCTGTGCCTGAGCCATCCACCTCAGAAGCCATTGGTATTGCCGCACATTCTTCCAGCGTTAAGGATAGTTCTATCCGCTTGGATGTTGGCTTGCTGGATAAGTTGATGAATTTAGTCGGAGAACTGGTTTTAAGTCGCAATCAGATTTTAGAGTTTGCCAACAAACAAGCGGCTAACAAAAATGTAGACCCCGCCTTTATGGCTGCATCTCAACGCTTAAAAATCGTCACCTCTGAGTTACAAGAAGGGGTTATGAAAACTAGGTTACAGCCGATCCGTAAAATTTGGGGCAAATTCCCTCGGGTGGTGCGAGATATAGCAGTTAGCCTCAATAAGGAGGTGTACTTGGAGATGGAGGGAGAGGATACAGAACTTGATAAAACTCTGATTGAAGCGATCGCTGATCCATTAACTCACATTGTCCGTAATTGTGTTGATCACGGCATTGAAAGTCCAGATGTGCGTACAGCTAAGTATAAGTCAGCACAAGGGCGGGTATTTCTGCGTGCTTTTCATGAAAGTGGTCATGTCAATATTGAAATTGCTGATGATGGGATTGGGATCGATGCCGTGCAACTGAAGGAAAAAGCTGTGCAGAGGGGTTTGATTACCACGGAAAAAGCTGCTCGCATGAGCGATGCCGAAGCCCTGAACCTGATTTTCCTCCCTGGATTATCCACTGCCAAGCAAGTAACCAATTTATCGGGGCGCGGTGTGGGCATGGATGTGGTGCGGACGAATATTGAAAAAATTAACGGTACTATTGATGTCCAAAGTCGCCTTGGTCTGGGTACAACTTTCAAGCTCAAAATTCCCCTAACTTTGGCGATTATACCGACTCTAATTGTAACTAGCGGTGGCGACCGCTATGCCATTCCCCAAATCAATCTCCTAGAACTTGTCCGCTTGGAAGGCAAGCAAGGCCAAAGGAGTATTGAAATGGTTCATGCTTCTCCTGTCTATCGTTTGCGAGGTAATCTTTTACCGTTAGTTTACTTAAATCGTGAACTGAAGTTAGAAGCCGCCCAGGAGCAGATTGATCGAGGAGGAGAAGAGATTGATAGCACGAATATCGTCGTTCTCCAAGCCACAGACAAACCCTTTGGGTTAGTGGTGGATGCCGTTAATGACACCCAAGAAATTGTTGTCAAACCCCTAAGTAAACAACTCAATAGTATTTCCTGTTTTGCTGGTGCAACCATTATGGGGGATGGCAGGGTAGCATTGATTTTAGACGTGCAAGGTTTGGCTCAAAGAGCAAATTTAGTATCTGATCTACCAGAAGAGGCACTAGCCATTGAAGAAAGTATTCTCAAGCAACAGGAAGAGGAACGGGAATCGCTGCTGCTATTTCAAGGACCCAATCAGCGACGTATGGCGATCCCCCTCTCTCATGTAGCCCGTCTTGAAGAGTTTCCTCGTCATGCATTAGAGAAAGTTGGCAACCAGTTGGTGATTCAGTATCGCAACCAAATCATGCCTCTAGTTGACTTAGAAGTTGCTTTTGCAGGCAATTTTGATCTACAACAGCCATCTGTAAGCTTAAAAACTCCCACGACAGCAGAAGAAGACAAAATTCAGTTTATTGAAGAGCAGATTAAAGAAATGTCTTACACCCTGTTTATTGTACCGGAATCCATGTTAATCTACCGCTCACAGCAAGAAGGTATGCCCCTTTCCCACTATGCTCCCACCAGTAAAATTGCCAAGTCCTACGAAGCGATCGCTAATTACTTAACTTCCAGTAATAGTCACGAATCAATTCAGCATTCACATACAGACCTTGCTTGAATATTTAATCTACAATTATTAATTATTACCGAAATTAATATGGGGTGAACGAAATTTTGGGTGGCATTTGATTTCTCCGCGTCTGGAGCGTCTGGAGCGTCTGCTTACTTGTTCCCCCACTCTTTTTTTCCTTCACCCTATCCTTACTGTTCCCTGTTCCCTCTCTTTACCACCAGACTTATTCAGCAAACCCTAAGTAGTTCATTTTCTTTAACCGATTACCCATTACCCTATCTAGGAGAAGAGCAAATGCCTTCCCAGAAAAATCGCAGACCAGCTCGTGCAGCTTTTTTTCATGATCTGGAAGTAATTGCAGAAAAAGCAGTTGATACTGCCCAGCCAGCCTCAGAAACCATCCCCAATTCCAGCTCAGAGCAATTAGACGAATCTTTTGAGCTTCTGATAAATGCCCTCAAAGCTTCTAGAGACGGTGATTTTACGGTTCGACTTCCGGAAGACAATGGATTAGGGGAAATTGCCAGTGTTTTCAATGAGATGGCAAATGCCAACCAAAATTTTGTAAACGAACTGAATCATATCAGCCAAACAGTAGGTGAAGAAGGCAATTTGACTGAACGTGCCAACTTGGGAAACACTGGGGGTTCTTGGTCTGCTAGTATTGATGCCGTTAATGGATTAATTAATAATTTAGCCCAACCAACCACCGAAGTATCGCGGGTACTAACCGCCGTCGCTAGTGGAGATTTATCCCAGAAAATCGCCTTAGAGGTGAAAGGAAAACCCCTCAAAGGAGAATTTTTGACCATCGGTAACATCGTCAACACCATGGTAGATCAACTCAATGCCTTTGCAGGTGAAGTTACCCGTGTGGCGCGTGAAGTTGGTACTGAGGGTAAACTGGGAGGTCAAGCTAATGTTAAAGGTGTAGCTGGTACTTGGAAAGACCTCACCGATAATGTCAACATGATGGCGGCAAATCTCACGGATCAGGTACGCAATATTGCCACCGTTACCACTGCCGTTGCCAATGGTGATTTATCCCAAAAAATCTCTGTGGAGGCAAAGGGAGAAATCCTAGAGTTGAAAAATACCATCAACACCATGGTGGATCAACTTAATGCCTTTGCAGGAGAAGTGACTCGTGTGGCACGGGAAGTAGGTACAGAAGGTCAATTGGGAGGTCAAGCTCAAGTTGAAGGTGTTTCTGGAACTTGGAAAGAACTCACCGAGAATGTGAATTTGATGGCCTCAAATCTGACTGACCAAGTACGCAATATTGCTGAAGTAACTACTGCTGTCGCCGAAGGGGATTTATCCAAGAAAATTACTGTCGATGTCAAAGGAGAAGTCCTGGAGTTGAAAAACACCATCAATACTATGGTGGATCAACTTAATGCCTTTGCCTCAGAAGTAACTCGTGTCGCTCAGGAAGTAGGAGTTGAGGGCAAACTAGGTGGTCAAGCTCAGGTAGAAGGTGTTTCCGGAACTTGGTTAGGTTTAACTAATAATGTCAACAGGATGGCATCAAATCTGACTGACCAAGTACGCAATATTGCTGAAGTAACTACTGCCGTCGCTGAAGGTGATTTATCTAAGAAAATTACTGTTGAAGCCCAAGGTGAAATTCTGGAGTTGAAAAATACCATCAATATTATGGTGGATCAACTTAATGCCTTTGCTGGTGAAGTGACTCGTGTCGCTCAGGAAGTAGGAGTTGAGGGCAAACTAGGTGGTCAAGCTCAGGTGGAAGGTGTATCTGGAACTTGGTTAGGTTTAACTAATAATGTCAACAGGATGGCATCAAACCTGACAGACCAAGTACGCAATATTGCTGAAGTAACTACTGCCGTCGCTGAAGGTGATTTATCCAAGAAAATTACTGTTGAAGCCCAAGGTGAAATTCTGGAGTTGAAAAATACCATCAATATTATGGTGGATCAACTTAATGCCTTTGCTGGTGAAGTGACTCGTGTGGCGCGAGAGGTGGGTACAGAAGGTCAATTGGGTGGTCAAGCTAAGGTGGAAGGTGTTTCCGGAACTTGGAAAGACCTGACTGATAATGTAAACTTCATGGCATCAAACTTGACAGACCAAGTACGCAATATTGCCGAAGTTTCTACTGCTGTTGCCCAAGGGGATTTATCTAGGAAAATTACCGTCAAGGCTCAGGGGGAAATTCTGGAACTGAAAAGTACTCTTAATACAATGGTAGACCAGCTCAATACCTTTGCTTCAGAGGTAACGCGAGTGGCTAGCGAGGTGGTAGCTGGACAACTTGGGGGGCAAGCTAAGGTGGAAGGTGTTGCCGGAACCTGGAAGGATTTGACCGAGAATGTGAACTTGATGGCGGCAAATTTGACCGAGCAAGTACGCAATATTGCTGAAGTAACTACTGCCGTCGCTGAAGGTGATTTATCCAAGAAAATTACTGTCGAAGCCCAAGGTGAAATTCTGGAGTTGAAAAATACCATCAATATTATGGTGGATCAACTTAATGCCTTTGCCGGTGAAGTGACTCGTGTGGCGCGAGAGGTGGGTACAGAAGGTCAATTGGGTGGTCAAGCTCAGGTGGAAGGTGTTTCCGGAACTTGGAAAGACCTGACTGATAATGTAAACTTCATGGCATCAAACTTGACAGACCAAGTACGCAATATTGCCGAAGTTTCTACTGCTGTTGCCCAAGGGGATTTATCTAGGAAAATTACCGTCAAGGCTCAGGGGGAAATTCTGGAACTGAAAAGTACTCTTAATACAATGGTAGACCAGCTCAATACCTTTGCTTCAGAGGTAACGCGAGTGGCTAGCGAGGTGGTAGCTGGACAACTTGGGGGGCAAGCTAAGGTGGAAGGTGTTGCCGGAACCTGGAAGGATTTGACCGAGAATGTGAACTTGATGGCGGCAAATTTGACCGAGCAAGT
>JAAHGS010000193.1:8813-12651 GCA_010692645.1 Symploca sp. SIO2E9
CGCGAGTGGCTAGCGAGGTGGTAGCTGGACAACTTGGGGGGCAAGCTAAGGTGGAAGGTGTTGCCGGAACCTGGAAGGATTTGACCGAGAATGTGAACTTGATGGCGGCAAATTTGACCGAGCAAGTCAAGCAAATTGCTAAAGTCGCGATCGCAGTTAATAATTCTTCAGAAGGTCTTATTACAGAGAGCAAACATATGAGGGCTGCTGCCGAACAAACCTCAGCCCAAGCAGCTAATGTTTCCTCAGCTGCTGAACAGGTTAGCACCAATACCCAATCAGTTGCTACTGGGGTTGAGGAAATGACCGCTAGCATTAAAGAAATCGCCAGAAATGCCAGTGATGCTGCTCGCGTCGCCACCGAAGCTGTCAAGACAGCAGAAGTTACCAACGACTCCATTGCCAAACGTTGTAGATGACTCTGTTGTAGTTCGACGAATGGTCAGTAATGTGCTGTCCGAAGATGCGGCATTGGAAGTAGTTGGGGTTGCGGCTAATGGACGCATTGCCCTTGCCAAAATTCCCCAATTTAATCCGGATATCATCATTTTGGATATTGAAATGCCGGAGATGGATGGTCTAGAAACTTTGGCAGTAATTCAGCAGAATTATCCAAATTTAGCGGTAATTATGTTTAGTTCGCTGACTGAACGTGGTGCAACTATTACTCTAGATGCCCTTACTCTTGGTGCTACCGATTACGTCACCAAGCCAGTGAATATGGGCAGTAAGGAAGCTGCATTACAGAACATCCGCAGCCAGATAATTCCCAAAATCAAGGCTATTTACCAGGGAAAAAAAGCACGCAGGCAGCTAGAAACAGACAGAGCAATTAGTTCAAAAGCGACTCTAATACCACCAGTAGCTACCATATCCAGAGACAGTTCTCAACGAGTAGAAATAGTTGCAGTTGGTGTCTCTACTGGAGGTCCTAGTGCTTTAACTACCTTGTTATCAGCCTTCCCAGCTAATTTCCCAGTACCAGTAGTAATTGTTCAGCATATGCCTCCCCTGTTTACCAAACGCTTGGCAGAGCGACTGACTCAAAACAGCCAAATTAAGGTTAATGAGGGATTTTCTGGAGCAATTCTGGCACCAGGGCAAGCTTGGATTGCACCAGGGGATTTTCATATGATTGTAGAGAGAAAGGGAACTAGGGTAGAAATTCGCATTAATCAAGATACACCAGAAAACTTCTGCCGACCAGCAGTTGATGTCCTATTCCGTTCAGTAGTTAAAACCTATGGTGCTGGTACTCTTGGTATAGTACTTACTGGTATGGGGCAGGATGGGCTACAGGGCTGTGAGTGCATTCGGAAAGCTGGGGGACAGATTTTGGTACAGGACAAGGCTACTAGCGTTGTTTGGGGGATGCCAGGAATGGTTGCTAATGCAGGACTAGCGGATCGGGTGCTACCTTTGCACCTACTTGCAGGTGAAATCATTAGCCTAGTTTGACCCAGAAGTTTTAACAATAACAGCTTGCTGCACCAAAGCATCTTCGTAAAGCTGAAAGAAAATTAAAGTCAGCACAACGTAAAGTATCACGTCGTAAGAAAGGTTCTAAGCGTCGTAAAAAGGCAATCAAAAAGTTAGGTATCACTCACAAAAAAGTAGCTGATACCCGTAAAGACTTTCACTTCAAAACAGCTAAAAAATTGCTCTCAAAATATGATGTAATTGCTGTTGAAAAGTTGAAGGTAAAAGGACTTGCTAGAACTCGATTGGCTAAGTCTATACATGATGCTGGTTGGAGTCAGTTCTTATCAATACTGAAAAACAAAGCCGTAAATGCTGGTTTATCAGTAGTAGAAGTTTCTCCCAATGGCACAAGCCAAGAATGTTCTAGCTGTGGTCATGTGGTCAAAAAGCCGTTATCTCAAAGAATCCACAATTGCCCGGTATGCCATACCAATTTATGTAGAGACTTGAACGCGGCTATAAATATCTCCGAATCGTGGGACGCACGACCTGTCTAAAAAAGCTCAGTCAATGTCGTCAAAGACGAGTCGCGCTCGTAGCCTACACCGTAATCTCTGATTCGGTGTAGGTACGTCACCCAATCAGTCCATTTACATAGTCTTCAGTTTGCTTATGCAAAGGCGCAGAAAAGACCCTTTCCGTCTTGCCAGACTCAACCAGTTCCCCTAGATACATAAAAGCCGTATAGTCAGAAATTCGTGATGCCTGCTGCATGCTGTGAGTTACAATCAGAATGGTCACCTGTTGTTTTAACTCGCGCATCAATTCTTCAATACTGGCAGTGGCAATAGGATCGAGAGCAGAGGTTGGTTCATCAAAAAGAATTATCTCAGGATCACTAATCAAAGCACGAGCAATGCACAAACGTTGTTGCTGCCCCCCAGAAAGGTTAAAAGCCTTATCATTCAATCTGTCTTTCACTTCTTCCCACAAAGCTGAGCCTCGCAAGGCTTGCTCAACTCTTTCATCTAGGACAGAGCGCTTATTTTCACCCCTTACCCTCAAACCATAGGCGACATTTTCATAGATTGATTTCGGAAAAGGATTGGGTTTTTGAAACACCATACTAATCCGCATTCTAACTTCTATGGGGTCAACTTGACGTCCCAAGATGTTGAGTTCAGTATCGAGTATGATTTCCCCTTCGTAGCGATTGCCAGGATAAAGGTCATGCATGCGATTAAAGCACCGCAATAAGGTAGTTTTGCCACACCCTGAAGGTCCAATTAGTGCCGTTACTTGTTTTTCAGGTACTAGCAAATTGATATTTTTAAGTGCGTGAAAAGAACCGTAGTAAAAATTGAGGTTGTTGACCTCAGCTTTTGGTTTAACATTAATGGAATTAGAGAGTGGGTCTACAGTGTTTTCTACCATTTGATACCTTTGCGGAAGCGATAGCGTAGATAAATAGCAATGCCATTCATAGCCAGAGTCATGGCAATTAAAACAGTTCCTGTGGCAGCAGCGTTTAACTGAAATTCTGCTTGAGGACGAGATACCCAGTTAAACATCTGAATTGGCATGACAGTAAAAGGAGACTGCAACCAGGTAAAAGAGATATAGGGAAATTCGGCTTTGAAGGGGGACTCTGGTAAAAAGGCAATGAAAGCTAAGGCTCCAATTGTGATTACCGGTGCAGTTTCTCCGATTGCCCTTGATAAGCCGATAATCACGCCTGTGAGGATACTGCCAAATGAGTAAGGCAAGATGTGATCCCAAATCATTTGCCACTTGCTTGCTCCTAGGGCATAGGCAGCTTCCCTTAGATGATTGGGAATTGCTCTTAGTGCCTCTCGCGTGGTTACAATCACAACCGGTAAAATCAATAGGGCTAGAGTTAATCCTGCTGAGATAATACTCTGACCTAGATTAAACTGATAAACGAATAAACCCAATGCTAACAAACCGTAGACAATTGAGGGTACGCCAGCGAGGTTAGTAACGTTAATTTCAATTAAAGCAGATAGCCAGTTTTTTCGAGCATATTCTTCTAGATAAATGCCTGAGGCAACGCCTAAAGGAACTGCAGCAAAGGCAGTTACTAACATCACTAAGGCACTTCCTACCCAGGCAGAGAGGATGCCAGCTTGTTCGGGCTTACGGCTGGGAAAGTTAAGAAAGAATTGCCCCGTCAGACGTGGTGCACCCTCGATTACCATCTGTAGCGTCAGCGCCAGAAGTACAACAACTGCTACGAACATCGTCAACAAGCCCAGGATTATAACTAAGGACCAAAGATATATATGGGGAGTCTTTTACAGCCATCATAAAAATTAAAGCTGTCATTTTGTTTTGTAGGGAAGCTGGACTTCTAAGTCGGTATGAAGCAAAATTACATTTCCATTTGTGTTTCAAA
>JAAHGS010000194.1 GCA_010692645.1 Symploca sp. SIO2E9
TGCTGATGTTTTGCCTCTTGCTGCTGTTGTTGACCTTTTGCGTTGGCCTTTGGGACTATCAAATTTCTGGTTTTTAGAGTTAATCTGGTTGCTCTTATTAACTGGTGTTTTTTCTGTTCTAGCTTGGCGACAGATTTATCCTCAATTGTTTCGATAACTCTCTAAATCTAGAGCATCTATCTTGTCTTGTTAAACTTGTTTAAGAAATTACTATAGCTTTTAAAAGGTAAGACAGAAAGCTATAGCAATTCTCTTTCTTAGTGAGATACGCTTTACCTTCTTACCTATTCCCTTTTCCCTTTTCCCTGTTCCCTAAAGCCTAGAGAGTGTATCTCATCAATTTGAGAAACGCTATATTGAAACCTCAATTAACGGGAGCATTCCACTGCATGGAAATCTTTACCCCAATTATAGAGGTTTAACACTTGACCCTAAAAAACTATGAAAACTCTTAATGCCAAGAATCTAACCCTAGATGAAGTCCATCGTCTTTTTAATTTTCAAAAACAGGATAATAACTCATTGGCATCTTTATTATCCCTAGAACCTCTAACCGAGTTGGAGCAACAGGAAATTGTGCAAACTCGTCAGGAATTTGATAATCACTTGAGGTCAACTGCCGCATCAGAAGGGCAGGTTAAATTAGTAGCTATTAGTCCCCTACTGCGATTAGCTGGTTTCTATCGTTATCCTCTCCAGGTTATTGTTGAAGAAGGAATCGCTCGTATCAATATTACTGATGAAGATATTATCGTGACTGGTAGGCTGGATATTTTAGCCATTCATAAAGCTCGGCAAGTAAGTGATAATGTTCCTTTTTGGGTTTTAGTTATTGAATCTAAAAATAGTTCGGTTTCTCCCTCAGTCGGCTTGCCTCAGTTGTTATCCTATGCCTATAAAAGCTTGGAATATCAAGAATCAGTCTGGGGATTGGCAACCAATGGAGAGCTTTATCGCTTTGTCTATATTCAAGCTGGCAATCCCCCCACCTATCAGTTGATGCCTTTTTTGGGCTTGACAGATTCTGAATCTTCAATTAAATTGCTACAGGTTCTCAAGGCTATCTGCAAGCTACAGTAGAGCTTGGACGAAGTGGATTGCTAATCTTGGAGAGGTTGGGTTAAGTTAAACTCAAGTCAACTTACAAAATTCGCGATTTCCTTACAGCAGCACTTCGCGATTGCCCTGCCGAAGGATGCTCGGAGGGCTGTAGAGGCAGCGATAAAAGCGATTAGTCCTTATGGCTAGCGCGGAGCAATCGCACTATTAGCAATAGCTATAATATGGGATTACCATAGCAAGTAAGTAGCTTTACTTTTAGAAATTTAGCTTTTATACAAAATGTCTGCCTGAGTTAAGTGAAGCGGAGGAATACGAGTCTTTTTATAGCCAGCTTGATCACTAACAATATACTCAATCAACAAGGTTTTAGCTCCCTTAATTTCAAGTGGTACAGAGATAATTTGCTTTTCTGTCCCATACTTACAGACTCCAGTCCAAAATAACTCTCCATCAACCTTGACATCAATCGAATATGCCAATTTAGTATCACCAGCCTCTAAATCACTGATAGCAAACTGCAATAATATCGCTTCTTGTTCGCCATCTAATTGAAAAGCTACTCTTCTTTGAACTACTTGAGAGCCATAAGGATAGAACCCTTGTAACCGGAAAGGCGATTCATAGCTTTTTCCGCTTACTAGAATTGTTTCGGTTCCACGTATGAGGAAGTCATTGCCTGCAAGAAGATTACTTAACAAAATACTTCTCTCAAAATCTCCAAGTTTTGGAGGTTGCACCTTAAAACCTTCCTCTGGAAAATATCCAGGTAGATCTCTATAACTGATAGTTAAGTTTTCAATATTACCGTTGATGGTAGGGCTGTTATCTCTAGGTTCAGTAGTTGTAGTATTTTTATCACGACCAACTACTTCTGAACCTTGATCAGCTTTTATCCCTCCAGTTATAACCGTACTTCCTCCTTCAACTTTACCAACGGCATTACCCTTTTCTGAAGCTGAGTTTCTCTGTTGTTCTGATTGACTAGAATTATTTTCATTAACAATTATTGACCCATCTCCTTCAAGACTAATGCTTGACCTAGTAATACGCAGGTATAAGTAACCTCCGCCTACAATAACAGCTGTGCCTAATATAGAACCTAAAATTAAAGCAAAAATAAATAAGTTCTTTTTAGTGAAAATAGACTGTTGGTTAGTCGGATTTGGGCTATTTGTAGAATTTGACATAGAAATACACCTACATATAAATTTTTTCTGCCAAGTGAAAATTGGGGAGAATGAAATATCATCAAGATTAATCTCTAATCCCCTGAGCTTGGCGACTATACGTTCCAGTAGATGCTATTCTTGTTGCCAAAGTTTCTCTCCCAGATTAGCATTTAGGGATGAGTATGTGTAATGTTAATTTTCTAAATGCCTGCTATAAATTAATCCCCGCGTCATCGTGTCACCCCATCTCCCCATCTTCCCTACCCTTAAACTGGAACCGTCAGAGGCATTCCATTATCTGCTGGACTCAACTGGAGTAAAAAAGGAACTGCCTTTGCTTGCCAATCTTTAATAGAAGTATAGGAGGCGGCATCTTCTCCGTAGCAAACTTCCAACATATCAGTGTGAATAATACCAGGACTCATAGGAATAGCAGCCATACCTTGAGGAAGTTCTTGAGCAAGCGATCGCGTCATACCCTCTATTGCCCATTTAGAAGCACAATAAGAAGAAACCTGAGGAGCAGTGGAGCGACCCCAACCTGAACTTAGATTAACAATAATACCACTTCCTTTTTCAATCATTGCCGGGATGAAGTGACGAATTACATTAGCTACTCCCTTGATATTGATATCAATTAAGTTGGAGAAATCTTCACTAGGAATCTCCCACAGAGGAGCCAATTCATTGATAATTGCCGCATTATTAATCAGTAAATCTGGTGTTCCATATTTGCTCAGTAGTTGCTCTGCCCAAATTTTCACCTGAGCTTCATTGGCAATATCAAGCGCTGTAAAATTATGGGGTGAGCCAAACTTATTGCTGAGTTGCTCCACACTTGCCTTGGAACGAGCACAGCCAAGGACAGTATGCCCTAACTTAATAAATCCAGAGGTCATAGCCTGACCAAGACCTCGACTAACCCCTGTAATTACAATAACTTTTTTCATCATCCTATTGTTTGTCAATCTGTGAACAGTTAATGGTTCATTGGGAATGTATACCACAACTGTCGAATACATTCCCAATGAACCATGTTTGCGAAGCATGCGCGGAGCGCGTACCATGAACTATGAACCATCAACCATCAACCATGAACGATAGTGTAAAAATCTTTCTAGAGAAAAATTACTTAAGTATTAAAAATCCATGACATCAAGTTAGTTCCGTATAATTACAGTAACTTTTGTTAGCTTAGGTTGGTGAAAATGAATAGAGACACAACTATCCCAACAACAGAGATAAAAAATGGATCTCAACAGTACCTACCAAGCTCAAGTTACACCCACCAATTTACCTTCTTCAAATAAAAAATTCCAACTGCCAACTACAGACTACGAACTCTGGTGTAAACTAGCCAGTGAACAAATTGAGTTATGCCACTACTCGCAAGCACTTGCCAGCTACGAGCAAGCTTTAGCACTTCACACAGACAATCACCAAGTTTGGATTTGGCGAGGTGGTGTGCTAACTTATTTAGACCGCTACCAGGATGCGATCGCTAGTTTTGAAAAAGCCCTGGAACTTGAACCCCATAACCAAACAGCATGGCTTTTCAAAGGTATGGCTTTGAAGAACCTAGGCCGCTATAAACAAGCCTACGCCTGCTATGACAAAGCTCTGGGCATTGAGCAGCAATCTATTTTGCAAAAACTAATCAAGCTGTTTAAGCGATAGAATTATATCACAACCTTGATTAACCTTTGGGTTATGGGTTGATGACCTAGATTGAGATGGAACAATTGTTCCAGTTTTTTGTTAGCTGTAGCTATGAGTAGAGTTGACCATGACAGAATTTCTAGATTTTCTTAAGCATAAATTCGCTTATGTTGCTATAGGGGAGTTCAAACCAGGTAAATTTGAGGAGGCTAAGCAGCTATTTGAAAAAGCTGTATCAACCTATGATCATGGTTTTAAAGGAGCGTACCTACTGCAAGAACCTGGCACTGATAAAGGGGTTGCTCTAATTCTTTGGGAAAACATAGAAGATATGGAAGAGAATCAAAATGAGTCTTATCAGGCAATTTTGAATCAGATGTCGCATTTATTTGCTAAGGCACCAGACACCTCCTTCTATGAAGTTTGCAGCGAAATTCAGGGTTTAGATGGGGAGTAATATCGTTCATTGTTCATTGTTCATTGTTCATTGTTCATTGCTCATTGTTCATTGCAATGGACAAGCTCTATTAAAGGGGCAGGAGGATAAGGGAGTAGGGGAGATTAGGCTCGAAAGAGACGTTATTTTAAATCCTCACCATACAGTGAGATTAGTTAGCCTAAAACAAGAAGTACCTGAGGTAGAAGATAGGGAAAATTTCCAGCGTCTTATGGAAGTGGCGATTGCCCGACATCTGCATCAACTTTCAATTGGAGAAATTATTCAAGCGATTGCTGAGGAATTTCTGGGTAAAGCCTACAAAGCGGGTTTATTAGATAAGTATGCTCAAGAAACCCTCACCATCTCATTTACTGAATTTGACTGTGTGCTATTTGTAGAAACAGCACTAGCGATCGCACGAGGTTTAGCACTACAAGATTACTCTTATCAAACCTTCACTAACCATATTCGCAACCAGCGTTATCTGAATGGTCAACTGGATGGATATTGTAGTCGATTGCACTATTTCTCAGTATGGATAGATGATAATCAAAAACGAGGTACTATCAGCAACATTGTACCAGAACTGGGCGGCATATCCCTCAATAAGAAATTGAATTTTATGAGCAGACATCGGCACAGATATCCGCGTTTGCTAGATAATGATGCCAATTATCAATGTATTGTCGAGATGGAAGCCAATCTGGATCCAGTAACTATTGACTACATTCCCCACAGCCAGATTCGGAATGTCTATAGTTTACTGCAACCAGGAGATCTTATCGGAATTGCCACTAGTATTTCTGGTCTTGATGTTACTCATACTGGCTTAGTTTATCGCTTCCCAGACGGCAACGTTGGTTTAATCCATGCTTCTCCGATAGGCGAAGTAACAATTGCACGGGATTTACACAGATATGTGGTAAATGTGAACAATGCTATTGGTATACTAGTAGCTCGACCTCTTGACCCGCGTCTGGTTAGTCCTGTAAATCAATAGTAAGGTAATTACTGCAACTCCTAAGAAAATACTTTCTATATCTAATTACTCCAATTTTTGGTTCTAGCTCGCTGTTGGGTATTATCGGATGGTTGATTACAAGGGAGAAAGGTAAAAAGCAACAAGATACTCAGAAACAAAAAACTAGCAAAGATTTCTGAGCGCAATAATGATTGTTACTTGACGATTTCATTACTTGAGGTTTTGCTAAGCCTATCAGGATTAGGGGTTAACTCTGCTGGCAAAGACTGTTCTGAGCCCCACTGGTTTATAAAATCTTTAAGCAGAGACTCTTGAGTACTGCGAAATCCCTTTAAATTTTCTCCTCCCCCATTCATAATCGTGAACCAAACAGTACCCTGATTCTTTGTTGGTAAAGCTCCAGCTAAAGTACTAACATTATCCAAACTACCCGATTTAACTACTGCTAATTTGGGAAGCTGACGCTCATCCAAGATACCTTCATCTTCTCCCACAATTGCGAAGACATCAGCAACATTCATATTATGTGGCTTGAGGTATCTATTAATTGCTAAAAACATAGCAGTGGCAGCGCGAGGGGAAATGCGATTGTCTACACCCAAACCAGAACCATTGAGCAAGCTAATTTCCGCAGCAGGAACCTCAGCCACCTCAGTTGCCTTTTGGGCGACAACTTTAGCGCCACCTACGGAATTAGCTAACATTTCGGACATCTTGTTGTTGCTGTAGCGATTCATCTTTTTGAGTAATTCGGCAAGGGGAAAAGAATAATGCCTCACTAGAGACTCTACATTTCTGGGAGGTAAGGGTAAAATCTGTAATGAACCTGCAATTGCTACTTTAGGGCGAGGTGTCCCTGGTGGCATAGTCCGATACTGAGTTTGGGCTTCGGCAGACCAAAGCTGATTATTCAATCCTTGTTTAAGTAGATTGCCTGTAGTCAGAGTATCAGTGGCAAAGTTCATGTAAAATTTACCTATAACTACTAAATTGCCAGTTACTCGCTTAATGCCCATCTGGTTAAGGGTATTACCAAGAGCGTACGCTTCCTCCCAAATAAAAAATGGGTCTTCTCCTCCCTCAATCACTAAATCCCCTTGTAAAACACCGTCTTCAATGGGTCCAGTGGCGCCAATCTGTGTTATAAACTGGTGATCAGGTCCAAAAGTTTCTAGCGCTACTAGAGTTGTTGCCACTTTAGTTAGGGAAGCAGCAGAGAGAGGTACTGCACCTTGGTGATTCGCCAACAGGGTATCACCTGCTTGTATCCATACTCCTTGCTTTTCTTTACCAAATCCTTTGGCAGCTAAATCATTGAGGTACTGTTGGATTTGTTGTTGAGTCTCTGGATTTGGATTATCGGGGGATGCACTCAAGGGAGTATTCGGCTTTTCGACAGATTCTATCGTCTCTTCACCAGTTGTAGCAATTTCAGTTTCGTTAACTGATGATTCAGTAGAATCAGATTCAGGAGAACATCCACTAACAAATATTAATAGAACTAAAGATAGGGCAACGTTTAAATGGAATAAACTTAACATGCGTTGGTTTGAAAGTAACAAATAATTTTCTAAAATTTTCTCCTAAGGGAGAATAGCAAAGACTCTGGCAGGAAAGCCTGAACCCTTGAGTGGCTTGGGAAAAGTCACGATCAAGATTTTTTGATACTAACTAAACATTTTATCTAAAAGTGGGGGTAAAGGGGGAGCAATAAAACCCCATACCTCTTTTGAGTTTTAACGGGATCTTTACTTAATCTCATCAAAGATGGGAGTGTGGGAGGTATGGCGATTAGAATAAGTATCCTAATCACTACTACATTGAATTCAATGTTCTTAGGCTACACTGGATTCGTGGCAACAGAGTTGGTCACGATATCTAATCTTTCTCCATTTAAATATCAATAAAAATTGTAGCTTAACAGGTATGCAAACAACTGGAATAGATCACGTTGCTATTATTTGTTCCGATTATGATAAATCCAAGTATTTTTATGTAAATATTTTGGGTTTTTCTATTATCAAAGAAACTTTCAGAGAACAAAGAAAATCTTACAAATTGGATTTAAAAGTTGGAGAGTATGATCAGATAGAGCTATTTTCCTTCCCCAATCCACCTCAAAGATTAAGTCAACCAGAAGCTTGTGGTCTTAGGCATTTAGCTTTTCAAGTCGAGGACATAGAAAAAACTGTGCTTGAGCTGGAATCGAAAGGAGTAGAAGTAGAAGAAATTAGAATCGATGAACTTACAGGTAAGCAGTTTACTTTTTTCCGTGATCCAGATAATCTTCCGTTAGAAATATACCAAAAATAAAAAAACCCTCTAGGAAGGCAGGTATCAAAAAAGCCCTGAATCGGTGCAATGCTTGTCAATGCTTAGATTCAAGGCTTTTTCATTCAATCGGAGCGGCGGGATTTGAACCCACGACCCCTACTACCCCAAAGTAGTGCGCTACCAAGCTGCGCTACGCCCCGAAGAACCTATACTAGGATATCACAAAATTTGTAATTCCAATACCTAATCTAAAATACTTTAAGTGACTCCACTGCTTGCAACAAACTTGGAACAACTCGTGCCGACCAACTCCCTTCACAACAGCGCCCAGTGTTTAAAATAAAGCGTACGCTATATTCCTCCGCATAGCCTTCCACCTCCATCCAGAGTAAGTTACTTTCAGCTTCACAGGTAATTTTCTCCTCATCCATCAACTCACTTGCCATCTCACTCATGGTTTGGGCTAGTTGTTCGAGCAAACGGCAAAAGTCATCTAATTCTGCCTCTGTTAGTTCGATCGCCCAACCATCTCCAGCCACTAAACCCTGATACTGACAAGCTTGAGGATTCCAACCTAGACGCCACCCAGAACCCTCTTTAATTATACGTTCCATTTCAAGGCTTGAGTAATTGAGCATCTCCTGGTTCAGCTGGCAATGGTCCTCTTCTAGGATTAGAGTTAGTTGTCGGTGCTGCTGGCGATGCCTCTGGTACTGGTGTCTCTAGATTAGAGCGATTAGGATTAAAGATACTCACTAAAACTTCCACTAAAGCATCTCGTTGTTTGCGAGTTAGGTTTTCAATGACGGCGCGATCGCCATCGAGCGGATTTTCCTGTAAACTATTATTGCCTGGATACACAGCTTCCTCTAGGTAATCGTGGGCACCTAGATAGTCAGACATCGTCAATTTCCAGTCAAAGCGGTAATTAGGGGGACGGTTTTTTACATATAGGTGATATTTAACTAAGCGATCAGCCAGTGTATTATCTGCATCCACCTCACCAGTCTCAGCATTGATGTACTGGTTCTCTAAGGGCAAATCCGGCAGGCGTTCATAAACTTTATTACCCACATCCTGTGGTCTAAAAAACTGGGCGCTGGCGGAGTGTGAACTAACCGAATTACTAACACCAACTTCTCTAATCTCTGGAAACCACAAAAATAGGCAGATGCTAGTCAAAGTGAAGATTGCTGTCTGCAACTTTAGCCCCATAGCTCTACCCTTTAGTCTTAGATTTCAGCATTTTTAAGGAAATCTGGTTTGTTTATCAGTCTAATCACCAATAATTTCTGGTTGTGTCAGTTCATCAGACATTTCAATGATTGCCCGCAGTACTGGTTTCATAGTTGGGTCATCAATGTTATCGAAGTCTTCATAACGACGACGCTTAGCGCGGTTTGCCACTTGCACTGTAATTTGATAGCGATTAGAAGCTGCACTGACTAGATCTTCGGCGCGTTGCAGAATCTGGCTTGAATCAAACTGGTAACGTTTGTGCAGCATAAATTCCTACTCCCAGATTTTTTAATCAATATGCCCAGTTTATTCTAGCATTTTTGGTTTTGCTCCCACTTGCCCTCCTCTATGCTCAAGATGCAAGTTATAGCAGTCGCCACAGCTGTTAGGACACTTTCTTATTCCCTGTTCCCTGTTCCCTTTAAATCAAAATACGATGTCCTAACCGACATGTCCGTTGCTATAAATGTGTGACGGCTTACTAGAGCATGATTGGGAAGAGCCACTCCTGATTTGGAGGATCTTACCCTGGATAAGTGATATACCACTCTCCACTCCCTTTCAACAGGGCGATAACCCAATGCCTAGGTTTCTACCAATAGCCTTGAACTCAATCAATTTTGTCTATGTCAACAAATGCTGTTCAAAGTATCCGTAAATTCAATGTAAAAGGTCAGTGAAGTTACCGAAAAGCACTTGATGAGACACTTAACATCAAACTTTAATGTAATGAGAGGTAGTGTCATGACCGCTTACGATCAGCTCCAGAGCCTAGTACTCAGGAGTTTACAAGCGATAACAATTAAAACATTAACCAAATAATCTCCAGAGACACAAAATAGCTTATTATTGTGTGAATTAAGATAAATGTGTCAGCATCTTAACAAAAAACTGATTAGGTACTTTAATATATGCAAACCTTTGTAGCTTCTAGCGTTAAGCAGTTTTGCCCCAGACAGCAACAACCCCTAAAACTAGTTGTCATGGGAGATAGTATTATCTATGGATTTGGTGATCCAGAAGGCGGTGGTTGGGTAGAGCGATTGCGACGTCAGTGGATGTTGCCAGATACTCCAGGTCATGTTATATACAATCTGGGAGTTAGGGGTGACGGAGTCAAGCAAGTGCATCAGCGCTTTGAGCATGAGTTTCGCAGTCGCGGTGAACTTAGAAACCGGCTTCCCGATGCGATTATTTTTTCTGTAGGAGTCAATGACTCAGCACGTCTTGGACGTCCAGACGGGCGCAATTTTACAGATTTTGACAGTTTCCAAACTCAACTTGGTTCTCTGCTAGATCAAGCGCAGCGACTTTGTCCAGTGCTATTCGTAGGTATGGCACCTGTCGATGAAACCAAAATGCCGTTTATGGATTGTTTGTACTACAATCATGCAGACCAGCACCGCTACAAAGAAGCAACACGCCTTGCCTGTCTCAAGCGCCAGATTCCTTATCTAGATATCTTTGAAATCTGGAAGTCTCGCGGTGCTGATTGGTGGTCAAAGCAAATCTTGAAAGACGGTCTTCATCCTAATGTATCCGGTTACAAGGCATTATTGCAGGAAGTTATCACATGGGAGTCGATCAATAATCTCGAAACCTTAAGCCTAGCGGCAGCCTAAACTATCCCGAGTTGCAACTCCAGTTACTGGATTAACCCCACGAGCTCGCTTACACATGAGAGAAACTTGATAGGGGTCAATAATTGCATCGGTAAAATCAGCGCCGGTAATCTCGGCGTCATAGAAGCGAGTGCGCATCATGATTGCTTCTCTCAAGATAGCGTTCTTAAGATTGGCTTTGTCTAGGGTTACTCGATCTACCAAAGCGCGGCTAAGATTAGCTCCTTCTAGATTAGCTTCTAGCATTGCCCCCTTAGTCAGAATAGCGCTAGTTAAGTCAGCTCCTTGAAAGTTAGTTCGACGCATTTCGGCTGCTCCAAAAACAGCACCCACTAAATTAGCGCCTGAGAAGTCGCGATTAGTTAAATCGGTATAGGTATAGTTGACAGTGTTATCTTGAGCATAAGCAGGAGTTGCAGATAAGATAATCCAGAGCCATGCTAGACCAAGAACTAACAAGAGTCCCAGCAAACGTTTTATAAATCCGTTTATCCCTTTAGAAGAGGCGATTTTCATTTTTTCCACCATTTCTATTTAGTCTCCCCATCTCCGGCAGAAGGCAGGAGGCAGAATATTCATCTCCCCGAGCCATCCCCCCCTCCCCCCTTCTCCCTACAACAGCCGCTCTCGCCAATCCTCACCCAATCTAATAGTTAGTTCTGACTTGATGTCGCCAGTGGAAGAAGCTTCAATTCTACCAACCCCTAAAACCTCTTGGAGAGTAGCTGCTGCTTCCAAGTCACCTTGCTGGACAATAATCTGAGTTTGGTAAAGATGGTCAGACCAATCTTTGACGAAATAAACATTATAAAATTCATGTTGAGCTAAATATCGGACTAAGCCGTAACTTAATTCTGGATCCCCTGTAGCGTTTTGAATAGCAATGCGCACGCGATTGGGTGAGCGCCGATGAACTAATTGAGCAGAATCTAAATTGTGCTGGAAGTATTCACGCATTACTCTGTCTCGCCCTCTGGAGTTCATAATCCAATAGCTGGCGAAGTATTCATCAGGAGTACTAAATCGACCAGGCAAGAGTACCATTTTGAAGTCATCTTGTTCTAGCTCAAGACCAAAACCGGCGAGTGCCAGTATTTCTGAGCTACTGAGATTGGTGTCAATATACTGCTGCATTAACCGAATCACTTTTGGTAAGCGAGGCAGTACAGAGGGAGTAGAAGCTCGCCTGAGCAAGGCTTTAAGGATTACCTGTTGCCTTTGTATCCTACTAATATCACCCCCATTCAAATTACGGAAACGGACAAATTGTTCTGCTTGGTCCCCATTCAAAATCTGCCACCCTTGCTCTAAGTCAATTTCCAAATTCTGAGTGAGGTCTTGATATTGCATTGGGTAGGGGACAAACACCTCAACACCACCTAATAAATCTACCAGTTCTCGGAAGGCATCGGTGGTGATGCGCAGGTAACGATCAATCGGCACATTATTAAGATTACTGCTGACAACCTGTGCGGCTAGGGCAGAACCACCAACTACATTGGCATCGTTGATTTTGGCTATTCCTACCTCTGGTATTTCTACTTGAGTATCCCTGGGGATGGAGAGCATTTTTACAGAATTGTCTGTAGGATCTAGTCGCAGTAGCAGCATGGTATCACTACGACCATCAAAGACTGTTGTTGAATCCAGGGGCTCATCGAACACACGGTCAATTCCCATGACTAAGATATTGACTGGTCTAGCTAGATCATATCGAAAACTTTGACGCCACAAGTCCTGTTTAGAACCAATCCTCTCTTCTTGATTTTGAGGTGTAATCAATGGCGACAGAGGTGTAATTAATGCCAGGGTTGTTCCTAAGGTAGCGGAAATTGTTGCTGTCAGCACAAAGGCACTTCCCCAGAACAACCACTTTAGGTATTGTTTGATTGTAGATTCCAATATACTGTGTTCGGAATGCTCTGGTTGTGAGCGCAGTGTCGATATCGAGATTTTATCCAAGATATTGGTTTTGCCATTTACTTGAGAATCAATCTGACTGTTGGATAGTTTGATTCCCCAGTCTGTTGGGTACTTTTCTAAAGTTTTTTTCACCCTCACCTCACCACAATTACTGTAGCTTGCGCTGACAGTTCTACATACCAGGAGGATTATAACTCTGACGCGGAGAGGGGGGGAGGGGGAGATGGGGGGATGGGGAGAGGGGGAGTGGGGGGGATGGA
>JAAHGS010000195.1 GCA_010692645.1 Symploca sp. SIO2E9
GGGGGATGGGGAGATGGGGAGATGGGGGGATGGGGGGATGGGGAGAGGGGGAGAGGGGGAGATGGGGAGATGGGGAGATAATTTTGATTCACTATTGACCTCAGCTCATTCGTGATTTAGTAACAGAATATATGGCTAAACCAGCAATTTTAACAGTTGACGACGATCCGGAGGTTCTGCAAGCCGTTGCCCGTGATTTGCGGCATCAATATGGCGCACGCTTTCGAGTAGTGCGCGCTAACTCCGGTTCAGAAGCTCTAGAAGCCCTGCAACAGCTGAAACTGCGCAATGAATCGGTAGCTCTGTTACTAACAGACGAGCGGATGCCACAAATGACGGGAGTGGAATTCACTGAACAAGCAGCTACAATTTTCCCTGATGCCAAACGCGTATTGCTCACTGCCTACGCGGACACAAATGCCGCAATTCGTGCTATTAACACTGCTAAGCTCGACTACTACCTACTCAAACCTTGGGATCCACCTGAAGAGCAGCTATATCCCGTATTAGATGACTTACTAGATGAGTGGCTAGCATCATTCCACCCTGCCTTTGAGGGCATTCGCGTGATTGGCGATCGCTGGTCAGCCTATTCCCATCAGGTTAAAAACTTTCTAGCTCGTAATCAAGTACCCTACCAATGGTTAGACATCGAGTTGGAAACAGAAGCTAACCGCTTGCTCTCCTATGCAACCTCAGAACACAAGCCCCAGCTGCCCTTAGTCCTCTTCCCTGATGGGGTGCGTCTGGAAAAGCCATCAAACCTTCAAATTGCTGACAAGATAGGTCTGCAAACCCAGGCAGAGCGCCCCTTTTACGATTTGGTGATTATTGGCGGCGGTCCTGCAGGCCTAGCAGCAGCTGTTTATGGTGCTTCTGAAGGGTTAAGCACAGTAATGATTGAACGAGAGGCTCCTGGAGGGCAGGCGGGTTCAAGTTCTCGCATCGAAAACTACTTGGGCTTTCCAGTTGGTCTTTCCGGTGGAGATTTAGCCCGACGTGCTGTAACTCAAGCAAAACGCTTTGGGGTCGAAATTCTTACACCCCAAGAAGCCGTTGGTATAGGTGTGCAAGAACCCTACCGCCTAGTAAAACTAGCAGATGGCAGCGAGATTAGCTCTCGCGCTGTGCTAATTGCCACTGGCGTCTCCTGGCGCAGGCTGAATCTGCCTGGGAGCGAGAAATTAACTGGTAAAGGTATATACTATGGCGCGGCACAAACAGAAGCCCTCGCCTGTAGTAATGAAGATGTCTATCTAGTCGGGGGGGCAAACTCAGCAGGACAAGCCGCGATGTACTTTTCCCGCTATGCTAGACAAGTCAATATGCTGGTACGCGGTGATTCTCTTGCCAAGAGTATGTCCCAGTACCTCATTGATCAGATTGAAGCAACAGACAACATCAGTGTGAAGTTGCAAACTAGTGTGGTTGGGGTCAAAGGTGAAAACAGTTTGGAGGCAATTACCATTGCCAACGCTCAGACTGGGGAAAAGCAAACCCTAGACGCCAAGTCACTATTTATTTTTATTGGTGCTAAGCCGCAAACAGAATGGTTGGAGGGGCTTTTAGAGCGTAATGAGCAGGGTTTTATCCTCTCAGGGCCAGACCTTAAGCATGATGGTCATCGCCCTCGCGGTTGGAAATTAGAGCGTGACCCCTTTCTCTTGGAAACCAGTGTACCTGGCATCTTCGTCGCCGGAGATGTGCGCCACAACTCCATCAAGCGAGTAGCTTCTGGAGTTGGAGAAGGTTCGATTGCGATTATGTTTATCCATCGCTATCTCAGCGAGGTGAGAGCTTAGTGGAAACTTTCTCTGAAACTTCGATATTTCCCAAATTGTCTGATGAGCAACTCCAAAAATTGTCGGAATGTGGCATTGAGGTGCAACTCAATCCAGGCGATATTCTCTTTGCCGAGGGAGATATTAACTACGATTTCTATGTCATCCTTGAAGGCGAGATCAAGGTCACAAAAAAAATAGGTGACAAGGAAGTGGTGGTTGTCGTCCACCAGCCAGGGGAATTTACAGGCAATTTGTCAATGCTTGTTGGTAGCCCTTGCCCAGCAACTGGGCGTAGTGTCAACGCTAGCCGTGTCCTGAAATTTACAGAATTCAAGCAGTTAATCGATGAGTGCCCCTCAACTAGGGATTTTGTGATCCCTGCTATGGCACAACGCTCAAAACTGCTAGAAGTACAGATGCAGGAGCAGGAAAAGCTGGCAGCTCTGGGTAAGTTATCGGCTGGTTTGGCACACGAACTAAATAATCCTGCTGCTGCTGGCTCTCGCGCTGCCAAACAACTAAATTCTGCAATTGAAAATCTACAAAACCAGATGCTCAGTCTTGGGGTTGAGCATTTCTGTGTAACTCACCTACAGCTTATAAAAGAGCTACAGCAGAAAGCTGTTGAGCATATTGCTCAGGCAAAACCACTAGCGCCCCTAGAGCAAAGCGACCGCGAAGATCTTCTTGCTGACTGGCTAGATGAGTATGAAATTGACAAAGGCTGGCAACTAGCACCTACTTTAGTATCAGCCGGAGTCGATGCAGAAGCCTTGCTCCCCCTTGCCCAACAGCTGAATCCAGAGGCTTTCTCAGAAGCACTAATTTGGCTAGAGGCGACACTGACTATCAAAGGGTTAGTCAAGGAGGTTGAACAAAGTACTGCGCGTATCTCGGAATTGGTTCAAGCCATCAAAAACTATTCCTATATGGATCGGGCTTCTCTGCAAAAGATTGATCTACATGAAGGGCTTGAGAATACCCTCACTATCCTTAATCACAAGCTCAAGCATGGCATTATTGTCAAACGCGATTATGACCAGCAACTGCCGAAGATTTGTGCCTATGGTAATGAACTCAACCAAGTCTGGACAAATTTGATTGACAATGCCATCGACGCTATGCAAGGACAGGGAGAACTGAGAATCCGCACCGCCACTGAAAATGACTGCGTGTTGGTGGAAATTGCTGATAACGGTTCGGGAATACCGCCGGAGATTCAAGGGAGGATTTTTGAGCCGTTCTTCACTAGTAAGGGTGTGGGAGAAGGAACAGGGTTAGGGCTTGATATTAGTCGTCGTATCGTTGTTTGTCAGCATCATGGTAATATTCGCTTCGATTCTAAACTTGGAGATACCAGTTTTCAGGTGCGTTTGCCAATTAATAAGTAATAAGTAATAAGTAATAAGTAATAAGTAATAAGTGACAATAAGAGTATTTATTATCTATCGTCTTTTGCTTAAAACTTATTGTGTACAAGGTATTTGTAAACAACATTTAGATATAGCGTTTCTCGAATAACTGAAATACACCTAGTTCTGTTCTCTGCTCCCTGCTCCCTACTCCCTGCTCCCTAAAACCAAGAAATTTGTATCTCACCAATTTGAGAAGTGCTATAATCGATCTAACTACAAGAAACTATGACCAGGGAAACGATAACAGAGGATTTGAAGCTAGAGCAAAAAATGCTCAATGATCAACAAAAAACTTTGGACGAGACTTTGCGTCAAATACCAGTATTCTCAAAATTGCCAGAAGCAAAGTTGCAGTGGTTATCCCAAGAGGGCGAAGAGGTATGGTTACAGCCAGGTGAGATCCATCGTTCACAAGGTGATCCTGCTGAACACGTATTTGTGCTACTTGCAGGTGAAATTAGGGTGGTGCAGAAAGTGGGTGAACAGGAAGTTCTTCTGGCTACCTATAAACCTAAGGAATTGTTTGGTGAATTGCCTGTTTTAATGGGTGAAGAATACTTTTGGGCTAGTGGGCGCGCTGTTAGTCACTCTCACATCTTTGAATTACCCAAAGATGCCTTTTGGAATTTACTCTCGACCTGTTCCTGTGTAACTACAAGCATTCTTGGTACCATGGCGCGTCGGATGCAGGAAGTGCAAATATTATCACAACAACGAGAAAAACTCACTGCCTTAGGTACCTTAGCAGCAGGTCTTGCCCATGAGTTAAATAACCCAGCCTCGGCAGCTCGCCGCGCGGCTAGACAATTAAGAGAAACCTTTGAGGGTTTACAACCGCTGACTTGGCAATTGAGTCAGCAGCAGATGCCAGCTACCTCTCAGGAGTTTCTGGGAGAAATTCAGCGCCAAGTCCTCTCTAATGCTAGTACTTTACCCCCACTAGATCCTATTACCCAAAGCGATCTCGAAGATGAGCTTATTGATTGGTTGGAAGCACATGGAGTTTCTAAGGGCTGGCAGTTAGCTCCGACTTTAGTGGAAGCCCGAATCGATACTAAATGGCTGGATGCTTTGAGTGTCCGTGTTCCCTCTGAATCACTTGGCGATTTGATGCTTTGGTTGGAGAAAATTTTGACTGGAGTAGAGCTGTTGGAGCAGGTTGAGCATAGTAGCGAGCGCATCTGTGAGCTAGTTGATGCGGTTAAGGATTATTCATACATGGATCAGGCTCCTTTACAAGAGGTCGATGTCCATGAGGGACTCGAAAGTACTCTGACCATTTTGGGTCATAAGCTCAAACAAGGTGTGGTTGTAAACTGCGATTACGACCTAAATTTGCCGCGCCTGGAAGCCTACGGCAGCGAACTTAATCAAGTCTGGACTAATTTAATTGATAATGCGATCGATGCGATCGCTTCTGGTTTCTCTAAACAGGCAATAAATGGACAAGGGGAAGTCCGAATCAGTACTAGGCGCGAGAATGATTGCTTGGTGGTTACTATTACTGATAATGGCTCAGGAATTCCACCGGAAATTCAGCCCCATATTTTTGAACCATTTTTTACTACTAAGGGAGTAGGTAAGGGTACTGGAGTTGGTTTGCATCTTGCCTATGGCATTGTTGTCGAACAGCATCAGGGGGATATCCGTGTCTTTTCTAAGCCTGGTGAAACTCGTTTTGAGGTGAGGTTGCCAATCAAGATTTCTCAATAACATCCTCCGCCGATAAATCCTTGAGGTGCGCTTTCCAATAGGGAGTAAAACTCTTAATCCTCTGGCAATTCGCCAAAACGTTCTTGATAACGGACTAATTGTTCTTCAGGTGTCAAATAACGAACACCCTGCTGGTTATACCAATACAATGTTTCAATCTCTAGTTCACCATCTTGGTAAGGTGCACGTCCAATTCCTAAGCCAACTTCTGGCATCCAGTAAGGTTCACCAATTTGCAGTTGATACTTTCCATCTACTAAGTGATAAATTTCAAAAGGTTGATGCCTATCCCGTTGCCAATAATCGGGGTTGTAAATCAGATAATATAAAACTCCCAAGTTGGCATAAATTGTCATCTTCGTGTCGTATTCTCCCCCTGGTGTTCGCGATACCACTTCTAAGACAAAAATCGGAACAACGCCATTTTCTTCCCAAACCACATAGCTTTTTCGCTGGCTTCCTCCTCGGTGACGTTCAACACCTAAACTCAAAAAGCCATCAGGAACTACAGGAACAAAGGGACTAACTCCTGTGGTGTGATAAATTCCCATGTCCACACCAAAAAAACAATCCCTTCGCTTCCTCCAGATAAATTTCAGTAAAAATAACAGTAAGTTGGGAATAAAATTTTGATTCTCGTTATCCACAGGCGTATCATCTGAACAGGGCAGTTCAGCACTAGTCGGCAGGCGTAATTTCCGGTTAAATTGTACCATCGCTAACTCTCCCACTTAAATGTTTTTACCTTTAATCTTTATGATAATAATCCTGTTATGTCTCAAAAATATATGTTAGTTTAATAGGTAAAAAATGACAGAGGGTTTGAAGCTAGAGCAGAACACGCTCAAGGATCGGTATAAGTTTCTAGATCAGACTTTAAAAGTTATTACTAACTCTGATCTATCCCAGGATTTATCGGTTAATCTGTATCAGAGTGATCGTCCCTTTAGGACACTGCTGATTCTCTACCGCCAAGACTTAGGTAAACTCGGGCTTTCAATGCTGTTATACGTGATTAAGCACAGCCCTGAGTGGATTAAGCCTCTGGTAATCGCTAACATAATTGAAATTATTTCTAACCCTAGTAGTCATTCGCTATCTGAACTGTGGTTCAATGGTGGGATTCTCGCTGTTTCTGTATTACAGAATATCCCCAATCATTATCTGCACATCAAATATATGAGTGTTGCCACCCGCAAGATGGAGTCGAATTTACGCTCACTCCTGACTAGGCAGCTACAGCATCTTGAAATTGGATTTTATAAAGACAAAAGTACTGGTGCCCTACAAAATAAACTCCTGCGTGATGTCGAGCAAATTCAAATTCTGACCAATCATCTATTTCAATATGTTCCCTCTGCTATCCTGACGATCATTATAGCGATCGCTGCGACTGCTTGGCGTGCTCCATGGTTTTTAATTTTCTTCGTAGCCACTGTACCTGCTGCCATAATTCTGGCACAAGTGATCAAAGGACCAATCCGCCTTCGCAATCAGGCTTTCCGCCAGCAAGTTGAAGCAATGTCGGCAAGTTTGTTAGAGATGCTCACACTGATTCCTGTAACGAGGGCTCACGGTGCTGAAGCTAGGGAGATTGAGCGGGTTGAGGATCGATTGAGTGCGGTGCAAAACTCGGGAGTTGAACTTGATTCAATTAATGCGATTGCTAATGCTTCTTCCTGGGTAACGTTGCGCTTGTTCAATTGGTTTTGCCTACTCACTTCTGCTTGGTTGGCTTACACGGGGAATTTGGGAATTAGTGTCGGTGATGTGGTGTTGCTGACTGGCTATTTTGACTCTTTGACAGGTTCAGTTGTACAGATTTTGACGGTGTTGCCAGCGATTGGCAAAGGTTTTGAGTCGATCCGCAGTATTGGTGAAGTACTTGAATGTCCAGATATTGAGCAGAATTTGGGCAAATTACCAGTTCAAGAAGTAGACGGTGAATTTATTTTTGAGTCGGTTAGTTTTACCTATCCTGGTACTGAGCAATTAGCTTTGAAGGACTTTTCTCTAGAGGT
This sequence comes from Symploca sp. SIO2E9, assembly GCA_010692645.1. Classification (GTDB taxonomy): domain Bacteria; phylum Cyanobacteriota; class Cyanobacteriia; order Cyanobacteriales; family Coleofasciculaceae; genus SIO3C6. The sequence goes on from JAAHGS010000195.1 coordinate 6,934, forward strand.
TAAATCAGGGGAAACGGTGGCAATTGTTGGACTTTCTGGAGCAGGTAAATCGACGCTATTAAATCTTATAATTGGTTTTCTGCGCCCAACCACTGGCAAAATTGTACTCGATGGTACTGATATGAATGCCCTCGATTTGCGAACTTATCGGCGCTTTCTCTCGGTGGTTTCTCAGGAAACTATTTTATTTGAAGGTAAGGTGAGGGAGAATATTCTCTATGGTTCGGAAGAAGTTGGTGAAGAGAAATTATTACAGGCAATTACAGATGCTAACGCCCTTGAGTTTATTAACCAATTGCCTCAAGAGTTAGATACTTTGATTGGAGAGAATGGTACTAAGCTCTCTGGGGGACAAAGGCAGCGGATTGCGATTGCTCGTGCCTTGATTCGTAATCCCCGCGTTTTGATTTTGGATGAAGCAACGGCGGCGCTTGATACGGTTAATGAGGCATTAATTCAAGAGGCTTTGGAGAAGTTGAAACAGAACCGCACTACTTTTGTGGTTGCTCATCGCCTTTCTACTATCCGCAAAGCTAATAGGATTGTAGTGTTAGAGGGAGGAAGAATTGTTGAGGTAGGGGATCACAATCAATTACTGGGGAATAATGGTATCTATGCGCGGTTGCAGGCTTTGCAAACTTGAAGATAGTCTGATCTCAATTTTATAAGTAGATGAATATTAGTTAGATTTTTTTACTCAATCAATCACTTCATTAACTCAATTTCAGAGGGAGTAGTTTTTTAAATAGTTATCAACTGACTCGATTCTATGCCCTTTATCTTTCTGAGTTTTATATAGTTCTGCATAAAACTGAACATCAACCTCACGCCAACTAATCCAACCAGCATTTGGATACTGATCATCTGTAAATGTATAAGCAACTATACTAGGCTTGCCATTTATTTCAACTATACAAAAGTCGTCTTTAGAAGCAATTATATTATTGACATCTCTTTGATAAACCATGATTTTGAATGCTGATGTGTTTCTGAAAATAGATTGACTCTGATTATCAAGAGACTGGTAGAAATCTTTGAATTCTGCTTCTCTATTTTCAATAAAAAACCTTTCATATACAGGAACATTCAAAAAATCACTCAGTTGATTTAATTCAATTAAAGACTTTAAAAACTCCAGGTTTATTATCGCCTTTACCGTACCTAAAGAATACAGTCGAGTAACTGTTTTAATCTCTGGAAAAATCATTTTTCTTTGTTTTAGATACGAACTCTTATCCAAAGTATCTTTAATTAAATATATTTGACTTAAATACAGTGGTATATTTTCTTTTTTCTTATAGTTAGGATCTAGGACAGCCAAAAACTCCGGTTTTTCACTAATCAGTAAATGGTCACATAACTGAGCTTTTATACTCTCCAAATCGTCCTCGTACTTTTTCTCCCAATGTATAGATTTTATATCCAGTTCATCGGTAATATTTGTACTATTGGTTCTATTCCACTTGGCAACAAAAAAGCCTATATCTTCAGTTTTGTCTGACTGAGATTCTAGAACAACTTTCCAAGTTTCAATGCATCTATGTTTACTTTGACTTATGTCAAGATTGTATGTTTGACTCAACTCATATCTATAAGTTAATTCACTTTGTCTTGTATTAGCCTGTCTACTTTGTGTGTTAATATTTATATTACTTATATTGAAACTCCATCCCGCCTCCCTGGATCTTGTACTTTCATTTACCTCTTTAGTTTCTCCTTGAACAGTAAGTTTTATCTCATTACCATCATTTCTTGTCGCGTAGTATTTACTAATTCTTTGTAGTTTGACTTTTAAGAATTCATCAGGTTTAGATGTAAACAACTTTGATAAAGTATTTTTTAGATTGAATTCATAAAGAGAAAATATTAATGAAGCACCTATAAGGCTTTGTATCAAAAAATCTAACCAGGTGTTGTTAGTTGGCTGTATCAGTAATCCAGCGCTTGCATATTGTGCCAGTAAGTTGCTTTCCTGATCAAGTTGACTGCTTGAATCAAACAATAAATCTAAACATAAAACATAATCAATATTTTCATCTCTGAACTTATACCAAAGTGTCCTGACTAGAATTGGTTGTCCCTTGTCATTAATATCTGTATAAGGAGATGTGAGTCCTGAATTATCATTAAACTTTTTATAGTCTGAGCGAAAACTTTCTTCCCATACAGCTCTTCCCCAAGGTCTCTCTATAAAATCATTTAGCGAAATTTGAAGTGCTTGAGAAGGGTACCATGCCATGGCGCCATTTCTATTAGCCAAATAAATCGATTCGGCTTTTAAGTATGGATAATTCTTAGAGTAATTACTATTTTCTGAAGTAAAATATCTTATTACTGCTTCCGAGTATTTAAGGAAATTATCTTGTGCTTGTTGGCTATTTATTTCTTGTAAATATCCGTTGTATAGTCCATTCTTTAATTCCATTATCAAATTAGCAAAAACCTTACTCTCATAATTATTTAGGCTTGCTTCTTGTTCTTGTTGTTGTTTTCTCTTTTCAGAATAAACAGGAGTAGCTTTTTGAAAATTTACAAATGTTCTATCTCTTTGAACTACTTTGAATGGTATTAGATATTGATTTTGTTCTTCAAAAAATCTTATTTGTGTTTCTATTAGTTCTTCTGAAATATCATCTGTGAATCCTAAACTAATATCATTCATCCCAACCTGAATTTCATTTATGAAACTTTCAATAAGTTTTTTGCTCTCTGGATACCCTGGATGATTGTCATACCATATACTAGCTAGTTCAAGTTGTCGTCTTTGGTTTTTATTATTTGAGATATATCCTGCACAGATAATCATTAAGGCAGAAACCAGGTAACAATATAAAAAAGATGTTGCTAATTTCTGCCAATTCTTAAATAAATTAAATCCGTTATTTGAACTAAACATGATTACTCGCTCCGCATTCAAACTAAATTAGTCACTTCAGGGAAGGCTCTTTCTAGGCCATTAGTTAACTGGGGTGAGGGGTATTACCCCTCACCTAGCTCGCAAGGTATAAAAGCTAACATGAGGACTGTTTATAGTATTTCTTTTGTAAAGTTTTTATTACAAAACTTAATAATTTAATTTGCTACCTTCACAGCTGCAACTTGTCTAGATGATGTGACAACATTGAATTCGGGATTTTCAGTTAGGCATTCAAATTACCTGATGTGGCTACAACCAATCAAACACTTGCTCTACCGTTAACACCAGATTAAGATCCGACAAGACAGGCAAAATCGCCTCACCAGTCAGTAACGCTAAGGGAAGATCACGCCAAAAAGCCATAATAACCTTTTCTTCAGGATCAATTAACCAGCCCAGTTGAGTTCCTTCTTGCAAACAAGACTGAATTTTAGCAATGACCTTTGTCGTACTCTGGTTAGGAGACAAAATCTCAATCATCCAATCTGGTGCCCCCTGAATCGGTTCATTTCCCTTGGGAATACGATTTTGATGAATCACTGTAATATCCGGCACCACTGAATTCTGACTCAAAACACACCGGAGCTCAGGAAACGCTTCATAGGAATCGCCTACAGCGTCAATACTAGCTACTATTCGCTTTTGTAATCGGCTGTGGTGGAGAGTTGGCATCGGCTTTTGGCAGGGCAACCCATCGAGCAATTCCCAAGCGGGGGATTCCTCAATGTTGGGCAACTGGAGAAATTCTTGAAGAGTAAGTGCTTCGACGGCAAGAGTCATAATGGGGACAAGTTACGGCAATAAGTACCTGGACAAAAATAAAGGTTGTTGGTTGAAGCAGGGGTGTGGGGTGTAGGGTGTAGGGTGTGGGGTAACTTCGGGTGATTTCATAATTATTTACACAGTAACGTTTATCGAAATTAATATGGGTCAAATACCCTACCGTCTATACGGTGCATAAAATTGGTTGGGGTCAAATCCCCATCCAATTTGTCTGGAGCGTCTCCGCGTCGACCTGTCCCCGTGTCCCCGCGTCTTTAATTATGTCCGACTACTTATCCTTATGATATTTACTCGAGAGTACCAAGACCATTATCCCCCTTATGTTATCACAAAATCTTTTTTAACTTTTCAATATCCTAATTTCAATTAGGGAGATTTCCTGTTTCCCATTCCCCATTCCCTGTTCTCTCTTACTTATTACTTATTACTTACTACTTAAAACCAGACTATTTGTATAATTTTTTCTATTTAAAATAAGAAGTATACTAACTCTAGCCAACACCAAGGAGAAATCTGTAGTGACTATCAATCAAATCAGTCAAGTTGCAATTGTGGGAGGCACCCACGGGAATGAGTTAATCGGAGTCTATCTAATTAAAAAGTTTAAGCAATTTCCAGACCTAATTAAACGACCGAGTTTTAAGACGCTAAGCTTATTGGCAAATCCCAGAGCTTTTGAGGCTGGTAGGCGATACATAGAAACAGACTTAAATCGCTGCTTCAATATCCAAGATTTGAACACCCCAATGCTCATTCAATATGAACAACTATTGGCAAAAGTAATTTATCAACAACTACAAAAATCTCAGGTCGATTTTCTAATCGATCTCCATTCTTCAACTGCCAATATGGGTTTAACTATTCTGCTTGGTAATGACCATCCCTTCAATTTGCGTTTAGCAGCTTATCTATGTTCGATAAACTCATCGGTGAGGGTTTTGCAAACAAAATCTACTCAAAAAAACAATCGCCTCAGGAGTATTTCTGAGTTAGGAATTACTATTGAAGTTGGTCCTGTTGCTCAGGGAGTTTTAGATGCAGGCTTGTTTCACAAGACTGAGAAATTAATTGCTGCAATTTTAGATTATTTAGAACAATATAATCAGAACCAAGCACCCCAGTCTCCAGGTACTCTTACCTTATATTATCCTTTAGAATCTATAGACTTTCCTAGAAATGAAGCTGGAGAAATCCTAGGGATGATTCATCCAAGTCTTGAAGGCAACGACTATTTAGCCCTTAATCCAGGAGAGCAGATGTTTGTGAACTTTGATGGTTCTGTAGTTGTTTACCAAGGGAAAACAACTGTCTATCCAGTATTTATCAATGAAAGTGCCTATTGGGAGAAGGGCATCGCCATGTATTTAACCTCTAAACAACAGCTCAACTGCTCTAAAAACTTTGAGGCGTAATTCTTGACTTTAAACAAAAAATTGACTTTAATTTTAACTAATGCTATCAGCAAACCCTACTTATTACAGAGACGCTGCTCTTCAGAGCTGATTGTGGGATTGTTCTTAAGGTAATTATCAACCCAATTGCAAGCATAGGATAGCGGATCTAAACTTAGAATGCGACCCTTATTCCACAAAATCACCTTTTTATCCGAACTTGCCGAAGCAATTGTCTGAGAGTCGGGGCTGAAAGAGACTCCCCACACTTCATCGCTATGCCCCTTGAGGGTAGTCCGTAAATCACCATTAATATTCCACAGTTTGACAGTTTTGTCCCTACTTGCCGAAGCAATTATTTTATAATCTGGACTGAATGCAACTCCGAAAACGGCAGCTTTATGCCCCTTGAGGGTTTTGAGCAATTTACCGTCTCTACTCCAGAGTTTGACATTTTTGTCCCGACTCGCCGAAGCAATTATCCGGGAATCAGGACTAAAAGCAACTCCATGAACCCAATCTTGATGTCCCTCGAGGGTTTTAAGTAAGGTACCATCTCTGTTCCAAAGT
>JAAHGS010000196.1 GCA_010692645.1 Symploca sp. SIO2E9
TTGAACACTGGTGGCACAAAGTCAAAACAGCGATTAGAAAAGAGTTGCCTAAGTATAATTTTGATGTCCACAAAGCGGCGGATGCAGCCTTTCAGTATTTGTAAACACACCAGCGCGCAGCGCTATAAATCTTTGATTAGCAAAGATTTAGTTTTTTTATTCATTTTTAAGCTAGTTGCGTTCTTTGATTTATTTTTAATCTGAATTAGCCCATAACAATAGGTTTTTTTACTAGAAATCAATTGATAAGTCTTGATTCCTAATTACATAATAGTAAAGACATAAAAACTATAATTATGTGCCAGATATAACCTACATTTCGTACTTCAATATGATGATTAAAGTACAACTGTGTTACTAATGCTGTAACCGGAGACCAAAATTTTAAACGACTGTGCAGAATTTTGCTGCTAGCCTCGACCAATTCCTCCAACTTCTCAGCACCCACACTCTGGTAACGGAAACCCCCACAGCCTTAACCGTGAGGGTATCTAGACTATTCAATTAGTTTTCCCAGCGAGTGTGCAGACAAATAAAACTTGTCACTACAAAAAACTAAAATCATTCTAATTCAGCTATCACAACACCTTGGACAGTACCACGATACTCGTCATCAAAACTTCCACTTTTATCACGTAGAGCAAAGTCGGCATTTACAACAACAGTACTTCCAGAAACAGACTTTACATCTAAGTCAACCAAAAGTCGATGGAATAAGTCATGGGAATTGCTAGAACCTGAAGATTTCGTAAACTCTGCACGAAAACCTTTGAGCATTGCCTCAGCCCACACGATTTTTTTTGGAAATGGTACTGTTGCCGTTTCACTGCGAGGACCACCAGTTTCAGGGTCAAACTTGATAGTGAATTGTTTTGTTCTAATCATTTGACTTTACTTCTTATCGCATTTCTATAAATACTTATCGCTTCTAGTTTGAAGCTTTATGCAAACTATTTGAATGAAGCTTGCCGACCAGGACAAAGTATCTATGTCAAGGGGGGTCTGCCGAGATACCTGCATTTTGGGACACGTTGTTAACTTATATTAAGCTGTTTTGCCAAACCCTTGATTTAACGTTGTTTGAGCCAAAGTGCAGTAGAGTTCAAACATCACCAAAAAAGCTCATTTATGGGTAAGTTTGAGGCACTGAATAGAATTAAGAGTTGATTTTACCGTGCCAAACTTTCATTGCTCAAATATCATTTCTGGGCAAGTTAGTAAACCAAATACCCAATTATTGTAATAATTATTTGCAGCGTGTCCGATTTTGCCGGTATCTCGGCTAACCCCCAAAAACACATCAAGATTGAGGTGTCATCCGACGGCATCAGGATGGGAGAAAATCGTCTTCGCTTCAGCTCAGATTAAATATGGGGCATGCCGAGTTTTGCTATCCCCATATAAGGGGCAAAACTCGGCATGCGTTTTAAAAAAATCCCTCAACCATGAGGGTTGTAGCTGACGGGTTTACCGGATGAAGTCGGGCTTTTAAAAAAAAAGTGGGAGTTCATCCGGTATGAGGACTTAGGATTTGACAAATTGACTAAAATGTGATTATAGCTCAGTGTTTGGCTCATCCGCGTAGCTGGCGCGATGTAGCTTCACGACTGCCATAGCCACAGCATTGAAGAATCAATTAGTGTCCTGTTGAGCTTTCACTTTTTCGTAGAGACTGACAACAGTTTCATTGGCAAAGAGTTGGTCTTTGAGTTTGAGGTAATCTCCTTCACCTAAATGACAAGCAGCCCAAAAGCGAAGGACTTTTGAAGGCTCTAAATTAGCCATCAAAACTTGAAATCCTTCAGTTAAAGCATCGTTCTCTTTAATCACTTTGATTGCCATCTACCATCTCCAAAATGAAATCAATGGGATTGAGGGTTTTGAGAGCTAAGCCCCGACAGCGATTTAGCAAGCGCCGATCACAAGTAAGCAAATAATCACAGTTGGCAGCTTCTGCACAAGCGACGTGGAGAGCGTCAACAGGTTTGATTCCCTGTTGTTCGAGCAGTTGTGCTCTGTGCTTGATGGTTTCATCAACCTGTTGCCTGACCTTAGCCATCTGCAAATAGTGACTCATGGCTTGCTGCTTAATGGGAAAGGGATTCAGGCTGTTTTCATATTCAAGAACAGATGAACTCACTAACTCAATTATTTGACGCTCCCTTGAAGGATGAAGAATTAGCCGTGTTTGATTAATGCGTCAGTCGTTGGTTTATGTCGCGGCAGACTTTCATAACTCTCCCCCTAGGCAAGGGACCATCGTATCCAGCACGTCCCGCCCTGCTACCTATACGGCATTGAGTGTGAGCAGGAAGTTCGGGGCTTCTACGAGGCACCCGAGGAGATTCAAGGGTGTTTCCGACCCGACGGCGAGGAAACCATCGCCGTGCGTTCTCAATGATCCATTCTCCAGCTTCTAAAGCTGCTCGCTTTTGGGCAAAAGCAGCAGGCGAATTTACTAAACTGGATGTAGTCATCAAAGCTGTTACCACGACTATCGGAAGTGCTTGTTTGAATCGTTTTATCTTCATCAATACCCCCTACTCATTGTATTTTCCAAACTTACAGAAAAGGAAGATTAGGTTCCCAACGGATGTTACACAGTGTGTAACACTTTTGATGACGCTGCTTTCAATAACCGAGGTAAAAACCCGTGTAGCTGTTCACCTCTTATATATTCTTAGGATGGTCTTGAGTAAATTATGTACCCTTTACAAAAGCTTAAGTCCAAGATTAACTCTTTCATCTCCTCTCTTTGCAGAGAATGCAGCCGATTTTTGGAAATGAAGTGCAACGGCATTTGGATGCTAAGGGCTGCGTGAAGATTACCTTCCAAGGGAAGGCGAAGAGACTCAATCGAGGCTTTCAAAAAAGTCCCCGATTCTATCAAAGAAACCGTCTAAAACACCTGTTTCTTCATCATTATCGTCATTGTCAAAATGCTCCCTAAGTTGATCCTTAGTTTCATTTTCAACATTTCTGCTCACAGCCTTAGCGGCTTTTGAGGGGTCTTGCTCCTTTATCAAAGGCATAACAATATCATCTACAAAAGGAACAGGAACGGGGAATTTATCAGTAGCAAAATCAGTTGCCCCCTTAGCCGCCTTCCATAGAAATTTTGCTAGAACCTTCTCCATGATTTATCTCCTTTTCAGATAGGATTAAACTTTGAAAAAATCAAAAGGTTGATTTCTGCCCGCTTTATTAAGACGGAAATTCTGGGAAGATCGGTTCAAAAAAATATTGCTTCTGGTTTTACCTTCCTGAGTAAGGATCAAACCTTGGCGTAACCGTTTCATCCCTTGTCTACATACTCTTAGGTATGGTGTTGGGTAGGTTATGCACCCTTTACCAAAATCTTGGGCGACCGTGTGAAGGTAACAAGACAAAAATTACAATTGTACATTTTTACATTTCCTGTTACCCTCAAGTTAAGAGAAGGTTTATCTTGAACGGGGAAGGCGCAGCATGAGTCCCTTGGAGATTTTCCAAGCCGTTCAAGAAATTCCAGCATTGAAGATTTGCTGTGCGGTCAAATTCAACTGGGGGAATAAGGGAGATTCAATTGCCTCAACCCCCCGGAACTGGGATAGTTGATATTCACCAGATACCAGCTGATAAATTGAGATTGTAGGTTGTTTGGGGTTGCCGATGTAGCGTCTACCGCCTAGTGCTAGATAATCAACAATCCAATACTCAGCAATGCCCATGAGTTCGTATTCGTCGAGCTTGAGAGCATAATCATCGTGCCAGTTTGTAGAAACCACTTCAACTACAAGAGGTACACAAGCGCCTTGAGTAATGATTGATTCTTTTTCCCAGCGCTGTTGAGAGCCAATAACATCTTTTTTGAGGACAACTACATCTGGGATATATCCAGACTCAGAGGGATTAGGTTTGAGGAGATATTGAGTAGGAATGAAATAAGGAAGTGAAGCCCGTTTGATTTCCCAGTTAAGTTCAGCAACAATAAAACCAGCACATTGCGAATGTCTGCCAGAGGGGAGGGGCATTTCAATAATCACTCCGTTGTGCAGTTCATAGCGATGAGCTGAATTTTCTGGATACCAGGCAACAAATTCATCAAATGTAACTAGTTTTGGTCTAGCTTGAATCATAATACCCACAGGCTAAAAATCGAGAGTAGCGATCGCACTTTCTTTGTGGTGTTCACTGACGCCCAAATAACGCTCTAGAGCATCAAGGGTACGATGACCAGAGATTGATTGAATGTGCCTGAGAGGAACACCAGCATCACTCATTCTAGTGAGGGCAGTCCTTCTAAAACTGTGAGTAGAAGCCCCCTCAATGCCGACTCGCTCCAAAGCAATCCTCAAGAGACGGTCAGCGCTAGATTTATGAATATGACCTAGCCCATGCCTACCGGGGAACAGGTAGGGCTTATGTGTAATGGGATTGTACTCTTCTAGATAACAATGCAGGGTAGGGTGTACCTGTACTTCTCTGGTATTTAGTTTACCTTTGGTGTTCAAGCAGCGAATCAGCAGTTTAGGTCTAATGCCATTGAGACCAATAACATCTTTAGTAAAGAGGGTGCAAGCTTCATTAATGCGACAAGCAGTATAGAGACACAGACCAAATAAAGCCCGGTCTCGGGGCTTGACAAAACCCTTATCAAAGAGCAAGTTAATTTGGTCGGTGTTGAGGATTTCGGCTTGACCGAAGCGATTAACTTTCATAGAAATTATTCTAAGATGTCTTTTACATATTTGTTTGCCTAAGTCCCTCAACAGCTGATTATTCCGTTATTTTATCCTGTTGGGCTTGTGACAGTTTACAGCTTATTGAGAATTAATCCCAGCTTGTTGCCAACACCTTCCCGTTTTACAACTACCATCACTCAGCAACACCCTGGCTCTTGATTGAGTCAGTTTCATAAACTGAAGTTATCCTGTACAAATGTACTAAGTTTGTGAGTATATTTTTACAGAGATATTTAAGCTTTAAAGTCGTATATATACGGGTTATCGAGTATTGGTTCGGTGGCTAAGGCTTCCAACAAAAAGCTTTAGTGTCCCGTAGATACGGTGTGAATGACTGTTTTGATTTGTAGGAAAATATTGCCTATTCAATAATCCAGAATTTAAACCTATACCCGTATATATATGGGTTTAAAAGTAACTGTATTGATTGTCAATATATCGGTGTTAATTGATATTAGAACCTAAAAATCCGTATATATATGGGATTAACCTTTAGCTCTTGAAGAATTTGAAGAGTTAGAAGAATCCGCCTCAAAATCAATTCCAAGTTCTTTCTCCCAGTCGGCCCAGTAACGGTCAATGAATAGCAATAATGTCTGTGATAACGACCAATGGCGACTTTTTGCAACTCTCTTAATTCTGTCCCTCAACTCTACATCCATTACTACGCCAACGGTCGGTCTTTTACTTGCCACATTAACTACCAAAGATTTGACTTATTAAATATCCTAGACCGACTAGCTTGCGTTAGTGTATAGTCTAGTTAAACTAGTTTAACTAGATTTACTAGTTGAGCTAGACTGTCGAAATTATTAAGGATTAGCACTTAAGTCGTAGTTTTGGAGTGTAACCAAAATACTACAAAGGGTATCATTACCCTCTTCGCACATAGAACACAAATAGCAGAGAGGTTATGGATAGGGTATGGTCAGCCAGTCGGATGTATCAATAGAGGCAAACAGCAAACCCCCTGAATGGACAGATGAAGAGTATAAGCGCATTTGTCAGCAAGTTAATCATTTCCAGCGCGCCAAGCGCAAAAGAAAGAAGGTTAAGCCTGTTCTCAAGCCTAGAGGTAAAGTCACAGAGAAGCAGATTACCATCAGTATTGAGGACAGTGCTTGTGATTGGGACGATATCAAGGACGAGCCATTTTCACTCGACACAAACGCCACTCGTATCTACGTGAAGATTGGTAAGGAGCGCGCCAAGTGTGTAAACACTGGTAAATCGATTCCCGTAGGGGGTGCAGCTGTTTACCGGGTATTTTTCTAATGAAAATAGACAAAAGAAAAAAGAGAGTAAGCACTGCCAGCAACTCCCCTGAAACCACTCATCATTACTCAAGTTATAGCGAATTAACTGTTAGCTCTGAGAAGCTTTTACCCCCTATGGTTCAAGCCAAGTTAACAGCTTTAGGTCAAAAGTTCGGACTACCCTTCGACCTGGGCAAAATAGACTTAACTGGAAATTTAGCTGAGAATGTCCGCGCCCTCAGAAAAATAGCGGAACTAGCAGAAACGAACGCCAAGCTTCTCCCTGAGATGTTAAAGCTTGCTCGGAAACTATGTCGAGCTGAAATTAAAGAGGCGCAGTACTATCGAGCAGCAACCAAGATGGCACTAAGCCATCAAACCAAAATCGATAAATACTCAGCAGATATTTTCCTACAACTAGTCCAGCACGAGACCAAATCTAGCCGATTAGAATATCGAACCAATCAAAAAGCCCAACTCATCAAACGGAGAGCAGAAGCTAGACGTAACTATTACCAAAATACCGAATACGCAACTGAAATCGAACTAATCGACCTAGAAATTGAAAACCTAGAAGCCAACAACAAACTCTTAAAAGAGAGCAAAACCAAGAAGCTGGAATCAACACAGCAGCGTAAACAAAAACTATTAGAGTACTACAACTCTGCCTTTGAAGGGGGTGTGTATGACTTCTCACCGACATCTACAGAACCTCAATGAACTAGTACTGCTAGCTAGTGGGAGTACCGCCCTAGCTTTTCTAGCAAGACTAGAACCAGGATTTTACTTCCCAGTATTTCTCTTCCGTACAGGACTATTAATTTATAGTGGTTACGTTGTTGGTTATCTCGAAGGAAAACGAGAAGTGGCCACACTTCAAGGACTAGCGATTTCCCTGGGATTAATAGGAGGTTCTTGGGATGACTGGGAAATCATAATTAGATTCTTTCCTCGGGTAGTAATGACCTTATTACTAGCTACTATAGCTGTAACATTGCTAACAACCGCCATCCTGTTATCTGAGCCATTAGCTAAAAAGCTAGAGGGAGGTAAAGGTGATAAGAGTTAGACTGGCTTTTTACTCCCTTACTCTCACAGGAATCAGTACCTTAATAGGCGCATTCGCCAATCCCCTGCAAAAGCTGGAAGTGTGGTCACAACCAGAATATGGTGCTTTTGGTATCGCTTACAATAAGAAGTTTTTGCTACGTCAGAGTGATAGAGATTACCCCCTGGGCTTTGACCGAGAAAAAGCTGTTAAAGTAGCACAGGTATATCTTGACAGTAAAGAGAGTAAGATTGCCCTGTGCTTAACCTCCCTGTTTAGTTCTGGTGCAGCCTTACTTATCGGAGGTCGCTTTGTATCTAAGTGTGACTTAGACAAAGAAGTCGGGCGAATAAATCAACTGAGCCAGGAGGAATTACGACTAAGACAAGCTAAACATAATGCTGCACTGGCAGCCAAATCTCAGGAACTGCTGCATCGATATGAGGTAGAAGAGTTTCTCACTGAATTCGGTAATCCTGCTGGTGACGATGCTGAAGTTGAAGAGAGGTTAGCTGCTGACCCATTCACCAGATGTTTGTTTCTTGTCCAGGACGGTATGTCTGAGTCAGAAGCAGTAGCGATGGTCTGGGAATGTCCTAATGACTCACCAAAGCACGCAGAGCAGCTCAAGAAATATCTCCAGTGGTTAGGGGAGGATGAGGAACTGATTAAAGACCAAGGGGTCGATTTTCGCTCAGAATTCCCAGAAGCCATGGATACTTCAGCCCGTAAAGCAATATACAAGGCTTTGGGGGATGGTGCAACTGAAGAGGAGATTGTACGGGAAGTCCTGGGCTGCTGCGCTAGTAAAGAGCCACTGGGACGGGCATATCTGCAATATCTCAAGAGTTTATGAGTACCTTGATTATGGGGATTCCTGGGAGAAAATTCAATAGCCAATGGGTGATGAAATATCTGACTAGAACCCGCGAGTACAGTGTTCTCGCGGAGGGCTCAAAGAGGTTTTGAGGAGGTGATGAAACAACTTACTAGCACGGGCGAGGATACTATACTCGCGGAAGACTGAGAAGATTTTCACTCCTTAACTCTCTACAGGCTGCGTACCTATAGGTACGCAGAAGCTTGCAAAGTAATTGGGTCTAAAAAACTTCGATTCACAGAGGTATTAATCAATTTAATTTGATGAGCGTTTTTCCAGATGGCTCAACTGAACAGACATTAATACCAACATGAAATTAACAAATGTCCCAACGCTCTCAGGCACTGATTTTAGAAGGTTCTACAACTTACTAGCTTGTGCGAACCTCGAGGTTCGCACAATGCTCAGCTCAATTGGACTGCTTTGCGCGGGTATCAGACCCCCGCACGCGGATGAGAGCGCTAATCTTCCAGAACATCTCAATGGAATTTAAAGTTCCAACCCATCAATTGAGTTTGAACTGACTGAGAAAAGACCTGTTTATACCAGCTCAGGAGATAGTTGCTATCAGTAATTAATAGTTTTTAGGAGGTAATTATTATTACTAGAAATTAGGTTAAAAAGAGGTTAAGTAAACGGTGAAAACTATAAAAAAAAGGGGGTGACAGCAGGTAAACTGTCAACCTATTCTTTAAATGTCGCGAAAGAAAATGAGAGTTTACGACATTTTGATTTAGTTATAGCCGTGTTTGGAAAAGAAAAACAAACACCATTAAATTATACCATGTTTTACTCTAAAGCCGATACATATCAATACTCACAGCCCATCGATTCTATTAGTGAAGCTCTACTGAGAACATCCAGAATTTACTGTCCTCTCGATATAGACACCGAATTTACCTACTTGCCCTACGACCTCAACTACCCCACAAAGGAAGTAAGCAAAACCATTACTGTACAAATCAAGGAGATAGCTAGCAGTGAGGGTAAAATCTATACTCACCCCGATTGTGCCGACATAGCCAAACATCCTGTAGCATCCTATGGATTCATGCCCATTGACCATCTTGCTGCTGCTGGACATCGATGTGTTTTAACTAGGGTAAATAAGCCCACCTTACTCCCAGTAATCCAGTTTGACCTTTATGGCTTCTTTCTGACTGCCGAACTCTACAGAATCGTACAGGGAGCTTACAGAGATGATATTGATCAGCTAGTACGCTCTAAGAATCCAAAGCTTGGTCAAATACAAATGGGGCGTAGATTGATTGCTAGTACCCAGTTTACTGGTAACAAGCGTGAGCCATGGGTTTATCTTCCTTGGGTGTTGGAGATTGATGGTCATAAGTTACAAGTAGCTCTGAGTTTTTATGATACCTGCGCGGTTCATGGGGCTGTAAATTACGCCACTTTTTGTGCTAATTGCGGTGTGAAATTGAAGTACAAAGATACCTTCACACCTTCAGAAAAAAAGCGGATGATTGAGATGTATCTAGAGTGTACCAAGAGGTTTGTTAAATACGCTCCTGGTGACTTATACAATCGTCAGGCTTTAATTAAAAATATGGAGAGATTTATAATTATATACAGCTCACTAAATATTGAAGAATATTTTGAAGCACCAAGACTTACTATCGGAGCGACCGTAGCGAGAATTGTGCGCTCCAAACTGCTACAATTTCTCGGACTGGATGCTAAGGATAAAAATCAGGTAATTGAATTTTGTCGCTATGGCACAGCTGAACATTTTAAGGAATATAAGAGGACTACTGCTGTTTATAATGCCAAGGTAGATGGTGGACGCTGTCGCAACAACCGACCGAATGTAGCTATAAGTAAGCAACTTATCGCTGATGCAGACATAGCTGGCTGCTATGGAAACGGATTGAGAAATCAGGAATATCCACTAGGAAGACCAATCACGGTGGATTACCCACTAAGAAGTAATATTAATGAGTATTTAACTCTCAGACAGTTTTTGAAGAAGTATAGAAAGGAATTGGTGCCTGGTTTATGGCAAGCGAGGGTATCCACACCAGATGATTACCTACTTAAATACTCTCAAGATTTTCTGGTTTCCTGGCATCCTCCTAAAAATCCTGCTAATATTCCCACTGATAGTGAATTGGAAAATACTGATTGGTTCACTGAAGATAATATCGGTACTACCAAGATATATAGTAAACAAGTTAATTTAGCTATTATACAAGCGGATTTTCTGGATTGGTTAGAGAATACCTGTACGGCGAGACAGAGAAAAGAATTACTAGATAAGTTACATATAGTGACAGCAGTTTTTTATCCAAAAAGTGAACGGTGTACCACCATACCCGAATTCCTTAAGGCATTGAGAAAACACAAGGGAAAAAATATCACGGAAGCGAAGATTAAGAGGGGACAAAGTAAGGTCATCAAGATTGAGCAGGAGTGTCATGCCTGGATTAGTGTCAATATGGGTGATTTGTTAGTAAACCAGCTTTTGGCAGCCAGGTCTAAGTATTCTAAGAAAGACCCTGAACAAAAGCCGATGAATGACCTTTACAAGTTGTGCATCAATACCATTTATGGTGATATGGTAAGTCCTTTCTTTGATATTGGTAATGTGGTGGTGGGTAATAATATCACTGCCCGTGCCAGAGCTATGGCTTGGTATATGGAGAAGGGGTTGAATGGTTTTCAAACTATTACCGATGGGTGTGCTTTTGAAGTTAATCGGGTTATTAGTGCGACCAAAAATAGAGTCCTGACTTCAGAGTCGTTATTTGAAATATACACCAAGGAATTTAAGGGTAGGTTCAATATAAAACCTTTAGGCAGTGAACAGGAAATCGGTAGTTATCTCCACAAAGAGAACGGTTCTGATAAAGTGGGGTTGGTGGTGAAGGGTGAGAAGTACGATAATCAAAAATCTCTGGACTGGCTTGGTGAACAAATAACTGTACAACTTCGAGAACAGTTTCCTAATATACCTGTAATAGACAAATTCCAGTTTGAAATCAAGGATATCTATACGTCAGCTAGTTTTCACGGGACTGCTAATTATAAGTTTTGGATAGGGGAACGGGGTATTAAGGGTAAGATGCGTTCTTACAAAAAACTCGGGTATGATGCTTATAACTTAGCTGGTGATGATTTACAGTTAATGACTTCTAACTACACACCTTCTGAGGAGTTTCTAACAGGCTTGCGAAATCAGCCGGAAAGGGTGAGCAGATGTAAGACCTATTTATTCTCTAAGATTCTCAAGCCTGGTGAATATAAGAAGAACTATGAGACAAGTTGGAAGAACTCAGATGCTTTTCCGGGTTGTACTGTAGAATCGGCACGCTTGCTTAGAGAATGTTCTCTGACTCAATTCACTTTCCATAGTAAGAAACAGTTCGATAGCTGGGAAAGGGAACAGAAGCGTATCAGAGATAAAACTGGTCAATCATACGAGTCTTGGTTTATTAAGGATAACAGACTGGACTTCCAAGCGATGATAGAGACCCTCGATGAGATGATTAGGCGGGGTGGAATGAAATTCACGTCTACTCGTAAAGTAACTGATTATGGGAATCTGAATCGCGAGTATAGCGACCATCCGGAATACAAGTGCTTGCTCATAGCGAAGCATCAATTGGATGTTCGTTACGGTAGGTCGTCCATTGAAGATTTGGAGACGGATGTCGAGGGTTCCAACGGAGATTGTTAAAGGTTACTAGGATTATACCCGACCGTTAAAAACACATCGATATAGCACAAATTAAATATGGGGCATGCCGAGTTTTGCTATCCCCATATAAGGGGCAAAACTCGGCAAACGTTTTGAAAAAATCCTTCAACCATGGGGGTTACAGACGACGGGTTTACCCCCCCAAGTCGCCCTTTTTTTTTTTTTTCCCGACTTGGGGGGGTTAAAAAGGCGGTGATTTGACAAAATGACGGTAATATGCAGACCGCTAAAAATTGAGAGTAGCGATTGGCTTTGCCAGTGGCGCTGAAGCGCCAATCGCTTTTTTCTTTGTGGTGTTCATTGACGCCGAGTAGGCATAAATGGGTTTCTCCAGAACGAATCGCACTTACACGTATCTCGGCTCAACCCCTAGTGGCTTGCAAAAACTAAAGGCTCGGCGTTTTTGCAAGCCGCTACAGCTAGCGCTCCTCGGTCATCTAGTCTTCACACACTATCGGAAGATGGTTAAGCGACCATCCTAACTTAACCACCTATGAGTGAGCAGCCCCGGAGGGGCAATCGCATTAAAATGCTAGGTTAAGTGGGGGAAAGGGAAGGGCGACGAAATGAATCTAATAGAGTTATTGTCGTATTAGGACACCAATGGGGGTCAATTGTTGGATCAGCACCCCCCAAACAAAAACCCCCCGAGATGAAGCTGCTTTCTTGATCGGACAAATTTTGGATTGCTCCTATAGCGCTGCGCGCTGGGGTACTTACAAGTTAGGATATATCTAGAGTCACCTAAAACTAGATTTATTTATGGCTCACCCTTACTCTCAGGATTTGCGCCTACGTGCCCTCTATTTAATCACTAGCGGTATGTCGATAAGTAAAGTTAGTCGAACGCTAGATATTAGCAGAACTACCCTCTATAAATGGCGACATCAGCTAGAATCGATAGGTTCAACCCTTCCG
>JAAHGS010000197.1 GCA_010692645.1 Symploca sp. SIO2E9
TGGGGAGATGTGGAGATGGGGAGATGGGGGGATGGGGAGATGGGGAGATGGGGAGATGGGGGGATGGGGAGATGGGGAGATGGGGAGAGGGGGAGAGGGGGGGATGGGGAGATGGGGAGATGGGGGGATGGGGGGATGGGGGGATGGGGAAGCTAGGGGAAGGATTTGTATCAGGATTTTCGTGAAATGGTATCAGATATTCTAGGAGAAGATAGAAATTATCTAGCCCCTTGAACTCACAATTAAAAGGAACCTATGGTTATGCCAACAAAAGTATTTGTGATCTTATTCAATGCCCGCACAGAAAACGAAGGAATTCACTCGCTTAAAATTGATGATCGTGACGTTGTACTGATGTTTGAGCAAGAAGATGATGCCACTCGCTTTGCAATTATGCTAGAAGCCCAGGATTTACCTCCGGCAACAGTCGAAGCTATAGATGCTGAGGAAATTGAAGAGTTTTGTCGCAGCGCTGGCTATGAAACAAAATTTATTGAAGTCGGCATGTTGGCAGTGCCGCCTGAAACCAATGTCGAAACAACTGACTGGCAACCAGAGACCCAAAACAAAAAAGAACCGGAAATTCCTGATTTGGACAGCATTCGCCGTCAGCTTGAAGGTTTATTGTAAAAGCCGGAATTTGTTGTCGTGTACTCAAAATTGATTACCTGCATTCGGTAGCAAGAAGTCTTATAATGGAAAATTTAGAGGAGCGAGGGCATCTGCTAACCGAGCAGGTTAACCCTAATAGTCAGAACTTAGACCAGCTGACAACGTTAGAATTAGTGGAGCTGTTTAATCGTGAAGATGCCAAAACCCTCAGCGCGATCGCTGCTGTCAAAGTCAAATTAGCGCAAGCAATTGAAATGATTGCATCTGCTATTGGTAGGGGTGGACGCCTCTTCTACGTCGGCGCTGGGACAAGTGGACGCTTAGGGGTACTAGATGCCGCCGAATGTCCCCCCACCTTTTGTACCCCCCCAGAGTTGGTACAAGGAATCATTGCCGGGGGGGCTGGGGCGTTAGTTCGCAGTTCTGAAGATTTAGAAGACCGAATTGAAGATGGGGTAGAAGCAATTGCCCATCACCAAGTCAAAATTCCCGATGTTGTGATTGGCATTAGTGCAGGCGGCACCACACCTTTCGTTCACGGAGCCCTAAAAGCAGCACACCAGAGGGGAGCAACAACTATTTCCATCGCCTGTATTCCCACTCAACAGGTGAAGATAGAAGCTGACCTAGATATTCGGTTATTGGTTGGTCCAGAAGTACTAGCTGGCTCTACCAGACTAAAAGCTGGTACGGTTACCAAGATGGCATTGAATATCCTCTCAACTGGCGTTATGGTTCAGCTAGGTAAAGTCTACGGTAATCGTATGGTAGATGTGGCTGTCACTAACAAAAAACTTCATGACCGGGCTTTGCGAATCCTACAAGACCTCACTAGTCTGAGTAGGCAAGAGTGTAGTCACTTACTAGAGCGCAGCAGACGCCAAGTCAAGCTGGCGCTACTGATGCATTGGACTGGACTAGACCGACAAGAGGGTGAGTATCTACTGAGTAAACACCAAGGAAATCTTAGAGCAGCGGTTGGTAGTTGTAAATAGGGGAGTCAATACTAACAAATTTAAGGAAAGTTAATTGTCACAGACAATAGTAAAAAGTAAAAAGCAACAATTATAATTTCACACTTGGTCGCGCTTATTGAGACGCTATCGCCAACTAAGACAAATTAACGACTAACGGCTTAACAATGTTTACTGGATCAGAGACTACTGTAACTGCTTTAATCATGCTGGTGGCTATTGGTGTCCTAGCTTGGGGCTTTAAACGCGCCCGACCTTACGGCAAACTAGGAATCCTAGCCTGGTTGCAGTCGGTCGTCTTGACGGTTCCATGGCTGTTATTTTTTGGCTTAATGGCTGTGGGGATTTACATCAATATCGTCGGTATTATCTTTTTGTTAGTCGCTTCGGTGGGGTTGTACATTTTCTTGGGCAAGCGTTTGCGTGCAGCTGGTCAGGATGCTATTTTGCAGGAACGTGCTACTAAGCGGCTTAATGAAGAACAAGAATCGGTTGAGCCCCACCAGCCGGATCAGCAGGCTTCTGTAAATGCAGATCACAGCACTGAGTTGCCTAATGACAACAATCCGGTCACAACACAAGCCACACCTATTCCTGATCAAGACCTCAAAAGCATCCAGGGAATTTTTGGCATTGATACATTCTTTACTACAGAAACAATTCCCTATCAGGAAGGGGTGATCTTCAAGGGCAATATGCGAGGGACAGATCCTGAGCAAGTTTATTCCCGCTTGTCTGCGAACTTGAAAGAGCGATATAGCGACGAATATAGGCTATTTTTAGTTGAAGGCCCTGAAGGTAAACCAGTTGTGATCGTATTACCCTCTAGCAATGACCCGCAACCGACAACCTTGTCTCAGAAAATCCTGGCATTAGTTTTGCTGGTTGCAACAATTGCCACTAGTTTGGAAGCGGTAGGGTTGCTACTAAATTTTGACTTATTCAAAAACCCGGAGCGATTTGCGCAAGTACTGCCTATTAGTGCCGGAATCTGGGCTTTTCTGCTCCTTCACGAACTAGGTCACTGGTGGCAGGCACGGCGTTACCAAGTGCGAATGAGTCTGCCTTTCTTCATTCCCAGTGGTCAAATTGGTTCTTTTGGTGCCATTACCCGTTTTGAATCTCTGTTACCTAACCGGAGTGCACTGTTTGATATTTCTCTAGCAGGGCCGGTTGCTGGTGGCATTGTCTCCTTAGTGATGCTGATCATGGGATTAATGCTTTCTCATCAAGGCAGTATTTTTCAGGTACCAACTCAATTTTTCCAAAGCTCAGTTTTAGTGGGAAGCATCGCGCGGCTTTTCCTTGGTAGTTCCCTACAAGCGTCAATAGTTGATGTTCACCCTTTGACAATTGTTGGCTGGTTGGGCTTAGTAGTGACAGCCTTGAACTTAATGCCAGCAGGGCAATTGGATGGAGGGAGGATTGTCCAGGCAATTTACGGACGCAAAATTGCTAGACGCACTACCATTGCCACCTTGATTGTTTTGGGAATTGTTGCCTTAGTAAATTCGGCAAATCCACTGATTTTTTATTGGGTTCTAGTGATTCTATTCCTACAGCGCTCTCCTGAGCGTCCCAGCCTCAATGAAATTACAGAACCTGATGATACCAGGGCGATTTTGGCTTTGTTAGTCCTATTTTTGATGGTGTCAACACTTATACCCTTGAATCCTGGCTTGGCAGGGCGTTTGGGGATTGGTGGTTGAGGGTGAGCTCCATTTTGGTTGGAATTTCAATTCTCCGCGTCTGGAGCGTCTGGGCGTCTGGGCGTCTGGAGCGTGTGCTTACTCGTTCCCCCACTCTTTTTTTCGCTCACCCGGTGGTTGAGGATTTGAGTTTTGAGAGCATCTTCTGAACTAAATGCTGAATAATCCCTTGAGCCTTTGCCATTGGCTCCTCTGCTTTTCTTAACTCCCCAAAAATATCTTAATGGCGATTCAGTATTTCTACTGTTAGGATGGATCCTACTAAAAGCGTTAAAAGCGAATATTGGCAGTGCTAGAAATTGATAGTACTCCTCAGTAAGAGAGATTAATTGCAGTATCTATTTATAATTACAATTTTATATTTTTATGCAAAACATTAGGCTTGAACAGCTAGCACTTTTGGAAGTGTCATAGTAGCTAAGCCTCTGTTAAAGAGAATTTCTTATCCTAAGCAGGTATTTAGAAGTACTCCCACAGATCCTTTTGCGATAGTTGAGCATATGCTGAGGAATTTATTCCCGCCTGCGGATCAATACCCGTTCTCAGCCTCCTGGAGGAAAACCTTTTGCTACCCAGGAAAATCTTTTCTTTTTCTACAGGAATTCAAGACCGGGGAGCAGTCGTTTATATTATTAAGCTCTAAGATTCAGGCACTCATTTGCTAGGTTCGCGATGACAAAGATGAATAATTCCAATTTGACCCCAGCTAAAATTTCAAAAAAAAGGATTCAGCCCAGTCTAATGCTCCAAGCATTGGCATTTACATGTATCTTGTACTTCTGCGTTGGTAAAACTTCCCCCAACATTGCTAGGGAAACTTCCCAGAATGTTGAGTCTGGTGTTACCTTATCAGCAGCGGTTGGTAATTCCGTCTTGCTAGATGCCTCAAAACGTTTTGGTTTGCCAACTTCTGCCCTTGACATTAGTGATGCCCAATCTCACATTTGGTCTGATGACTGTTTAGAACTGGGTAACTCTAAATCAGCTAAATGCAAGGAAATGTTAATTCCTGGATGGCAAATTGTTGTCAATAGTGACAACAAACGCTGGGTTTATCGCACCAATATCTCAGGCTCAATAATCGCACTCGAACCTGACAAGCCTAAAAATAATACCAAGTAATTGCCGTTGTCAAACATTGATACTGTAGTGGAATCAAGATTTAACAATCTCCCAGTCTTAAAATTCGGTGTTTCTGGCACTCTCAACCCTTGTCCTACTTGCTCTCAAGTCTGATTGTATACATACGAGCTGTTCTAATCCTACACTAAAATCTATAGAGACCTTAAAGGGGCTTGAGCAATGGCCGTTAATGAGCGTTCTTACGATGTCATCGGATTTGGTGATGAGGTTCCTGGCGTCTTAGCCCTGATATCTGCTGCTAGGGAGTATCGCCGCCGCACGTCGAAATATCCGCGAATTCTGTTGATGTCCAAAGGTTCTAAACTCGAAAGTATTGGTGGTCATGTAGTTAGGGGAGGACTTGCCTATCTCGACAGGTCACAAATTTCGAGACAGTTGCGCAGATCCCTAGGTTTGGGTGTCTTCGGAGCACCACCAGCAATATACAAGGAATTCTTGCAGCGAGCTGGTGTTGTCTTTATTGCTCTCGATCCCCGCCAAGCTGGTGCAGCACTGCAAAAGATGATGCAGGAGGCTGGAGTTGCTCTGATTCGAGGAGTTGAAATTGACTCAGTACTCAAGGAGGGTCAGACAATAGTTGGGATCAAGCTCGCCAGAGGAGAGACTTATTTTGGCAAGCAGTTTATAGACTCTACCGTAAATGCTGAATTAGCGCAAGCTGCTGGGGTCAATAAACTTAGGGGATTTGAAACCTTTGGTTTACCTGAATCAGAATTGCCCGTTACTTTGGTCTTTGAAACTGAGGGGATAAGTGTCAAAAGACTTAAGCAGATAGAGTACGCCTATCTCAAGCGCTTCACTAATCTCAACGATGCCCAAGCTCAGGATTTTATCAAACACGCTGCTGGTTTTGATCAGAAACTGATTACAAGCATCCGCAAGGATATGTTTGATGCTAGGGGAAATCTTAAAACTATGTGGGCTGGTCGCGATTATATCGACATCCGTTCCCCAGCCTTATCTGTAGCTTACCACTCTTTCAGGGGCAAGAAATTTTCTCTTGCGGAAACAGGGATGATCCTAGATAAGGGAAATATCGCGATTCTCCCTGGTGGGAGACTTTCCTGGAATGCTTTATTGTGCTACGTCAACGGTACTCAGGCAGAAGAACTTGCCAAAGCCGGAGGTAAACCTACTCGAGAAATTCTTGAAGAAATGTCTTTTGTTGAAAAGTGGCTCAAAAGCTTCGGAGCTACTTCTGTCACACCTGCCTCTGAACTCTATATCAGACACGCTGGCAATATTACTGGTGCTGTAGAACCCCTTAGCGGTGCAGATATGCTGATGGGTGGTGTTCCCATCTGGAAAGCCTTGGGTACATTTGCCTATCATTTTGATGTGCGCGGTGGTATTACCGGTATTGGAGCTAAGGCTGATGCTCTCGGTTTCAAAAGTGTTAGTTTTGAGCAGCCTATCTTCAATATAGGCATCAGACATGCCCAAATTCAGGATGTACCGAATCTGGCAGTTGTTAGTCCCGCTTCTGGATTTAAGGGCTTTGCCTCTTCTGCTGGCAGGATTGTGGAATTCAATGTTGCGGTTGGTCAAGGATTAGGCATTGCTGCTATTATTGCCCTTCTTAGTGACAAAAATCTCGCAGATGTATCCAATGTGGAGGTTAGACAAGTGCTTTTGGAAATAGGTCAACTTCCTTCCGTTTTTGGTGTGGTTAAAAGTATAGCTGCATCGAAGTTACAACAATTTGAGACGCAGATAGCCTGATTACAAGTATAAAAAATTTTCTAGACGCCAATATCTTGTCGGCACCAAAGTAAAATACTATAGTTGGAATATATTATCTAAGTTCTAGATTAGGATTTATTTAAGTTAATTCTTAATAAGAAAGTTACTATAAATAAACATTAATTGAGTGAATTGGTTTTTTATGCCCTTCACCATTGCCAGGATGCTATTAATCACTTAGGGGGGACTAAGGAACTAGAGCAACTGAATAAAAAACCTTAATATTTCTTTCCTGCTGATTTTTTTTTGTTGGAGGTGAGTTATTTTGCTCCCTGTCAAAAGGCAAAAGCTAAACCTCATGGTTAATGACACTGATGCAATCTTGTCTGCTGAACTATGTACTATGTAAGTACCTGCGACGTTGATAAAGGTTACTGGTTGAGGCAGGGTGTAGGGTGTAAAGTCACTTCAGGCGATTTCATAATTCTTTACACAGTCACGTTTATTTATGTCCGACTACTTAGCAACATTGGCTCTGCTGTCTTTAAGTTTAGAAGCAAAGCCTCCAAAGAGCATTTCCAGGCAGAGTCTGGGAAGGAGGAAAAGTGTTTGTGCGTCTCTAAATAGATTAAGCTTTGATTAAGGCTTTTGATTAAAATCTGCTATAATTCTTCAATCGAGAAGCAGGCAGCCAATGAAATACACCTTTGAACTTTTAGGAATCTCTCCAGTCCTAGACTTTTTTAATCATCAGCAAAAAAAGTCAGCCGTGGGTGTTGAATACTTGGGTACTAATCAATGCACCCTCGACGCTTTCATCAAATCCATTGAGAATGTACCGCACAAGAGAAGCTGGGAACTTGATAAGGTAGTTGACACTGTGATTCAGTTTTGGGTAAATCACTCGGAACACATCCGCTACTGGCAAAGGCAGCTTAAAGAAGCCGGTCAAGATAACTTATTAGTAGCGAGAGTTGCTGACTTAAGATCATTAAAGATTGAGTTTGAATATTTGCTGAGTAAAAATAATTAATACTAACTTGTGCCTAATTTCTGCTACTTTTATTCAGGCTCAATTGATTTTGTTGTCTCAATCTCTAGTTTCAAACTCTTCTCCAGGTATTCGATCCTTTTTCTCTGAGCAGAGATAGTTTCAATCATCTCGTTGGATTCTCTCTCCAGCTCTGCAATTCTCTTTTTATGATTAGTGATTTTCCAGTTTTTCTGAATTACCGTAGGCATTGATAGTAAGAAGCTAGTTAAAAACCCTAGAACTAAGGTTAATAGTAGAAACACAGCCAAGGAAGCTTCTAGTCGCCAAATGGCAAAATTGACGGCTACCGTTGCAGTATTTTGTAGTGCTAAAATTATAGTTGTAGCAACTATAACCATCCCCAAAATCAACACTAATAGTCGCATTCAACTACTCCGCCCTACTAAGAAGCTTGCCCCGAAGAAACTCTCCCCACCCTTAGATTCTAATTAATTTTACACAAAAGCGAGCAAAGACCACCTCTTTCAAGGGTGGGACGAGTGCGGAAGGATTTTTAAGTGGTGTGTGAATTCTTTGAGGTATTATTAAACTGCATGAAGGCTCTAAAGTTCAAGCTATACACTCAGATAACCTACACAGAGGCCTGTAATGTCTAAGCAACCGGAAGCCTTGAAGCAGAGCGAGTTACTCAACCGCTTAGTATTAGATCGACAGACTGCAGAAGAAATAGGTCGTGTAGCTCAATTATTGCTAGATCCTCAAGCTCATCAAGTAGTGGGCTTAATCTGCAAATCTGGATTCCTCGGCGGCAAGAAAAAATCATTTGCTTGGGCCCAAGTCGAAGCGATTGGCACTGACAGTATAATGATCAAGGGTAAGCAGGGGGAAACTACCACAGCAAAGCTCGAATCTCTGGATTCGCCTATTGATCGCGAGGTTTGGACAGATGCTGGCAACAGAGTAGGTAAAATTTTGGACTACTTACTCGAACCAATAACAGGTAGCGTAGTCAATTACTTATTCTCCTCTAGTAGCTGGCGCGGTTTTATCGACGGTATCTATCTGTTGCCACCAGTCGCCATTTCCAGCATCGGGAAAAAGCGCGTAATTGTGATCGATGCGGTTATCCAAAAGAGTCAGCCATACACTCAAGGATTGAATCAAAAAATCAATCGAGCTGCTGAGTATTTGGAGAAAGATTACAAGAAGACGGTGGAGGATTTAGAAGCGGTAGGGCGAGAAGTCCAGAATGTTGCATCTCAGGTTAAAGACAAAACTCAAAATGTCACCTCTCAGATTAAAGATAAAGCTCAAGCAGCAGGTGAAACAGTTAAAGGCAAAGTCTCCAAAATTAGAACACAGCTTCCAGGTGATTCTCAAACTCCTGTCAAAGATGGGGATGAGGAGCTTTAAGAAAGGAGTTAGAGGACAAACTGGGAAAACCGAAAAATAACTTCGAGGGAGAGCGCGTTGGTTAAAACCAATGGTCGTGGAGCGAGATATAGCCGTCGCCACTATGATTAGGACACTTCCTTGTTCCCTGCTCCCTGCTCCCTGCTCCCTGCTCTCTGCTCCCTTTGAATCAAAATAGAATGTCCTAACTGATATGTCCGTTGCTATAAGGGATTTATCCTGGCGTTATTGTCCACTAGTTTATATTGTAAAATAGTTTTATAGATTAAAAGCATCAAGTAATTCAAGGAGGTCATACTGCCTTATTCTCAATCTACATCCCTATCTGGAGCAATTGAGAAACTACGTTCCTTGACTCAGATTGATGTTCAGACAAACTGGCGATGCTATCAACAAGATATCCCGATCGCTATTGCCACTGAATCTCATCGATGGCAAAACTGGTCAACTGTCGAAATTAATAGCAAAGGATATATAGTTTGGTCAGCCGGACATCAGGTGATGTGGCTAGCTCAAAGGTTTATTATTCCCCAAAATTTAAAAGGCTACCCTCTAGAGGGTTTGAGTTTGAGGCTAGCGCTGAAATGGTGGGCAGAAGATGCCAAAATTTTTGTCAATGGTAAACTTGTACATTCAGGAGATTTATTTGATTCTTCTGCCAGAGTTCTACTTAGTTCAGCTGTAGTTCCAACAGAAGAGATTGCAGTAGCCTTGCGCCTTGTTAGTCCTAGTCATGATATTGGTGGATTGATGGGCTCGCGCAGCATTTACGAAGTCAATTTACAACTATGGCACAAATCAAGTGATAATCTTGAGCCTGGTTTTGTTGCCGATGAGCTAGCTGTGTTGCAGAAGTATTTAGAAACCTTTGAGCCGCATAAATTAGAGCAGCTGACAGCAGCTACAGCCCAGATTGATTGGCATACTCTTCCCTGTCGGGAAGAATTTACCCAATCCCTTTCCAGACTGCGCCAAAATCTGCAACGGCTAGTAGGGACACAAAGCTTAATGCTAGCAAAACAGCGCCGCATCCAAATGTTAGGTCATGCTCACCTAGATATGGCTTGGTTGTGGACAGTTAGTGAAACCTGGCAAGTGGCACAGCGCACCTTTGAATCAGTATTAAAGCTACAGCAAGAATTTCCAGACCTCACATTTTGTCACAGCACACCAGCACTCTATGCTTGGATAGAGCAGCATTGCCCTGATTTATTTGAGACTATTAAACAGCAAGTAGCTAAAGGACGCTGGGAAATAGTGGGCGGGATGTGGGTAGAACCTGAATTGAATCTGATTGACGGGGAATCAATTGTACGGCAAATACTCTATGCCCAGCGCTACACCCAAGATAAATTTGGTTTACATACCAAGGTGGCGTGGGTTCCTGATAGTTTTGGTTTCCCTTGGCAGCTGCCGCAAATTCTTAAACAGGGGGGAATTGAATACTTTGTTACCCAGAAACTTCACTGGAACGACACTACCAAGTTTCCCTACGGTGCCTTCTGGTGGCAATCACCTGATGGCAGCCAAATTTTTAGTGTGATTTCTCCCCCCAATCTCGCTGGGGTTATGGACACCAATCCCCTTACCATGGCAACTTATGCTGTTGAGTGGGAAACTCAGACTAATCTCCGAGAGGCTTTCTGGCTTCCTGGCGTTGGTGATCATGGTGGTGGTCCTACTCGCGATATGTTAGAAGTAGCTTCCCGGTGGCAGCAGTCCCCATTTTTCCCACGCCTGGAATTTACTACTGCCTCTGAGTATTTGCAGCATATTAGTGAGCAATTATTAGCAGAGGGAGAGGGGGAGAGAGTATTTTTACCTCCGCAAAAATCAGCTCCGGTCTGGGATGATGAGTTATATTTGGAATTCCATCGCGGCTGCTACACTACCCACGCTGATCAAAAACGCTGGAATCGCCGCAATGAGGGATTACTTTACCAAGCAGAACTATTCGCCTCTCTGGCAACTATAGTAACTGGCGTTAGCTATCCCAAGCTTGAACTCGAAGAAGCTTGGAAAAAGCTGTTGTTTAATCAATTCCATGACATTTTACCGGGTACATCGATTCCGGAAGTATTTGTTGAAGCTAACCAGGCTTGGCAGGAAGTGGAGCAAGTTAGTTTAGAAATCTTGGACAAATCTTTGAAAGCGATCGCTGCTCAGGTTAGCTTACCATCAGCGCCACCAGTCAAGGCACAATTTATTAATGCACAACCAATTATCATTTTCAATCCCCTCAACTGGCAACGTTCAGAACTGGTTGCCGTTACTTTACCAGTTTCTAAGGTGCAGCGTGATTCCTGCCGAGATTGGATAATTTACGACCTTTCAGGACAAGAAATACCATCCCAGTTTAGCGAAGGCAACCAGCTGTTATTTCTTGCAAAAGATATTCCTTCTGTAGGATATAGGCTCTTTTGGCTGTCTCAAACTGATTTAGGATTGGAACAAGGCAACCAAAAACCCAAATCAGCATTTCCAAGTGGCAGCCTGGGAACAAGTCACAACCCAAAATCTAATCAAGATTTTGTTCTAGAAAATGAGGTGCTGCGGGTGATTGTTGACCCTGATACCGGAGACTTAAGCAGCATCTTTGATAAAATCCGGCAGCGAGAAGTTCTCAGTGGTGCTGGTAATCAACTACAAGCTTTTGAAGATAGGGGCCAATACTGGGATGCCTGGAATATTGACCCCAACTATGCTCAGCATCCCTTACCCCCAACTCAGCTGCAATCTCTTGAGTGGTTAGAGCGAGGTGGTTTGCGCCAGCGCCTCCGGGTTGTGCGCCACTTAGGAGAATCCCAGTTTTGCCAGGACTACATACTCGATATCGGTTCGCCAGTCCTTAAAATTGCCACAACCGCAATCTGGCGGGAAAATCATGTATTAGTGAAAGCGGCTTTCCCCTTGAACTTAAACGCTGACTATGCTACTTATGA
The DNA here is from genome assembly GCA_010692645.1 of Symploca sp. SIO2E9. Lineage (GTDB taxonomy): Bacteria > Cyanobacteriota > Cyanobacteriia > Cyanobacteriales > Coleofasciculaceae > SIO3C6. The sequence continues at coordinate 11,471 of JAAHGS010000197.1, forward strand.
GACAGCCTATGGTGCCATATCTCGCCCCACTCGACCCCAAACAAGTGCAGAGCAAGCCAAATGGGAAGTTCCAGCCCTACGTTGGGCAGATCTTACTGAGTCTGGCTATGGTGTAAGTTTACTCAACGATTGCAAATATGGCTATGACGCCACGCCCTCTCAATTACGTCTGACTTTACTGCGCAGCCCCAATTGGCCAGATCCAAATGCAGATCAAGGAATTCATCAATTCACTTATAGTCTCTATCCTCATAGTGACAGCTGGCAAAGAGCTAGTACAGTTCACCAAGGTTATGAGTTGAATTTACCGCTTCAGGTACTGCTGTGGTCTCCTGTAGAAGTCGCCAAGGCATCACTACAACCAATTGGTCGGTTATTGGATTTACCAGCCCAGAATTTGATTTTGAAAGCCTTTAAGCAGTCAGAAGACTACCCTAAGCAATGGATTGTGCGCTGTTATGAATGCCACGGTGAATCCGCTAATTTTTTGCTAGAGAGTGATTTAGAGTTGAGCCTAGCTCACCAAGTGGATTTGCTAGAAAGACCAATGCCTCTGTCACAGGCTTTACCTGCTGAGCAAATTTTCAAGGTGGAACCTTGGAAAATCGCTAGCTTTAAGGTACAGGATTGACACTCCTCGCGAGTAGAGCAACGAGGATTCTTTTTAAAAGTGCATGAGTTTTGAAGGTAGAGAAACAAGATCTGTTGTGCATATAAGTTAAACTTTCGACCATTTGAGGAAAACTCGCTTTACATTCCCCCATCTCCCCATCTCCCCATCCCCCCATCTCCCCATCTCCCCATCTCCCCATCTCCCCATCCCCCCATCTCCCCATCTCCCCATCCCCCCCTCTCCCCATCTCCCCATCTCCCTAAATCCTAATCTTCATGATCCTCAAAAGGATCGTTCAATTGGGCAGAAGG
>JAAHGS010000198.1 GCA_010692645.1 Symploca sp. SIO2E9
TTATCAAAGGACGTAAGCTCACACTCCTACAATGGAGTGTGAGCTTACGTCCTTTGATAATGGGAGTAGTTTGCTTAATCAGTTGGAGTAGGGAGTGGGGAGTGGGGAGCAGGGAGTGGGGAGTGGGGAGTGGGGAGTGGGGAGTGTAGTTAAAATTGCAGTTTCTATGCCCAATTCAATTGTTTCAAGTTGATCTTTAAAGATGATTGGCGGACAACTGGGGAGCTGATAGAAGCCGCTTTGGTACCATTGTTGTTCAGTAATCCAAGGTAGACAAACCAAGGCACGACCATGTACTTGGCGGCGGAGAGTCGGTTCTCGATCGCAATATCCTAATAAAGCAAATAATTGATTTTCTGCCTGTTCATAAGGATTACTGCTAATACTATAGTAATTTTGAAACTCCCAGCAATGACCGTTAATGGTCAAAATCTGGTCAATAGTTACCGATTTAATTTCAATGACAATTAGACCTAGCTGGAAGTCAGCAATTAGAATGTCAGGTTCTTTACGGAACTTACCGACTTTAGAAAAAATAGGATAACGCCAGTAACCAATACATTCTCGCTCGGCAAAGGTATACCTAATCACATCCCAAGTTTTCTGTTCCCCTGCTTCCCCACCTTTGCCTATGGGTTCGGTGGTAATAAATTTGCGGCTGTCATTAGTAAGTGAGAGCACCATTTATAATAAGGGAACTCCAAGAAATAAATTATCCAATTCACTTAGAAACACGACCTAAAGACCATTCTCACCCTACTCGATTGGATATTTGTTGATTTAGAAATCCCTAATTGAGCTATTATCAAAATTAATATGAGTCAAATACCCCACCGTCACTTGCGGTGCATAAAATTGGTTGGGGTCAAATCCCCATCTAACTTGTCTGCGCGTCTGGGCGTCTGCGCGTCTGGGCGTCGACCTGTCTCCGTGTCTTTAATTCGCTTTGATCTAACTGCTTGGCTTGGGGTTAGCAGCAAAATCAGGATTAAGCCTTATAGCTTGGATATAATCCTCCGTTGCGCCCCATTTGTTGCCTAGTTCAATGCGAAGACTACCCCGGCTTACGTAAGCCTCAATCAAGTTAGAATTATTCCTCAGAGCCTTAGTATAATCCTCCATAGCTCTTTCGTAGTTGCCTAATTTATAGTAGAGAACTCCCCGATTGTAGTAGGCACAACCATGATGGGGATTGAGTTGCAAGATTTGGCTGAAATCATTAATGGCTCGTTGATGCTCACCGAGAATATTAGATAGGGCAATGCCTCTGTTAATATAAGCAGTGGTCAGCTTATGATTTATCCGTAAAGCCTGGTTATAATCTTCAATCGCTTCTTGATAATCTCCCGAATCCTCGCGGAGATTGCCGCGTCTTCTATAAATTTCGGCAAGGTTAGGATTAATCTGTAGCAGTTTAGTATAGTATTTTATCGCTTGGTGCTGATCACTGAGTCCAGGACTAACAAAACTTTTGTTTTTGTGAGCATGAGCATATTGGGGATAATTACTTAAAATTTGATTTAAATTGCTTTGTGTACTAGACGTGTCATCTTTTATCCTGATTGACTCAGAAGCTTCTCTTGCTAGTACCTGCTCACCTCGTGAGAGCGAGTTTTGGCTATTTTGAGCTTTGTCGATAGCTATACACCTAAGCATAATTTTAACTGTAATTGCTGTAGTTGTTTTAGGTATTGACAACCTACCAATCTGGTTAGGGTGTCTTTTTCCCCTAGCAATCTTTGTCTAGCTGCCGGCACCATAATCATTAAAGCTTAATGAATCTGAGCATCTTTATTAGTTTTCAAGCCTTCCACCCACTCAGAATCTGAGCATAGAATCAGAATCAAGTGCTTGATGTAGAGTGCCTGACTAGCTGCATAATCAAATCTCTCTTCAATTTCCATTATATACTACATGTTTGCATTTGAGCAAGAAAGATAATCTACAAGAGATAAAAATCCTCTTAACATTGGTATCTTAAGTATCACTCTGGCATATATTTAGCAAGGTCAACACCCAACTGGAGGCAGATTTCAACATTCATAATAGAGCCAATTTATGTAAGGTAGACTAGGGTGAACGAAATTTTGCGTGGGACTTGAATTCTCCGTTTCGACCTGTCGACCTGTCTGGAGCGTCTGGAGCGTCTGCTTACTTAATTTCCCCAAGCCTTTTTTCGCTCACCCGGTAGACTATCAACCTTGCCAATTGAGTAGTGGTTACTAAGTAAAAGGATTGAGCTTTCAGATTAAATCAATGGGGATGCAGCTAGCTAACTAGTACAGGGGGTATATTTGTATTGTTCCCGTTCATTGTTAAAAAGTAACAATATTAACTGAGAATTAACTGAGGAGAGTAACAATACTAATTAAGAAAAGTTTTCTTTGATGAAAAATATTTAGTTTTGTAAAAGCAAGGGAATTTAATGCTAATAATTTATTAAAATTTGATTTAGTAGGCAGAATTTTATGTGATAAAAACGTGAAATTTGAAGAAGCCATAAATCAAGCTGTGCTGCCCTCTTGGTTGATAATTCAAGACCCCACTATTTATTTACCACCGCCTCTTTCATATAGCTCAACAGCCAACTTGCTGCTGTAGCTCGGCGAGCCTGTTGGGGAGTAAATTCACCTATTTTATAACCTTTAAAACCTAGTTGCTGTTTCAAAAGTTGTTTATTGGGTTTAGGAATAGAACGAGTCAACTTGACAGTTGCAGGGCGGCTCTCAATAAAGTTTGGCGGTTCTGGGTATGCCTCTTGCCATTCAGGAGAAACCTCTTTGGTATCCCACTGGTTTAAATCTTGGTCATAGCGATAGCCTAGATAGTACCAGAGTAGCTTATTAACTGTGTCGTTATCAATTTCTTCATTGACAATTGCCCAAATGGTGTCGGTATTCAGCGGAGGGAGTTCAGACATGATTATTTACTTATTTTTTGGTTGATATTTTTTTACTTATAAGTCCCTTAGGGAACTCCAAGAAATAAATTATCCAATTTTCTTGGAAATATGACCTAAAGAATCTTCTCCCCATCCCCCCATCCCCCCCTCTCCCCCTCTCCCCCTCTCCTCGATGGGATATTTTTTTATTTATAAGTCCCTTATGCGCTCCTCGAAGCTCTCAATTGCCCGCAGGCAGCGTCCTTTGCTAAACCGCGTGAACGACGTACACTAACAGCAATGTGTTGCTTTTCTAAGACTTCGACAAAGGTTTGAATCCTCCGGCGACTGGGGCGCTGGTAATCAACCTCACTGATGGGGTTGTAGGGAATCAAATTGACGTGACTCTGGAATCGGCGCAGATAAGCTGCTAACTCACAAGCGTGTTCCGGGAGGTCATTAAGTCCAGCTAAGAGGATGTATTCAAAGGTAACCCGGCGACCAGTCAACTTGATATATTCTCGACAATCATTTAATAAAGTCTGTAGCTGATAGTGCTTGGCACTGGGAATTAGTTGTTCTCGTAGTTGCTGATTTGAGGCATGGAGACTTATAGCCAAGGTAACTTGCAGTTGGTACTCAGCTAGTTGACGAATTTTACCAGGAATGCCCACACTAGAGATAGTTAGCGTGCGCATACCAATGCCCAGGTCTTGATTGAGCGAGTGTACAGCACTGACAACTGCATCTAGATTCAGCAAAGGCTCTCCCATACCCATGAAAACCACATTGGTGACGCGCTGCCGGAAGTCCTCTTGAACTGTTAAGACTTGGTCTACTATTTCATGCCGTGCTAGATTGCGTGTAAATCCTCCTTTGCCAGTGGCACAGAAGTCACAAGCCATAGGACAACCTACTTGTGAAGAGACACAAACGGTAAGGCGTTCAAGGGATTTTTGATTAGTTGCAGATTTCCTTAGTTCAGTGCCTGCTTTTGAGTTTTGATGATAAAAAGTAGGAATGCCTACAGTTTCGATAATTTGACCGTCTGAGAGTTTTAGTAGGTACTTAACGGTACCATCCGGGGCTTCGAGGCGATGTTGTAAGCTAGAGCGACCTATTTTAGAATCTGCTATAGCCTCGCGCCACTGTTTGGGAAATACTGAAATTTCTCCTAGTGTTCGTGCCCCTTGCCGGTAAATCCAACTGTGAAGCTGACTTCCGCGATAAGCTGGCTGTCCTTGCTGCTGAGCCCATTGAGTCAATTCTGATAAAGAAGCGCCCAACAATGGCTCAATTGCTAGTGCTGGATTTAATTTACTCACCTGAGTCCTAGAGTACCTTATAACAAATTATATCTAAAATCTTGGTAGTTGAGGGCGATTTTAATCCCCCCGTCGCCTTTCATCCCCGAATTGAAATTTACGGGGCTTCCAAGCTCCCGCACTAGCTTGTGAGAGCTGATCAAAGCTGATAATAGAGGAGGGCAAGGCAACCTAAAATTAGACTGGAACTGCAATCGCTCTTTCTGCAAGAAATAAATGCTACAAGCAATGTCTCCTCTAACCTTGGCTTTTCAATTTGCTTCTCCAGGGCCAATTATATTTCAACTGGGATCCTTGTCCATCCGCTGGTATGGCTTATTAATTGCCTCAGCAGTGTTGATTGGAGTCAGCCTTTGTCAATATTTAGCAAAGCGCCGCCATGTCAATCCAGAGTTGTTAGGAGACTTGGTAATTTGGCTGGTGCTAGCAGCAATTCCCTGTGCTAGAGCATACTATGTTCTATTTAAGTGGCAAGATTATGCTCAGCGCCCCGATCAAATTATTGCGATTTGGAGGGGCGGTATTGCGATTCACGGTGCTATCTTAGGAGGCATTCTGGCAGCGATTATTTTTGCCCGCATCCAAAAAACCTCTGTTTGGCTATTGGCAGATTTGGTAATTCCCTCCCTAATTTTAGGTCAGGCGATTGGGCGTTGGGGTAACTTTTTCAATTCTGAAGCCTTTGGACGTCCCACAGATGTACCTTGGAAACTTTACATTCCTCCTCAGCAGCGCCCTCCGGAGTATATCAGTTTTGAATACTTTCACCCTACTTTTCTTTACGAGTCTCTATGGAATTTATTAGTCTTTGGGTTGTTGATGACTTTATTTTTTAAAGATTTAAGTAAGCGACCACATTTAAAAGTAGGTACTTTGGCTTTAGTTTACATGGTAGGGTATAGTCTGGGTCGCATTTGGATTGAAGGTTTTCGTACAGATAGCCTGATGCTTGGACCATTACGTATCGCTCAAGCAGTAAGTTTAGGAGCAATCTTTCTGGGAATAATTGGTTTGGGTTGGCTGTATCTAATTGGTCGTTCTTTGCCAGATGTTGTTCCTGCTGCCAAACAGCAGTGGGATCGAGCTAATTAATTTCAAGCCTCAACTGCAAAATTTGAGCATAGGGGAGTGGGAAAGAGGGAGACAAGATGAATTGATTAGGCCTCTGAGCAAAGTATTTTCACAATGCTTTTGGCGTCAATTATTGCCTATTATTTGCTGTGATCTATACACTTCAAAGCTTACTTCAGTCAAATATAGCATTTCTCAAACTGATGAGGTAAATTCAATTTTATTACCCCTACTTCCTACTCCCTAATCCCTAATCTCTAAAAGTTAGGACGAAAGTACCTCAACAGATAGAGAAAGTCTATTTTAGTGACAAAAACAGATAAAAAATCATGTTTACTGGACTAATCAAAGAAGCTGGAAAAATCAGTAAACTTCAGCAGATACAATCTGGAGTAGAACTAATTATCAACATTTCAGAAAAATTATATTCTGAAATTGACATCAAATCAACTATCGCTGTCAATGGACGCGCACTAACAATTCTAAAAAAAGACAACTTTGGAAATGAAAATAGATTAAAATTCTATCTATCTTCTTGGGAAAAAGCTAAACAATATCAACAGGTAACACAGGTTAACTTAGAAAGAGCGATAGGTTTTGGCGAAGAAATACCAGGTTGCTTGTTTTATGGTGTTCCCTGCGGCAAGTGTAAATTGATTTCTAGGGAAAAATCTCTAGAAGGGATAGTTAAAATTCAAGCTCAGTGGGATCATCATTTATTAACTTATTTAGATCCGAAAGACCAGGCTTGTTTAGAGGTCGTACTTGTGCAAATTAAAGATATTGCTAAAACTTCAATCTACTTTGAACTCTACCCAGAAACTCTTCAAAAAACTAACTTAGGGAATAAAACCATAGGCTCAATGTTCAATATTGAAATTGACCCTATGATTAAAAAGTTATCCCAAATCTTGGAAAAGAAATTAGGGGATAAGGTTTGCCTTCAATGATGAACTACAACGGTAGTACCCACAGATGCCCAGTTATATAACAAACGAGCATGACGTACCCGCAAATTAATGCAGCCATGACTCACAGGCGTACCAAAATTATTGTGCCAGTTAGCACCATGTAAAGCATAGCCACCATAATAATACATCGCGTAGGGAACATTAGGTATATCGTAACCTCGACCCCGCATCCGAGTTGAGCGATACTTTGATTGGATAGAATAGGAGCCTGTGGGAGTTGGAGTAGAAGACTTTCCCGTTGAAATCCTGAAGACATAGTAAGCAGTTTTACCATCCCAAGCCACTAATCGCTGCTGGGACAAATCGATTTCAATCCAACGTTTGGTATGTTTAGCTTGCGATAAGGGCTTTTTGTTCTCAACCTTAAGCTGTGTTTCTATATAATTACTCTCTGCTGAGCTTGGCACTGACAAAACCCCCAATGCTGCCAGAGTAAGCCCCACTCCCAGACAGAACATTTTCGAGGGCAACCTTCCCAATCTAGACTGATAGCGTTTCAATCTTACACTTCCCATAAAGTAAGAAAAATTGATTAGAGGTCATTGATAAAATCAATATCAAGCATACTGTAGGGCGAGGGAAAAAAAGTGTGGGCAGTGTGGGGAGTTTAGGAAGTCTGGGAGGAAAGTTTTTAAAAAACTCAAAGCTTTAGTTAATGGTAATTTTTTTGATACTTAGCTAAAAACCACGCCTAAAATTTTTTCACCCCATCGTCACTTATAAGCTTGTATGGCTCTGCGCCAGTGTAGGTAAGGAGTGTTAAACTTTGTCGGTTGAAACTTGCCCAAACGCAGAGCATTGGTAACGACAGAAACCGAACTAAATGCCATAGCTCCACCAGCAAGAATTGGACTAAGCAGCCAGCCAGTAAAGGGGTAGAACAAACCAGCAGCAACAGGAATCCCGATAAAATTATAAATAAAGGCAAAAAACAGATTTTGGTGAATATTCTTCATCGTGGCGCGACTCAGTTGAATCGCACCAACAATGCCGGTGAGATTACCAGAAATCAAAGTGATATCACTAGCAGCAATTGCCACATCTGTACCAGTGCCAATGGCAATGCCAACATCAGCTTGAGCTAAGGCAGGGGCATCATTAATCCCATCTCCCACCATGGCTACAACTTTGCCTTCCTCTTGCAGCAGTCTTACTTGTTCTGCTTTTTGAGCAGGTAGCACTTGAGCTACAAAGTTCTCAATTCCCACTAAAGACGCAATAACTTGCGCAGTTTGCCAACTATCACCGGTGAGCATTACCACCTCCAAACCTAAATTCCGGAGCGCTCTAATTGCAGTTTTAGCAGAAGGTTTGAGAGTGTCAGCAATTCCAACTATCCCTTCAAGGCATCCATCGACAGCAATCAAAACAGTAGTTTTACCTGCTGCTTCCAACTTGTGCTGATGGTTTTGCAAAACCTGGGTTCTAATGCCCATTTCCTGGAGCCAACGGCAAGTGCCGATTTGCACTAACTTCCCCTTAACCCAAGCTTGCACCCCAGCACCCCCAACCGCTTCAAACCTTTCCACTTCCAGAAGAGCCTTCTTGCCCACCTCTATACCCTGGGTTTGGGCGTAGCGCACTATCGCTTCTGCCAAAGGATGTCCAGAATTGAACTCCACTGCTGCTGCTAAGGTTAGTAACTTGATTTCATTACCGTTAGCTGTTCCCCCAATAGTTACATAATCAGTAACCATCGGTTTTCCTTCCGTCAATGTCCCAGTTTTATCAAGCATAATCACCTCAATTTTGTGGGCGATTTCCAGGCTATCTCCCCCTTTGATCAAAATGCCGTTTTGAGCACCAACGCCAGTGCCTACCATCACCGAAGTCGGTGTCGCTAAACCCAAGGCACAGGGACAGGCGATAATCAGTACACTAACGCTAGCAATCATCGCTAGGGTGGGATTGTTAACTAAAGCCAACCAAATCAAAAAAGTGGCGGTGGCAGTTACCATCACCCCTGGTACAAACCAGGCAGTGACTCTATCGGCTAACTGCTGAATCGGTGCTTTCGCTCCCTGGGCGTGTCGCACTAACTGCACAATTTGGGCTAAGAGTGTATCGTTTCCTACTCTTGAAACTCTTAACTTCAAACTGCCTTGTTGGTTAATGCTTGCCCCAATCACCTCATCTCCTTGCTGCTTTTCAACTGGCCAACTCTCACCAGTTACCATTGCTTCATCCACTGTGGAGTAACCTTCGAGTACAATACCATCGATAGGGATTTTTTCTCCTGGACGTACAAGAACCAAATCATTGACTTTGACTTGCTCGAGCGGTAAATCTATAGCTTTACCTTGGTGAATTACCCTTGCTGTTTTTGCTTGTAAACCCAGGAGCTTACCAATGGCTTCAGAAGTTCGTTTCTTGGCGCGATTTCTCAAGAATCGTCCTAGTAGAACTAAACTGATGATCATGGCTGCACTTTCATAATAAAAAGCTGTTTCTAAGCCTTGCGCTCTCAAAAACTGAGGGAAAAGTGTAGCAAAAAGTGAGTAAAAATAGGCGGCACTGGTACCAAGAACAATCAAGCTATTCATGTCAGCGCTGCGGTGCTTAAGAGCTTTCCAAGCACCACGATAAAAAGATAGTCCACACCAGAACTGTACAGGTGTGGTTAAGACTAGTTGCAGCCAGGGGTTATGCAACCATTGGGGAATAAAAGGGAGATGGATACCAGTCATCATTGGTAATCCCCCCACCATCAGGATGAGGCTAATTGTGCCTGAAACTATGAGTTTGAGCAGTAATTGTTGCTGTTGGATACTCTCAAATTTGGAAGAAGCACTATCTCGATTACTACCAATTTTTTCTACTGGAGAAGCACCATATCCAGCATCTTTAACAGCTTTTTGGATTGTAGAGAGGTTAATTTTTTTAGGGTTGTAGCGAATAGTTGCTTGCTCGACTCCGAAGTTGACATTGCACTCAATTACACCGGCAAGATTTTTGATGATTCGCTCGATGTTTGCCGCGCAGTAGGTGCAACTCATACCTTGTAATTTCAGAGTAAGAGTATCCATATCAATATTTAGTAGTTGACCTGATTTGCTGTAGATAGTAAGTAGCAAAGAATTTCTTTAAAAAGATCTTGATATATCAAGATCTTCTCTACAAAAAAAGCAAATATAAAATTATTTTGAATTTGATTTTAGTTTCCTACAAGTTATGTTAAGGAATTTAAAAAGCAACTTAAGGAGGGTGTGGTCACGCACTAATTAGTTATTGGTTGAACATAGATACGTAGACGCGGGGACACGGAGACACGGGGACACGGGGACACGGAGACAGGGGGATACGGAGATACAGAGACACAGGGACACGGGGACACGGAGAAAAATCAATAATGTGCTCCCCTCTCCCAACGCAAGGGAGAGGGGCTGGGGGTGAGGGCTACGAGTGTATCACATCGAATCTGAAACTGCTGTAGTAGCTTGGATTGAGTTATCAGAAAAACCCAGCTTTCCTAGAGGTTTGCTGGGCTTGATTACAGGATTGAGGCTCGATCAAGTAGTAATTAATTCATCTTGGGGGGAAACAGAGGAAGGTTTGATTTTCTGACTGCTACATCAAAAAATAATGCGTTATTGTTCATTATTCTTTTGTGTTCAGAAAATCTAAGATGAGTGCCATAAGACTCAAATTCAGCCGTGCAGTAGAAAAGACGCTTATCATTTGTATTATAGACGAAGAAAAGCTCATTATTAAATTCCATCAGCGTAGTGAAGAAAGCGGAATCTTCTGTATATGTGCTTCCACCCCCTATCCACTCTTCATCCTTATATACAGAGTATCTAAGCATGTAACGACCATTTTTGTCGGTGTTTGTTACACCTACAACCAACTTATCCTCGAATGGTGCAATTCCTAACTGGCGTGTTTCACCGTCATGACCACCATTAACCACATGTTCCCAATTTTCTGACTTGTCCATAGCAATCAAACTAAACCCGGAGTTAGTATTATCCTGGTGTCGACAAGCCAAATAAAGTTTGTTGTTATGTGCGGCAATTGCTGGACTGCTTTTAGGTACGTAATTGCCGATTTGTTTAGGAGAAGTCCAAGCGTTGTTGTTGCGATCAAAGCTTGTATAACAGAATCTCGGAGTTTCGGGAGTAGCGACGAAGACGCAGTAAAGTTTATCATTAAACTCTGCAAGTGCCATCTCCGAGTAATAAATAGAAGTGTCATTATTAGATAGTAATTGTGTTGCCCATCCAAACTGATATACTTCTGAGTAACCTAATCCTCTCATCGGATACAGGGGAAAGAATACTGAGTAAAGGGTTTCCTTATTTTCATACCAAGCAACTGCATGATATTGTCCTTTACTTGGCGCTACTTGAATGCCCTTATTCCATTCCAGGTCATTGTTCTCTTCTGGTGGCCATTCTAGAGCAGTATAATCAAACTGATATAACTTATCATCATAGTCATATAGCACTGTTAATACTGGTCTGGTTTCGCCAGGGATACCATTTTCCTTGAGATAGTCTTGGTATGCATCTTCCATTAATTGCCGTTTGAGATTAATCTCGGGTTCATCTTCAAACAATTCTGGAATTAGAAGCTCATAAACCAGGGCAATTTTAATTTTGACTGGTACAGGATTATCTGGAATAGTTTGTATCCAATCTTCAAGATCAGCTACTCCTACACTACCTCCTTCTGTCACTATTCTATGGTAGTACTCGGCTGTTTCTTCCTGAAAGCGCCTCATATTTTCTTCTTCAAAATCAGCCCCGACCTGTCCAGTCATTTTTTTAAATGACCACTCAGCTCCCAGATTAACATTTGTACCTTCCCCTTCCAAACGCTCATAGGAATCTTTGCTAATGTAGGAATAGTTATTTTTCCTTCCTCCAAAACCGACTTGCCAGGTATAGTGAGTGCCTACATCTTCGATGAAGTTTTTATATTTTTGCCGGTCTTCTTCATCATCTCGGGAATTGGGAAGTTCCTTAACTCGGTTCTGAAATTCTTGCCCTAACTTAAAGTATCTTTTGATTTGATCAACTACCGCATTCTCAGACTCACTTAAAGCTAGTCTGTGGTTCTGCACATACTGATGAGAGTAAACAGCTAGTCGTGTCTTATCAGTGCTTTCTTGAACAAACCTATTATAACTACGACTGAAAGTAAAACCAAAAATACCATCGAACAGACCTAGACCAAGTGACAAAGCAGAGGTATGTTGTTCGTAATATTCAGAAACATTCCGTTGATATTTGGCAAATACCTCGTCCGTCATTGAAGGAGTAGACTGGTAAATTGTATTCTTTGGCTTTAAATAGGGCTGATCTCCAGCAGGTTCAAATCCCTGGGCATTGAGATCCACCACATTTCTCGGGTTGGTTGCAGGTGGTGGATCGTCCTTCAAATTTTTGTCGCTTTCTATCTCCATTAGATCAGTAGGATCTAATTTGAGGATGTTATAGGAATAGCCAAGGTATGAGTAATTAGGCAGTACAGGGTCATCAAAAGTATTCATGTATTTCTCCTTAAGGTTTTTGTTCAATTTGTTTGTCTTAGCAGTGAGCAAGAAATGATTTTCTATACTTGATAAAATACTGCACAAATAGAGCCTGTGATTGTTTTTTTTACAAAGTGAAATATTAAAATAAGTTATCAGAAGTTATGTGCTTTACAAATTAACCATAATGTGTATCATGAAATTAGGTCGTTTCACGCACTTCCATAACCCGAATGCGATCGTCTTTGGCACCAGCAAAGCTGATCGCTGCCTTTGCGATGTCAAGGGCTATAAAAAAACCCCAGCGGGGAGCTGAGGTTACTCATCAGGGTGCATCTTCTTGTAAATCCGGTCTATTTGTTACTAGATCCGGATAACTTGAGCTATATAAGGACGCATTTTAGACTTGTACTAGAAGAATCAAGTATAGTCTGCTACGAAAAACCTACTCAAACCTACTCAAACCTGTTCAAAGCTAGTAGTTTTGATGTTTTCTTCCTGCTTCAACCAAGGGAGTCGGCTCCTACTTGTCCACAGGCAAACCCCCTATAGCCTAGGGTTCTAATGGCTTTAACTTGCTAATTGGGACACTTGCTAAGTTAAGCGCGGCATTTAAGTCCCTATCAACAACATGACCACAGTTGCAACACTCG
>JAAHGS010000199.1 GCA_010692645.1 Symploca sp. SIO2E9
GAGAAAAGCCAGAAGCAAGGCAAGTAACAAGAAACAAAAGCAGAAAGCATTAATCCTTTCTCTTTATAGTTAGCGGAATAAATACGCTAACTCGCTCCTCTCCCCCACCCCTTTTTTCGCTCACCCGCAATGAATCCACATCCCTGGACCTTTACTCTGCTGGAAATCAAGCAAAGAGTAGAACAGTTAGCTCAGGTAAGCTTTAACTCAGTATTGCTGAACTTATATCGAAATGGCAGCGACGGTGTGAGCTGGCATTCAGATGATGAACTGGAATTAGCTCCAGGGCAAACTATTGCATCCGTTAGTTTTGGCGGTACTCGTCGGTTTATGATGAAGCATAAAACCAAAACCGAGGCGGCTAAATTTGAGCTTAAGCTAACTCATGGCAGTGTCTTGCTAATGCGAGGGGAAACTCAGCAGCACTGGTTGCACCAAGTTCCAAAAACAAAAAAGAAGGTTGACCCCAGAATTAACCTCACATTTCGAGTCATTCGTTAATTGTAGCGACCTAGAGAAATCCAGTTTCTGGAGTCAATAAAAAAGCCCAGTCACATCGAGTGTAACCAGGCTGATGAGTTAAGTTAGGACTAGCAATCTAGCTAAAGTTTTTTTGAGGATTAAGCAGCATCCAGGTTAACTTTGACCACTTTGTTCTTCTCTTCTTCCCTAAAAGGCAGGGTCAGATTCAAGACACCATCTTTGTACTCTGCTGTTACGTTGGTATTTTGAATTCTTTTAGGTAAAGGAATTACTCTGTGGAATTTACCATAGTGGAATTCAGAGTGAGTATTATCCTTATTCTCTTCTTGGCGCTCACCACTGATAAAAACAGTATCTTCTGTGACTTCCACATTCAGGTCTTTAGCTTCCATGCCTGGGACTTCCAGCTTCAGGATGATAGCAGCTTCAGTTTCCGAGAGTTCAGCCCGAGGGACTTTAGGGAAGCTGCCAAAATCTCTCCAAGTTGTGGGGACTAGAGTGTCATCAAATAGGCGATTTAATTGGCTCTGTAGGGTATCAATTTCTCTCCAAGGATTGTAACGAACTAGTCTCATAACTCTGGCTCCGATAAGTAATGTTTGAGTGAATTAGTTAAGTGTTTTGTTTCTCTTTACAGTTCTTATCTTAGGTGAGAATAATAGAGTTCCAATTCGGTTAATGGTAATATGCAGATGGTAATTTCTGCACGGTAATTATTGAGCAATAAAAAGTGCGGTAAACTTGTTATTTTCTATTCGGTTGTTTCGACATATCGAGTGCTTGCGTACCCTACTCCGAATTTTTGGTAAGCACTTCGACACCGAAGAGAGTCTCAATCCAAACCCTTGCACCGCATGGCTTAGGGTTATCACGCCGATAAACCACTCGGCACGGTCCATGGATTTCTACCTCATGCCCGTAAGTATTGCTTTGCCCTCGCTTAACGCTAATCACCGGAGCCGCCTTCTCCTGTTTTTGATTTTGGCGAATAGTCTGCTGATTTACATGAATGATAGTCACAGGGGCAGGTCTTTTCCTGCGCCAACGGGCAATAGGACCCCTTGTTCCCTCACTCACCTGTGGCATTCTGTCCACTAAAGGAATTATCCAAGACCTGCCAGCCTTAAAGGCTCCAGTAATTCTGCCAGAAGAAAGTAATTGGCATATTCTCCTGGCAGATACTCCCATGAGTTTTGCCGCTTGTGCGCTACCAACAAACATTTTTTTTAAACTATTCTTATAGCCGTATAGTTTATTTTCTCGTGCTGGTAGTTTTTTTGTCATCAGGGAAATTACTTGTTTTCTGTGACTCGCTTGCCCCACTTTCCGGATTTATCCCTGACCAGCAGAAATATATAGCATTGGTAAACACGATTTTAATAAGTGCAGCCTCCCCCACGACCAATATGCAGCTTTTGGCACTGGGGGCGGCTTTTTTTGAAGAGAGAAAGCTTTAGACTACGGATTCTAGTAAATTAGTTAAAGTAACTTCCCAGCCCAACCTGAATGCAACTAACGTGGCTGTAAAATCCAATCTGGCTACACTAACGTAGTTTTAGGAGGCAGGATATCGCCTCCTCAACAGTCCGCGTTAGACTCAGGGAATATCTGGGAAGTTCAATGTACTAGTGATGAGAAAAATGACAGACAATGAAAGATTTACAGATGTTGAAACGTGGATTGAGTGCCTTGATGAGTTAATCAAAAATGTCCATTTTCTGTTGAATATTGATTACAAAAATAACTATTTAATGCAAACACCAGAGCATCACAAAGAGGTCAGATGGAGTGAGGCTTGGCTTAAGGCTATTTTGACAGCAAAGGAACTTATAGAACAAAATTATTCTCCCACTAAAATCCCTTCCATGCTTAAGGATATGAAAATTGACTTGGATTTTCCAGCAGCAGAGGAGTTCATTGAAGCATTAATAACAGAAGATTATGAAGCCTTGGTCGATTGAAATCTCCCAACCCAATCAGATTATTTCGCTGCGTTTTGGAGATAAAGGCAAATAGCGATCGCACTCCCTAATACCAGTTGGGCTTAACAATGGCACAATTGGTTAAAGTTCAAGGTCAAATTGGTTATTAGGGTTGTCACGATGCCCAGAGTGGTAAAAATTGAGATTACTGAAGAAGCTGAAACCTTAAAAAAGCTACTAGTTCATCAACAAGACAAGCGTCGCTTTGAGCGAGTGCAAGTGCTTTACCTTCTCAAAATCCGAGAAGTGGAAACAGTATCCCACTTGGCTGTAGTGATCGGTCGCGGTCGCCGCACGATTCAACGTTGGTTAAGTCAATACCGTATCGGCGGACTAGCAAAAATGCTAGAAGTGAAGAAAAGTCCTGGTAAAGAGCCATTAATTCCTCAGTGGGCAGTGGAAAGTCTGAAAGTGGAATTATCTGACCCAGAAGGGTTTAGCAGCTGACGGGGTGACAAGCAAGCTCAAGCCCTGTGCTGAGGGGTAGAGGATTCAAAACCTCTGAGGAGAAAGACTACAAGGTAATTGCGAGAGGATGCTTATGAGTATAATCATTGATCCTAAATGGACATTCATAGAAGCTCTACAAGCTGCCTAGAAAGCCTATCCTGGTGGAATACAGCTTGGAGCACTTAACAGAGTACGTTGTCTAGAGAGATGGGCAAATGTAGTTGGACGTGAAAGAGCCATTAATGAGCTTAATACTGTACTTAGAGAATATTCTACTTACAAAGAAGCCGCAGAAGCTTTTTGTATGTCTGAATCTACATTAAGAAGGATCAGAAAGAATTTTGAAAAAATGCCAAATGCAACGCTCTTTTCATCAGTGCCAAGCCAAATTGAAGAGCATAGAGCTTCGCTAAAAGAGACTAAGAGTGATACAGAAACTACAGATGAAGCTTTACAGAAATTTATTGAATTAGCAAAAAAGCTAGGTATCGATCCTGTTTCTAGATTAATAGAAATTTTTACTAAAGAAGGTATTGAATCATCCATTCCTGAAATTACTAGATTAGTTGACTGGATCACAAACACTGCAAAAGTGGGTGATGTAATTAATGTTCTTGAACGTCTTGAGTTTGATGATCTACAAAAGTTAAATACAGCAGTTGAACTAAGCAATTTCAAGAGTGTTCTCTCAATCTGGCAAGCAAATAAAGAAAATAACAGTGAAGAGTTTTGGCAAGATTTTTTTTCACAAAAATCCTTTGTATTTGCACAATTATTTTCATTCCCAGTCATTATTCTTAAGGGCAAAGCTTATGTCGGTGGTAATAGTTACAGTAACAAAGGTGCAAATATTGTTGATTTTCTTTGTGCAAATGATTTAACCAAAAATACTGCTCTTATAGAAATAAAGACTCCAAAAACAAAGCTTCTAGGCTCGCAATATAGAGGTGATGTTTACAATGTTTCCAACGAATTATCTGGCTCAATAATTCAGGCTTCAAATTACAAATATTCACTACTCAAACATCAAGTATAACTTTTCAATAATGATGAAAAAAAATCAATGCTTTTAATCCAAAGAGCATTATTATCATTGGTAACATTAAAAGTGAATTGGTAGATCAACGGAAGAAAAAATCTTTTGAATTATTCAGAATGGGGTTAAACTATGTTGAGGTTATTAGTTATGATGAATTGTTTGGAAAAGTTGAATATCTCCTTGATTTGTTGCAGGGCCCTCTATCTACTACCGATGCCTCGGACACGAGACTGGTTTAAAGCCAGCATTAACCGCTTTCGGGAACGCTCCACAACAACGCCTATCAGGGGAGGTGGTTACTACACCACCGTTGGGCGACTGGTGCCAATTAGAACTGTAATGCTTGAAGTTAATGGAGTAAAGCGGGAGCAGCTGTAGTTTGGATAGAGTGCGTACGCTCCCCACCACTGCCCATCAAACTGCGAAGATTACACAGTTAACGGAATTCCGACTCAACCCGGTCAATCTTCACCTTAAGCGCCTTCAAAGACCCGGCAGTATGGCAACGGTTAGTCAAAGGGTCATATCCCTGCCACTCTTGGGCTGTCTTATTGATGAACCACTTTCGATACATCTGATTGTCATCAAAATCCCCTTCAAGGGTCATCCACTCGCCACCCAAAGCTAGTCCGCTGTCTATGAACACTTCAAGTTGAGGTCTTAACCAGTCCCAGAGTTCTTGCTTACTCTGAAAGATGCCAGGATGCCAGTAAAACTCAGTCTCAGTGCCGCTGACTACGACTCGATACCCCTGCTGCACGGGGTAGATGCGTGCTTCCGTGCCTGCATGAGAGATTACTTGGACTTGGGACTTTTGGGGTAGCATTTGATGAAGGTCAGAGGCTCCTTAATTGGAAAATACTAACTTATTGGATTTAGTGGCTGGTGGGCTGGCGATTACCATCTATTACCATCTTAATAGGCGGCTTAATTATGCTATTTAACGGAATATCGGCATTTGGAGATAACGGCAAATAGCGATCGCACTCCCTAACTTCCTCACTTCCCAAACGGTTGACCCCAGTACTGCCAGCATTCCTTGTTAAAAGGCGATTAGCCCGAAGGGCTAGCGCTTTCGCGATCGCCACTTCAGAATCAGTTCTCTCTCTAGCTTTTGTCTTGGTCTAGTTTGCACGCTTAGCATCCCACCAGAAGGCAATACTAACAGCTTTCTTACGACCATATTTATAGTGCAGGTCATGATAATTACCAAGATACTGCTTACAGTCGTGGACACCCTTCCAGCGCTTATTAGACTTGCAAGTTTCACCAATGTACAGCAACAGTGGTAGTGTACTATCTATTACGAAGTAGAGGCAGGCTTCACCGGGGCTATCTGCTGGTATTCTCCAAAACTCAAGGGTCTCAATTCTCAGGCTGAAGGGATCTATTGAGTCTGGGTCACAGTGGGTTGGTGCTAGGTCAAATAGTATGGTTTGCTGTGGTGGCTTACTAGTTCTCACCTGCTGCTGGTAGTTAAATATTTGGGATTTCCACCGCTCCAGGGCGTCGGCGTCCATTACCAGAGATTTTGTTCTAGTGGTGAGTCTGGGAGTAGTTGAGAAAAGGTTGAGTTGAGTCGGTTCCAGGGATGATTCTCCAGAATGTGTTCTTTGCTTCTATGCAGTTTCCAACCAATCGAAAATGGAAGTCTAACTGTTCTAAGCTAACCAGTCCATACTGCCATAGAATCATTGGCAGGAGGCTAGGGGTTTGTTTATTATGGCGCACAGCCAATTCAATAGCAGCTGTGGGAATCGCCAGCTCTTCTTGTAGAAACTTAGTCAGCCTGGTGTGCAACATTGGAAAACAAAAACTATGGGCTAATTATAGTACATAAATACTAATTAACTCTTAATTTTGAGCGAGATAGTAAAAGCCCCCCATCACTTGCAGCGTAGGGGGGGACGGACTTAAAGCGCCACCGGGAGCGCTGCTGCTACTTTAGTTAGGGAGAGTGTTGCTGGCATAGGTATCCATCCCGTAGGCAGGAGTACGCTCGTTGTAGTCAATTTCAGCACCAGTAATCGAAGTTGAAAGCTTTTCAAAAGACTTGGAGCGCCAGTTACGCTCGTGGATAGGCTTAGACTGCTCACCGAAGAAATAAGCCTGGGTTCCTAACACCGCAGCGGCAGCCCAGCCAATGATAAACAGTGCAATTAGAATCGTCATCGCCACACCTCTTTTAAAAGTAATGTTGCTTTATGTAAATAAATGTAACATTCAATGGCTTAAACTTTCAAGATGCGGTATTGGTGTGCTAACCGATGGTCGAGGTAGGGAATGCCGCACAGTAGGGGAAGGCTAGACTTAAAACCAGCTTTGCTAGGATATACGCGAAATCATCCAGAGGTGCTGCCATGTCAGGATTAGGATTCGGAGAACCCCGGCAATCAGAGACTGATAAGCTAATTGAGCGGATAGTGCGCTACTGCATCAGGTGCAAAAGATAAATGATGCCTTGATGCAAGAGCTGATGGCTTAAACTCTCAAGTGCACTCTTAACTGAGAAAAGAAATTACAGCAGTCAAGCTCAAATAAGTGAGGGAAAATTGACTTAAAAATTTCCAGCTGCTCAATCTACAAAGTTATCTTTTTCTTCTAGTAAGCCCTGAGTTGACAATAAATATAATCTCGCTACCTGGTTATTTCAGGTTTTCACAAATGGTGATAGTTGACAAAGGCTTTAAATCGGTATTATTGAAGCAAAAATCTCTATTTTACTTAGGTAGCCCACCCCTGCCATTCTGGGGTCAGACCAGAAAATTTTTTTTGCCTTGTACATAATATGGGGGATGAAAAAAAAATAATTGCCCCAATTCTGGGCTTTCGGGCGAATCGCTGCCGAAAAGCCAGAATGGCTCAGCTCGTATTATTAATACCAGAAAAGGCGGTTAATAGGCTGGCATAAGCCATGTAATCGATGGGGTTACAGCCGGATTCATTAACTTAAATGTACTTAAGACAATAACAAGCAGTCGCTCAGACCTGCTTGGTGTTATCAATTTAATAAAAACTGACAAATCCCTGATTTATTAATAACTTTATTCTCAAGCTTGATGATAGCAACTTCGACGATTATGGGGAGGATAAACTACTAATAGCTCACTCCATGTATACGTGGCGGTATGATGCCTGAAGATAATTTGAGCTGGCGTGAGGAGTTATCAAACCTAAAGGTTATGGCTGCACTAGATAGCTTCTGAGCCTTTTTTTCTATTTTGATAAGTGCTTTACCAGCTGCCCTTTAACAGTTGAGCAGCTATTTATTTTTTCAGTGTAAATACTACCGCTACTGGCTTTTACAGTTGCGACCACTGGTTTTACACCCCTTTTACACCCCTTTTACAGTTGGGGCTGTGGCTTTAACAGTTGAGGGTTAAGAGCTTTAACAGTTACAGCTATGGCTTTAACAGTTAAGGGTTAAGAGCTTTAACACTTCTAGGGAAAAACACCTGGAATCAGTAGAAAAAAAAAATAAAACCCCCCTTAATAAGGGGACAGAAAAATTTTTTTGATCGGAAAATGGTAAGGTGTCAGCTTTAACAATGCCTTTAACAGAGCAAGGGGAAGCTTTAACAGAGTGGCACTCAGCTTTAACAACAATCGCCCTCACCTTTAACAGTGCCTTTAACAACAATCGCCCTCAGCCTTAACAGTGCCTTTAACAGTGTAAAGGTCATCCCTTTAACAGAAGCCTGCTCCCAGTGGTAAATTTATCGCCCTACTGTCTATAAACAGCTGATAAGCCTTCATCAATTGGATAATTATATAGAACCAGAGCAGATTATGATTAATAACAAATCTCCTTTGAATCCTGCTCAAGAGGTTGCGATATAGGGGGAAATCTAACGGAGCGGTCACGATTGTTTGTCAGCCTGACAATTGATTAAATGGTTTTTCTGGTCAGCCTGACAATTGCTGAAGTAGTTATTACTGTCAGCCTGACAATGATTGATTGTATTGCCTGACAATTGCTGAAGTGGTTCTTACTGTCAGACTGACAAACTGTTATTGTCAGGGAAAAAAGTCTGACCAATACCAAGAAAAAAAATAAAAACGTCGTTAATAAGGGGCAAGAAAAAAATTTTGACCGAGTAGATCCAGAGTCATTGTCAGGTCTGACAAACCCTCATCCAGAGCCACTGTCAGACCTGACAAACCTTCAGATAGAGCCACTGTCAGGGCTGACAAACCCCTCTGACTTTCCCAAAAAGAGTGTTCCCCTATGCAGCCGCTAACAATCAGGCTTGGATAAGAAGCCGAATTTAGGTCATGATTGACTATGAACACCTGTTTACTGAACACCTGCCTACGTTCTATTTGCTCTTCCTTAACCATGGACAACCAAAATCTCATCACCATTGAACCAGGAAAACGAAGTGGTAAACCTTGTATTCGAGGAATGCGAATTACTGTTTATGATGTCCTCTCTTATCTGGCTTCTGGAATGAGTTATCAAGAAATCTTAGAAGACTTTCCCTACCTTACCCAAGAAGACATCTTAGCCTGCCTTAGCTATGCCGCTGAACGGGAACGGCAAACTTTCATCCTTAAAGCCTGAAATTACTCTTTGACCAAAACTTATCTCCTCGTCTGGTTTGGCGTCTGAGCGATATCTACCCTAATTCAAGCCATGTTTTCAATTGCAGACTCGACCAGGCTAACGATATTGATATCTGGCAGTACTGTCGCGATAACGACTATATCATTGTCACCAAAGATTCTGATTTTAATGAACTTGTTGTTCTTTTAGGTTTTCCACCTAAAGTAATTTGGGTTCGTCGGGGAAACTGTACCACTACTGAAATTGAAACAATTTTAAGAACGAACGTTGAATATATTAATAACTTCAGCCTTGACCCAAATTTAGGAACTCTCACCCTATGGGTGAGATGTTTAAGAGGGCGTACCGTAAATCTATACACACACGCACGTAACTATAATATTCATTCCATAACAGAAGAACACCACAAGAGGAGCAATACGTTCGAGGAGACAGCATACGTTCGATCTTCACAAGAGGAGGCAGCGTACGCATCGCGCTAGCATATAGGCTAATCGCATTCTGGAAGTTTTGGCATAGCAATACTTGGAAGCTCTAACTTTAAGAAAGCCCACAGGAAGCGATCGCACTCAATAGTCATAGTAACCATTGCATACTCCGTTGATAAAGTGGTGTATGCATTTAGTTGATGATTCTTGAGGGAATGAGAGAGTGTGAATTAATGATGTTGTGATATTTTCTTCCTTGAACTCTCTTTCAACGGATGGTGCCAGGTATCGGAATCGCCCAAGCTAGAAAACTCGTAGAGAAGTTGTTGAAAATTACAACTTGACATTTGCCTGGAGACGTTATACTCTAAAGGCTTTAGTTCTGTGCGTTCGAGATATTCTTCTTTTTAATGTTCGGTTATCCTGAATTGCGTAGGAAAAAGATTTTGTACCCCAGTTCTTAAGAGCAAGGAACCGGAAGGTTCCTGCACCTTGGCTGATTATAGTTGCACCAAAACAAGAGCACAAGCTATCATAGCAAGAAGTATGTACCCTCCGTATTGTTAGACATACATCGAACAACATCGTTACAAATGACAATTGCATACATGTATATAGCGCACAGCGTAAACGGAGGGGCATGAAACGGTGTGTTCGGGCATAGACAGTCTTGAGGTAGGGAAATTAGTATCTTACTTCAGAGCTGGTTGACCTTGGAATGGTCAGCAACACATTTTACCCACTTAAGGTGAGCGATGTTGCGGCTTTCACCGATGCCCGAATGCACTGATAAGAAAAGTTTTAGTAAAATTCGGCAAGGTTAATTAGCTTACTGACTGTCTCCTGTCCAACACACCGGAGAAGTCTAATAATGACCTTTTGTTGCCAGTTCAATATACCGCTCAGTGCTGCATGTGCATGGAATCGCAGCACTGAGCTTTTGCTTTGTCTGTATAGCTTTCAACTTCCACTAAAGCGAGAATATAAGCCGATTGTTGTTACAGGTATCCCACCACCTGTGCGCCAAGGTTTAAGAAAACAGCCCGAAATCTAAGCCCGAATCCAGACTATAGGGAAATCGAGCTGACGAATTTTTATACTTAATGCCAGCCTATCACGTTCGTATTTCCAAGAAATCTTCGGCAACGTCTGCTCTCCCTTGAGTCGGTTTCGGGCCTTCAAGCTATAAACAGAAGGTCAAGCCATGAAATTGCACAGAAACACTAAACAACGCGCACGCTGGGTATTGGTCTTTATTGTGGCAACAACAGCCATTTATTGCGGCTTAGTTAATTCACTTGTCAATCCCATCATGGGAGTAGCCACGATAGTTGTAAGCGGCATTCCTTTGATTACCGATGCTTATAGCTCCCGTGATACAACGAGAACACTCTCTGACCTGGAGCAAAAGGTCTCAAGCCATGGCGACAGGATCAGTAATCTTGAAAAGCTACTAAACCAAAAACCATACCGATAACCCAATCGGTCAATTGGGGGTGCATCTAGCATTGGAAAACCTCACTACCTATGCGGTGGGGTTTGCTTTATCGTTCGTGCCAAGTATCGGATGTCAGAAAAGCCTGTGAATTAGTAACTAAGTAGTTCAAAACTCCAGTTTGACAAAAGCCTGGAATTGTTATAAGGTAGCGGTTACAAGTCTGTGCGCCTGAAAGGCCTCACGAAAGTTTATCTTAAAGATTTGGTATTGATCCCAGCAAGATGTTGGACACAATGTAAGTTTATGGTAAACAAAGAGGATTTAGAGTGTCCACGCCCAAGGGATGAACAGCACAGACCAGGTGAGGATTATGGGAGTAGAGGAGACAGCGATCGCATCGCGCTAGCCTTGGGCTAATCACATTCTGTAATCTTGGGCATAGCAGCACTTCAATCTGATTCCATTTTCCCAGACTTTCTTTGAGAGCGATTAGCTTTTCGGGGCTAGCGCTCCCGCAACACCGACAGTTAACCTATGAACTACCAGCACTCGTAACAAATGTCATCTGCCCCGCGATGTTCTACACACCATTCGTAGCATTCCACAGTATCCTGGGGGTAGGGATTACGCTCAATGCTATTGTAAGCAATTACTAACCAACCAATACCTGCACCAAGTATCAAAACTGCTGAAATCCATAATAACCTCACTGGCGCATCATCCCTGCTAACTTGCCATATCATCTGCCACAGCATAGCTCATCTCTCTAAAATCTCACCAGAGGAAAATTGTCTCCAAGCTCAGATTATTAGACAGACTGATGATTTGTGTGGAGGAACGACCAGAGCGTACGCACTACCTCTCCACCCACTCACGCCCCGCTCAGTACTGCAGCTTCTGAGCTGTAATAAATATCGGATGTTCCAAACACCTCACCAGTAGCATTGATAATCCTGAACTGCCAGCAGCGTAAGGCCCTCCAGAAAACAATTAAGGTTTTGCCGTTGATTTGAGTGACGAGGTGGATTTTTTCAGTCTGCACACCGAGAAAGATGGGTAACACTGCTGATGCGGCTTAAGGTAGCTTGCGATCGCTAACAAATTCTCCGCGCTGACGGGAGAGTTCGAGTCTTTTTTCCCGCGCCTGATAACGCCAACAATCAAATATCTTTTGCTCGATTTCCTGGGTAGTTAATCCAGTTTCTTCTGATTTTTTGTCAAGGAACTGTCGATAAACTTCCTTTATCCCTAAGTCGTTAACAAACAGGGAGAGCGATACTGTCATCAGCTGAGAATTGTTCCAAGACAATTGCTCCCTGACTGCTACAGCGAGGTCATACAAGCTAGTAGGGATATAAGCTCTGAACTCACTATGAGCCTCGTAGCTGCCGAGTTCCAGCAGCTTGTCCTGCAACATCTCCTTCGTAGGACTAGCAAGGAATTTCAACAAAGCATGAGTGCCAATCTGTGACTTATTAAAGCCAATAGCAGCTCCAATCAATAATACTTCATCATAAAGATTTCCGGGAACAAAGCCAGAGCGAATCTCAGTAGTCCCTGTCTGTATAATTGGTTCACCATTAATTTTGCCGTGGTCTTTGCGATTCTCTAACCAGGCTTCTAGCTCTTCAATCGTTTCTGGTTTTTTGTTAGATACCATAATAACTCTGTTAATGGCGCTAATAGCGCAGTCTTGTTTCGCAACATCGCTATACTAGCTATTATTCTAGTGCGTTGTTTGCGCTTTATTGTACTATAATACCGTTAATGCCTTATGTTACGGCAAAGGCAGCCCGATTCAGACGTACTTAAGACGGCGAGAGCCAAGTCTTAGCAACTCTCCCTCGCCGCTTATCTAAAACACCAGAGGTAACTCTGATGCAATTCTATTTTGAGGCATCAAAGTTAAAACTCAGATAAATACTCATGACGCAGCTGCCCTACTTCCTTTAGAAA
>JAAHGS010000002.1 GCA_010692645.1 Symploca sp. SIO2E9
AGGTGGGACGCTTACTTTCAGCTGGGATGATATATTCAGACCGAAGGGAACAAGCGTTAATTCGACAACAACGAGACTTATACCAGTCCTTGCGCTCAGCTAGAGCATAGTTGTAGACACGACGGTTTTGTTCTAACCAGTCGCTGAACTGATCTACCTGTGCTTTGGTTGGGTTAAGCTTGAATTCGTAGGTCAAATTAAACACTTGTATCACCTCCTTATGCTCTATCATACACCTATTCTTAGGGAGCGCAAGGACGGTTCCTAAACACTGACTGGCAATTCATCCCGTCGCGTGTTTCGAGGGTCTTCTTGCCGGAGTAGATAAAATTTTGTGATGGTGGCAGCGGTGGTGTTTTCAAGGAATTTAAGAAGTTCTTCGATACATACGAACAGAAATTTGATAGAATTTACTTCATTTCTCCCAACTTCGCCAGTAATCAAGAAGAAGCTTACAGACTTATAGTGGATACGGAAAGTGCGGCAAATAACATAGATAAGCAAAATTTTATGGGCTTGCTAGATATCAAATATTTTATGAATTCTCGCACAGAAGCATTCATTAAAGAACTCAAAGAGTACAATTCAAACTGTTGCTTGGCGAAGGAAATTTATTACTGCAAGCCAGTAATAAGTGGTTATAAGCCATTGAAGTTCGCTCAAGAAAAAGAACAATATGATCAAACAATTAACTGGGGACAGAAGAACCCTGAAAAAATTTCAATCAATATTGAAAATTATCAACCAACAGTTTAGACAATGCCACCTTCCATGATTAAGAATCAGAGGGATTGCTACTTCCATCTTCACTTTTAAATTTACCGCCGTTTGAGTCAGCTATTTGGTAGTTAATAAAAGTCTCCCGTGGTGGTTCTAGGGAACGCTTAGCTGAAGATGAGCGCTTTCCTAAAACCTCTTGGAGTTTCCCCTGAGGTTTTTCTCCTTGAAGGTGAATCTGAATTTTCGGTCCGGAGCTAGCCAGACGAATAATCATTCCATCCAAGACGGACATTTTAGTAATGCGCTTGCCATCAATGTAGGTTCCATTAGCACCTAAACTGAATATTTTCCACTCAGAACCATCACGCCTCAGTTCCACATGGTGACGGGAAACTACAGCACTGTAGAGAATAACCTCATTGTCTGTTGAACGCCCAATGCGAATCACAGATTCGTTTTCAAAGGGCCATGTTTGAACGGGCTGAGACTGGAGAGGGTGCAGCAGAGTCAGAGTAATCACTGGCTTTAATTTAAAGAAACAAACCATCTACCAGCAGTTTCACTCACAGTAAAGGTTTAGGTTATATAGCAACAGGACAAAGACTCTTTGAGTCTGAAAGTACCTACGGTGGGAATTTTTACCCTTTTTCCAGCACTAAGTGCTATCTTGCCATTACTAGAGTCTACTGTAAATGAATTCTTGTTTTTCTTACGCTTAAACTGATCAGCTTTGATACAACATGGCATTACCTCAAAGGGGTTTGCAGAGCCTGTTGACGACTCCCCACGCATAGAATGCGGGGGGTTCTAAAGAAAGATTACTCATTCTTTCCTCCACTCAAACGAGGTTGTGGGTGGTGAGGGGGTGATGCTTATCCCCGTACTTGACATCCTCCCAGCGCTGAAAGCGCGGGATTCCTAAACCTCGCGATGCGAGGTTTCTGCTTCTTCCACATCTGCGTACACTACCAACTCCCGTTAGTTATGTCCCCGTCTTACGTTATGTCGACAGACTTTCGACCCATTGCAGAGTCCCGATTCCGCAAGCCCTGCGGTACGGAGTCTTACAAGACTTGGTACTTGTTGCTTAGGTCTTTTACCCAACCAAGCTTTTCTGGTTGGAACCCCCTAAACCTAGTTTTTCAAGGTGCTAATACCTACTGCGCCGTGTTTTCGCGTTTCGGTATCTTTCGATTGTACAACTATGCGGAGGCGGCGTTTCCTCCCATCGGTAAAACCGAGGGTCTCCACGCCGAAATTAGATGAATGATAGGGGCTTGCGCCTCACCCCCTCACACTCCCCCCATTTTCCGGTCATTAGCGCTGCCTAAGTACAGTTAATAAAGCATAGCATTTGGTGTTTGGAGATATCGTTAAATTAGAGAAAACCATAGGACAAATTTTCGGCTTGACAGCTGCTTTCCTTCCGAAAGGAGGTGCCCAGGATCTGATCAATAGTTTAACCTGGCTTATTCTATCAACTTTTTCCACTATGCTGAGCATCAGCTATCGGGTCACCTGTAATCCGATCGGAATTTGAAAGTAGATACACCTCCTTACTTAGAACACTCAAACGTGCCTTACTAACGACAAATAAGGGAGGGGTAAAGTTCTCGACTTGCTCCCATTAAGATACTCCGGCTTCTTACAATAACAACAGACTCAAGAGATTTGGAACAGAAATGTTACCTTATCACCTTTACCTAAGCTAATGCGATCGCCTGGTCGCAACCGATGCCGATCGCCTTTGAGTAGGGGAGTATGGTTAATGTAAGTGCCATTAGAACTGCCAACATCTTCAATGTAGTAGATGTCGCCCTCAACTCGGATGTCAGCATGAACACGGGAAACAATTTCTGAGTTTGGGAAACCAGAAACGTCAATGTCAGGGGGAATCTGCTCATTGCTCTTACCCATGTGAATTACTGCCAGATTCTGAGGCAACTCAATTTGTGTATTAGTTTGGAGATGCAGCAGTTTAGCAGACTGTAGCTGCAACTGAGTTTGGGCACTCTTAGGAACAGCTACCGGGGGCGCTACTGGGCGATTCTGCTTGGTTTCTGGCGGGGTAGGGGTAGTGGCGACATTAACCGGAGGTGGTGGCACTGTCGCTGGCTCAGGAGCAGCTGTGCTGCCTGTACCCATGCCCACTGGTGGACTCACGAGGGTGGCAGGAAGCTCGGAGTCAGATTCAGGAGCAGGTAAACTCTCACGATTCTGTTCTGGATCAGGTAGTTGAGAGTTTATAGGCATTGTTTCCAGTTCGGGTTCGACAAGGGAGTTAGGAATTGCCGAGTCTGGTAAATCGGGAGGCGAATTAGAAACAGATTCGTTCTCTATCGCCACGGGGGCACTCAGTTTTAAATTAAAGCCACACTGACCGCAGAAACTAGCGTCTGTCTGAACAGTTGCCCCACAGTTAGGGCAACTGGTAGTTGCCGGCAAAGGGGTATAGCAGGCTTCACATTGAGTGGCTCCGTCTGGGTTTTGGTGATTGCAGTTAGGGCAAACAATCATAAAACGTTAATTGCAGCCAGTATACTTCCTCCTTTATAAAAGCACAGCAACAGGGTCATATTCTAATCTATTGCCCTATTGCAGCTAAAATTGTATACTATCGGTTCAGATTTTTACCTGCCTCCTGGTCTAAAAGCCACCAAAGTTCTCCTTGGGGTTGGATTAAACGTGCTGGGTAAGTCAGGGGGTCAGCCTCGGGGGCAAAGATCTCAGCTAAAGCCTGTTGTTTACCTGCTCCAGCCACTAGAAACATGACGCACTTAGCATGGTTGATTAGTGTGGCTGTAAAAGTGATGCGGGGTTGACCATCCTTGTTGCCTACAGTTACCAGCTGCTCTTTTACCTGTAAGGCTTCCGTGTGAGGAAAAAGTGAGGCAGTATGGGCATCGTCGCCAATGCCAAGCAAAATTACATCGAAATTAGGAAATTCTTCCTGACTGGTCTTAAAAAAGTCCCTTAGTTGGGCTTGATGCTCCTCAGCATCAGCTGCTGGATTTTCCCCACTAGTGGGCATAGGATGAATGTTAGCTTCTGGGATAGAGACCTGGTTGAGCCAGGCGAGACGTGCCATTCTTTGATTGCTATCGGGGTGATCTGCCCCCACATAGCGCTCATCGCCCCAAAAGACGTGAACTTTATCCCATTGGAGAGCTTGAGTTGCGATCGCTTCATATAAGGGTTTTGGCGTACTACCACCTGCCAGGGCAATGGTACACCAACCATTTTCCTCAATCGCTGCTTGCATTTTGGAGACTACAACATCGAGGGCGCGCGCGATTAGGATTGCCTTATCTGGCAGAACTTCGACAATTTTGTTCATTTTCTGGGAGGATGTCACCGAACTCATGTTAACAACCAGGGAGCATTGAACCCTCTTCAATAGCCTGGGGGGGGTTCGATGCTCCCTGACGCTCACCTGGGGTAGAGCGCCGAGCCTATAGCCCCTCAAACTTCCCTTGGGCTAGCTAGGCACCAATAAACTCAAATAAGATCTAGCCAGATTATGCTGTGCAGCGCTGTAAATTATATTACTTGGGGATATCAGCCTCGCTTGTTGCCTATCATCTCAAATCTTCTACTTTGATAGGCTAATATGGGCAAAACCCCTTAAATTAACCAGTGGGGGTTAGGGGACTTATAGGTCCCATGCTCTACCCATCCATCCTAAGCTGTCAAGCATTTAATTTGTGTATTCAATTAAGAGGGGGGAGGGAGAGGGGTTGAAGAATTATAATTCAATTAGAAAATGTACAATTAAAATGCACAATAGCTTATATCCCCCCTTTTAAATCCCCCTCCCGTTTCCCTTAACAAGGGGGAAGCAAAAGGCCTATGCAGTCGGTCTGTAAGGTGCATAGTGTAGTTGTCTATCTATGAACCTTACAAGTGGCGAAAACCCCCTAAGGTAAGTAACTAGGAATGCCCAATCCTGTCAGCGGAGTGCCGCGATAGCGCGGTGGGAAAGTCTGCACTGTAATGCTTGCAGTCAGCCTAGGGAGTATCTTACCACTATCTAAAACCTATTTATTGGTCACAGGCGTAGCCTATGAAAACTAGTTCTGTCTATTCCCCGTTCACTGCTCTGACTCTCAAGCTAGTAGGGCTAGTGATGATTGTGTCTTCCCTGTTAGATTATATTATTCTGGCAATTCCATCTAATTCTCTTGAGTCTGCTGATGCTTTCCGGGAGTGGCAGTGGGCTGTTACAACTCAAGGCGTTGACAGGGGCGTAGTTCCCCTAGTAGGCATTGCTCTGTTTTTGACAGGGTATTGGGTCAGCAAAAGCCTTAATGACCCAAGAACAGAGCCTACTTCTTACACGGTCGAAATTAGATTTTGGGTGCTGGTGTTATCGGCTATATTAGGATTATTATTTCTACTGCTAGTATTTTTGCACACTAGCAACACTTTATGGCGCAGCAATAGGGCTTTTGAGCAGATTGAGCAACAAGCTACTCAAGTTGAAACTCAACTAGAAAATGTTGAGAAACTCAAAACCCCCGAGGGATTAGAAAAGTTCCGACAAGAGCTGGAACGTTCAGAAGCAAGGTTAGAAGGAGCAATTGAAGCAGGTCAAGTTTCTCCAGCTCAGTTGCGACAAGCTAAGTTTCAGCTGGAAGCAAGTAAGTCCCTATTAAAAGCATTCCAAGAAAATCCTGAAGTTGCAAATCAAAAGTTAGAGGAGAATGTCAACAAAATTCTTTCCCGCAATCTGGAACAACAGAATCGAGTCAAATCTAATGTGTGGAAGTCTGGAATAAAAACCATTCTGAGCAGCTTGCTGCTAGCAATTGGCTACACTATTATTGGCTGGGCAGGATTGCGCAGCTTGGGGATGAGTTAGTAAAGTACTACTCATGAGATTAAGTGACTACTCCACACACTGACCCTCCGCGTACAGAGGTGGAGCTTCTTACCGGGCAAGCTAAATGGGGGATTTGGGGAGCTGTGCGGGGAAGTTCAACTACACCAGCAGCAGATGTTCTCAATTTATATCCTGACTTATAACGAACAACTTGATATTGCCGCCTGTATCGAGTCGGCACAGTTATCAGACGATATCATTGTCGTCGATTCCTACAGTGGCGATCGCACTTTAGAAATTGCTGCTCGTTATCAAGTGCGTATTGCTCAGCATCAATTTGAGAGTCATGGACGTCAGCGCAGTTGGATGCTCAAAGAAATCCCAACTAAGTACGATTGGGTTTATATCCTGGAAGCTGATGAAAGGATGACTCCTGAGCTGTTTGCTGAGTGTACTAAGGCATTGCAAAACTCGGAGTATATAGGCTACTACGTTGCTGAACGTGTCATGTTTATGAATAGGTGGATTCGATACTCGACTCAGTATCCCCGCTACCAGTTGCGCCTGTTCCAAAAAAACAAAGTCTGGTTTGCAGATTATGGTCATACAGAAAGGGAAGTATGTGAGGGAGCAACTAGCTTTTTAAAGGAGACTTATCCTCACTACACCTGTAGTAAGGGCTTTTCCCGCTGGATTGATAAGCACAATCGCTACTCCAGTGACGAAGCTACTGAAACCTTGCTGCAATTGGAAACAGGAACAGTTAACTGGCGAGATTTGTTGTGGGGGCGCTCGGAAGTAGAAAGACGCCGTGCCCTTAAAAACTTGTCCCTGCGCTTGCCTGGGAGACCTCTGGTACGATTTTTTTATATGTATTTCTTACTAGGGGGCTTCCTGGATGGGCAAGCTGGATTTACCTGGTGCGCTTTACAGGCTTTTTATGAATATCTGATCCTACTCAAGGTTTGGGAGCTAAAGCATCAACCACAGTCAGTGAGAGAAGTTCTTGCTAACTCTGCCTCTACATTTGAGCAAGACTTGGAAACAGAAGGCATGAGTTCTCCTTGAAAGAGAAGAGGGGAGAGGGAGCGGGTGAGCTCCATTTTGGTTGGAATTTCAATTCTCTGCGTCTGGAGCGTCTGCTTACTCGTTCCCCCACTCTTTTTTTCGCTCACCCAGAGGGAGCAATCAGTCACCCATAGCAAAACTCAGCCTTTTACCCCTTACTCTGCTAGAATGTAGATTGTCAAGCTAATTGTAATGTCAAAGCGGTTAAAACCGCATTCACTGGCGAAAAATCCCACGCTCACCTCTTGGTTAGACGTGCGGCTTCTCGTCTGACAAGCTAAATGATACAGGCGAATCCTTTGGGAAAAGCATCCCGTTAAAGTCACAAGACAGTCGTGAGAAAGCAGAATTGCCATCAAGACTTCGGTACTTGCAACAGTTCTTTACAAGCCTTCTAGTAATTGAGGCAGTAAAAGAGAAAATTTTAAGGAGAGTCGGTACTTTGTGATCCAACGCTTCAAGCAGGATTTAAAAAATGATCTGATTGCAGGTTTGCTGGTAGTTATTCCTCTGGCTACCACAATCTGGCTGACGATTACAATCGCCAGTTGGGTGATCAATTTTCTGACGAGGATTCCCAAACAACTCAACCCCTACAATAACCTCCACCCAATCTTGGTAAATCTACTGAATTTGGTGGTTGGATTAACTGTGCCGCTGCTGCTAATTCTAGTGATTGGCTTGATGGCACGTAATATTGCCGGGCGGTGGTTGCTGGATTTGGGCGAACAGCTACTGCAGGCGATTCCCTTAGCTGGGTCAGTTTATAAAACCCTAAAACAGCTACTGGAAACAGTTTTCAAAGACTCTAAAGATAAGTTTCGCCGTGTGATTTTAGTAGAGTATCCTCGCAAGGGTGTATGGGCAATTGCTTTTGTTACCGGCAACATCAGCGGCGAGATTGAAGCTCATATGGATATTCCAATGTTGAGCATCTTTATCCCTACAACTCCTAATCCTACCAGTGGCTGGTATGCAATTGTGCCAGCAGACGAGGTGGTCAATCTTTCCATGTCTATAGAAGACGCCTTCAAAGTATTGTTATCTGGAGGAATTGTTGACCCTTCTGCTCCTTCAGTCAGGATGCCTAGGTCAATGCCCAATGGTAAAAAAGATCTTGAACAAATCCTGCCTGAAATACAACAACAAATTGTACCAACTGAAGAAGGCTAAGGAGCTATTGGTCATTGGTCATTAGTTATTAGTTACTGTTGGCAAGGAGGTAAAAACAAGCACTAAGAAAAAAAACTAAAAGCACAAAAGACAACAGGCAAAAGACAAAAATGCAGCCCCGCAGAATTGCACGTGAACTGGCTCTTTTGAGCCTATCTCAGATGAATAACATCGCTCAACAACTAGATTCACAGCAGCTAACTAATCTGGTATTGGCGGCAGTCCGTACACTCACAAGTGAAACTCAGGAAGCTTTAGAAACTGCTGCGGCAGAACTGAAAAGAGGTAGTGATCGTCTCCTGGGTAGTGAAACTCGCGCTACCGAGGTGCGCAGTGCAAAAGCGATGGTAACTGATGCTATTGAACATACCCAGAAAGCAATTAATCGGCTGGGAAGCGCTGTAGAAATCCCGGAAGTAATCCAACTCTCCAATCAGTATGAAGTCCGCGAATACGCTATAGAAATTATTGCAACTATTAATCGTAGACAACTTGAGATTGATCAAACTCTTAACCAAGCACTTCAGGATTGGCAGCTCAAACGTCTGCCTAAGATTGACCAGGATATATTAAGGATTGCAGTATCGGAACTATTATTTCTAGAAATTCCAGAGCGAGTTGCAATTAATGAGGCCGTAGAGCTTGCTAAGCGCTACTCTGATGATGAAGGACACCGATTTATCAATGGCGTGTTGCGCCGCGTTACCAACTACCTCAATAGGAAGGCTCCTTTGTCATAGTAAATATGAGCGCTCTTACTTCTATAGAGTTATGGCTGAAATATTTTGAGATGAAATTATCTCCAATCTCCATGATTTTGGTTCAATAATTTTTCTGGAAACTCAACCGAGTATCACTTTAATAATCATAGGATTATAAGTTTTAATATTTCGTTGTTTTATGGTTTTTAATTGGTTTCGCAGACAGTTTGCCCCTAGTGAAACTTCTTCAGAGAAGACTCCCTCCCCATCCCCGCAGGATGATAAAGAACAAGTTGAGAAGGAACAAGAGGTTCCGCAGCAGCTTGAACAGTCTACCGAATCGGCATCAACCTCGGATCCATCACCAGCGATGGAAAATGACTATCTGAGTTGGGCAAAAGCTGCTTACAAAAACATTCAAAAGCAACAACAGTCAGTATCTCCTGAAATAACACCACAGGAGAATGGGGCAACCCAAACCGAAACCACAGATGCTCCAGAAGCATTACCTCAGGAAGCTGAACCCGAAACTGCAATCGCTGCCCAGAGCGATGTCAGTGGTACTAAAGAAGTTGAAGATTATATTGCTCCCACAGATACTAATGTGGCAAGCGGCACTGTAGCAACAACAACTGTTGAAGATGAGGCAACAGCAACACCTGACACTCCAGGAATAACACAGACTGCAATTCCAGCCACGGAATTTTCAGAAACTTCTGTTGAAGTCGAAAAGGCAACAACGACTGAATCTAAACTAGTTAAGCCAGCTATCACTTCAGCGGAGACAGATACTGACGAAGTAATCGCACCAGCAACGGCACCAAGCTCAACTCAGTCTCAAGAAGCTACAGAGGTAGCACAACCAGCTACTCCTTTACCGGTTTGGGCGCGTCAAACTGAAAGACAGGAAAGGTTAAAACGCCTAGAAGCTACTGCTATTGAAACACCAGAACCAGTCACAGCTGCTGTTGAGGCTCAAGAAGTTGCTGATGTTGCATTTGACGAAGAGTTTTTATGGTCAGCGGAAGTCTTGGCTGCTCAGGGGCGCTCTCCTGAAGATGTCTCCGCCGGAGAAATTAGTTGGCTTAAGCAACTGCGCCAAGGACTGGGCAAAACCCGTCGCAGCTTAGTTAACCAGCTTAAGGCAATTGTCGGTCAAGGACCTTTAAATCAAGATGCTGTAAGTGAGGTGGAAGCGCTGCTGTTGCAGGCAGATGTTGGCGTTGAGGCAACGGACTACATTATCGAGACTCTGCAAACCAAACTGCGCGAAGAAGCATTACCACCAGAGCAAGCGATCGCCTACCTTAAACAGATCCTGCGAGATCTACTTGATCAACCATATCATCAATCCTACGAACCTACCTTTGTTCCAGAAAAAGACAGCTTTAATATCTGGATGATGACTGGTGTCAATGGTGCCGGAAAAACCACAACAATTGGCAAAATTGCCCACATGGCGAAACAATCGGGCTACAGCTGTTTAATTGGGGCAGCTGATACCTTCCGGGCAGCAGCAGTAGAGCAGGTAAAGATTTGGGGAGAGCGTAGTGACACAGAGGTGATTGCTAACCCAGGTAAGAATACGGATCCGGCAGCGGTAGTGTTTGATGCGATTACAGCAGCACAATCGAGAGGTGTGGAATTGTTGCTGGTAGACACAGCCGGGCGTCTGCAAAATAAGAAAAACCTGATGGAGGAGTTGGCGAAAATTCGGCGCATTGTCGATAAAAAAGCCCCCGATGCTAAAGTAGAATCCCTCTTGGTTCTAGATGCCACCCTTGGTCAAAATGGCTTGCGTCAGGCGGAAGTCTTCTCAGAAGTGGCGAAACTTAGTGGTGTAGTCTTGACAAAATTAGACGGAAGTGCTAAGGGAGGGATTGCCCTAGCTGTGGTAAGGCAATTGGGATTGCCAATCAGGTTTATTGGTGCTGGGGAAGGTATTGAAGATTTGCGCCCCTTCTCTAGTTATGAGTTTGTGGAAGCTTTACTTAGTGGTTAGATAATTGAGTTAATCGGGAAAATTAAGCTGATCAATAATCCAATCACTCTGCGGCTCTATTCGTTTATCTCCATTCATCTGCTGTCGAAACTTAGATGTTTCTAGGTAAATGTATTTTCTGGCTCTACTTTGGTTACCTAAAGGCCGATGAGCAGCAATGCAATGCCATGGGTTATAGGAAAGATGGCGAGCAAATGCAAGTTGGACTGGTGAATCGAATTTTTGAGGGGAGATACGCAGTTTGGCTACTTTAATGTAAGGAGACAGAGTTTCGGACCAGACCACTGAAGCATTTTCAATGGGCATTCGGTGAGGGTCTGTTTGAAATTGTACCATGAAATCAAAACAAACCTCTTGTTTGTCTAATACCTTGACCATTGCTTCTCGGAGATAGTCATAGGAAGGATTTTTAGGGATAGGAATTTTATCGTCGGTAGCGGGCTTGATGGAATATTGGACAGCTTTTTTTTCCCCATAGAGGTAGGGAACACAACTAAAATACCTCACTTCTAAAGGACTAGTATGAGCTTTGGCATAGAGCCCCTGCATGATTGCATCTGACAGATGAGAGTCAAAAGGATTCAGAAAATACCAAACAGGCGTGTCGTTAAAAACCTGTTGTTGTAACTTGAGATTTTCAATAATATTGGGGGTGGTAAAGGTAGGAGCACTGATACCTGTGAAATCTTGGGTCATCTTTTCATCATCAATCAGTTTTTCTCCTTCTACATCCATCAGTTTGATACCAATACTAAGAATGCCATTGTTGTATAAATCATGGGTTTCTAAAGGCCCAGGGCCTGAAAATCTGACCCAAGCCGGATAGGTTCTGGTTTCTCGAAATATGCCTACTCTTAACTCCTCAGCTAAATCAGGAAGAACTTCAAAGGTGGCTTTAACAACTCCATAAGTTTTGGTATTGCCAGCTCGCTGGGCCACTTTTCCGGTGTAGTGTTTTGTCAAAAACTCAGTCATTTGCTCAGCAATCTCTCGGGTGATTTTTTCTTCATCCGGCAGGAGTTTTTCCTCAGCAATAGCCAAATGCTCGTTTTTCCTACCTAGATTAATGATAAATTGGGTAACTGCTTGAATTTTTTTTTGAAACAAGTGGTCGAAGCTATCTCGAATAGCAGGATTCAATCGACGTGTGAAATTAATAATTTTTACGGAAAGAGCGTTAACTATCTTTGGTATGTTCATGCCTCTCATTCTTCACAAAATCTGGTTTTCTGAATTAAGTTTTATTTCTTCTCCTGATCATGTTTTCTTACTAATTTTTTAGATCGATGCCAAGTAAGAAATAGCTTTAATGCTAGGTAAGAAAAAGTAAGCGCCTCCCCGCAGGACTACAAATTGAGATAATCCTTTAATTTTTTTTCTAATCGGTGTTCCTTGAATTGTGAAAGTATTGGTCTCTTCAAGTTTCCCTGGATGGCGATCGCCTACTAACGGGTCCGTCTCCTCATAGAGACCATTAAATTTTGGATTGTTGACCCAAGTATGCTGTACAAACTCAAACTGCCGACTAATATTGGCATTAATACAGATAAAATGGATGCCTCGCTTCTCTTGGTTAAGGTTATTGAGGATAGCTTCAGGATCAAACCATGGACTGATTGGTTCTCCATAGGTTCGACCTCTACGGAGTAAGCGATGGGTTTTGTTGATGGCGATAGATCTTTGGGTGCCTGGAGCCGGACCTAAGGAATCCCTAGGGTTCGAGCGGCGGATATGGGCTCCAATGGGACACCGAAAGCCCTGAGCATCTAAATGGTGGTAAGCAAAATCATTTTTATCAATGAGGTTTGGATCATCTTGATCCGGTGACTGCACTAGGGAGGTACCGCTAGGCCAGCGACCAACCATTTTGGCTGCCAGTTTGAGGCGCAGCTCAGGGTTACTGGAACTGTCGGGATTTTGGGTGACTTCCTCTAGAAAGCGCCAAAATTCCTCCACTTTTTGGCTAAGCTGTCGGAAGACCAGATAGCTGCCATTGTAACCTAGGTCATGGGAGCCAAATTCACCAGTTGGGAGAATGTTTTGGGGGTCTAGTTCAGGTTTTACCCTTGGGCTTTCTGTCAGCAGATTGTATTCATTGGGATAACCTAGGATAAATTCTCCCGCTTTGATGGTGTTCTCCGGTGAACCGACCCGGTTAAGACCTGCAATAATGGGTTGACTAATCCCATCTCGAAAGCCAAAGTGTTCTCGAAATTCCCCCTCTTCATCTTTGAGGGCGAAGGTATCCAATTTCAGAATCAGTTCAACCCCACCCTGGGAAAACTGATCGGATAGGGTTCTATAAAACTCATCCAATTGCCGATCATCGGTGGCATATATCAGCAGCAGGATATGTACCTTTGTCTGTTGCGGATCCGTCCCCCCCCAAAGCCATGATTTCGGATCATTTTCACTATGATCGCCAAGAATACGACTGCGATTAGTTTCGGTCATGCCTTCTTGGAACTCTGTAGGAAAGGTAGAGAGAGTGGTTTGATGCAAACCTAAAGCGCTTAGTCCTTTGTAGGTTAAGGCAATATTCAAGCAGTGATCATAGGGGCGCTCCTGAGAGGTTTGTACGCGATTTGCCAAATTGCCCAGCCACTGTCTTGCCAGAGGGGCATCTTTGATGTGCAGCAAGACATAGGCAGCAGCTTCGAGATTACTGTAGCCACGGGCAATGATGCCTTGAATATCATCGAGTTCGAGGTGAGACATAGAGCTTTCTGGAGTTGTCGTCAAGGGGACACAGTGGCAAGGGGTGAGCGAAAAAAAGAGTGGGGGAACAAGTAAGCAGACGCCCAGACGCCCAGACGCCCAGAAGCGGAGAATTAAAATTCCAACCAAAATTTCGCTCACTCAGTGGCAAGAAAGGAGGTCAGATTAAACTCAGAACTGGGACAGCCATGCCTGCTCTTGAGCGGAGTCTAACGACTTAAACAGTCCGGCTCGAATTTGGGCATTATTGCTGATGTTGACTGCTGAAAGATGGGGATAAGCTGCATACCAAACCTGGCTGCGAATCTGATATTTACGGAGGACAGCTTTATAAATTTGTTCATCCTTAGCGCCCCCTTTCACTAACCAACGGGTTTTGGGATAATCTACTCCGTGACCAAAAATGAGGTTTAATCCCCAAGCCACTTTGTTAATGAAGTCATTCATATAGTCTTCTAACTCGCCATCGTAGTTGCTCATAAACAGCAACCGTCGGCCGTGATCAATCACTACCCAGCGGGCGAAGTGAATGGTGTCTACCCCATAGAGATTGAGCAGAGGAACAGTTCCCAAATCGCCGTTATTAAAGATGTGGCGAGTGCCAAAATTAGCCAGCCAAAGGATGATCCTCAGGGTGATGTAGCGAAACCAACCCGGTTTGACAAAACCCACCACACTGAATTGATTTTGACTAAAAAAGTTTTCATCCTGGGCAAGGTGAATGCGATGAAACTGACTCAGTCTAAAGTTTGGATCCTGTCGAGGATGGGGAGCTGTTTCTTCTTTCCAGCGCAAAATGGCAAAGAATAGTGGTGAGATTGGCAAGAAGACCAATCCCAACAGCAGAATTAATAGCAAGCCAAGGATAAAATGCAGTTTTTCTCGAATCTGCCACTCCAGACTGGGAGAAGCTGCTGGAGTTAAGGCCCAGCTTAGGGAAGGTTCTTGTTTAACAAAGTCCTGAATGACCAGACGAATCCTGCCTGCATCAAGACTGGCAGACTCCTGCTGTTGCTGGTAGTGATTCAGAAAGTTTTGGATTTTGTCGTGCAGCTCAGCTTCCTGGCGAATCTGTTGCACGGTACGATTTACAGTGTTCACATAGAAAGTCTGGGTCTTAAAACTGTGTTGCCGCAGGTAGGCAATCCGGCTGCTGGTAGTGCGCTGCTGGGGTCCAGGGTAACCCTGACAGTGGCTAAAAATTTGATCTAGCCCTGGGCCAGCTATCTCTGCCAGCGATCGCACATAGTCCTTCAGGGGAGCATCAATGCAATTTGAAAAAGCTAGGCTGGGGGAAATCTTGGTGCCGTGCAGAGGATCGACCACTGCCTCGAGAATGACAAACCGGGCAAAATGAACCTGCGGAAACTGTGCAAAGGGAATCAGCTGGTTGTGCCCGACGTCTTGCTGGATAGAATGGAGTACTTCCCTCAAGCTGTTGATCTGGTTAGCTTGAATTGGAGCGATTACAGTGAGGGTTTCTTGGTAGGTCATACACCTTTACCGATAGGGAGACCGCATCTTTAAATTGGGGCGATTAAAATTCTAGGGAGAAACACAAAACCCTTGTTTTGTTCCAATAGGCTTGACCTAGATAAAGGTTAGGAGAAACCTCCCGAATTTCATCGCGAATTTTCTGGGCAACAAACGAAGTTTTGGAATAGTCTAAAATCGTGGCTTCTCCCTGGCTGAACCAGCTCTCACCGCTATAAACTTTGGCTTTAATCATCTGGATGCGGAATAGGCTGACACGATTGAGTAAGAACTCCTGAGTTCGATAAAATACCTTCCCTTGCCAGGCTAATAACCGGACTAGTGCAGAGAAAAGATTGCCTGTAGGCAGTTTTGTCAAAAATAAGACAGTGCCTTTCCCTTCTTGATCCGGGATATTGCCAACGGGACTGCGCCGATATAGGTCATCCAACTCGTTCGGAGATAATTTCTGCAGGTCTGCTGTTGTCATAGTCATCTCTATAATCTCCTCATTGGTGATTTAAGGGGTTAGACGGGTGAACGAAATTTTGGGTGGGATTTGAGTTCTCCGCGTCTGGGCGTCTGGGCGTCTGGGCGTCTGCTTAATTATTTCCCCACTCTTTTTTTCGCTCACCCGGGTTAGACTGATGCCGGTTTGTCGGTTTCAGCAACAGGGTTGGCTCTGGAAGGGAATTTCTCTGACAATTGCTATAATTCATTATTCATTGATTAACCCCTAAGTTTTAATTTTATACATTCATGCTTTTTACTCGACTTGCTGGTATTATTCCCCCTACTCCCTACTCCCTACTGCCTGCTCCCTTGCCTGAGCGAGAGACTAAATATTTCTCCTGATTAAGTCGACACTTTTATGTCGGGTGTCGTTTTTTGTTACAAATTTTAAAGTAATTTCCTTTTCAGCGATGCTATCCTGGCGGCTGATGGCGTGGAAAATATGTCTCCACAACGCTTTTTGATTGTGGCACGATAACTCAAGGCTCAGTACTATAGCGGCAAGGATGGACTAAGTGGCGATCGCTTTGGTCTAGAATATCTCGCTCAAGATATTCAAGCTGGTAAGGTAAGTGAGGCACAATTAGCTAATCGACTTAGGAAGTTTGGTTTAAGTAGTAAAACCACCTTCTGGGATATTAAGCAAAGTGTTGCAACAGAACAGGGTTACACTGAAGCGAGAAAGATTTTAGGGCAGGTGGAACATTGCCAACACTGCCCCATTTATGCAGCAAGGGGATGGGGGTCTCTTAGCGAATTGGTATTACCTGGGACTAGATGCGAGTGTGGTACTGAATGCAACTGCTCGGTAGAGTTTCGTTGAGTTGTACTACAAAAACGACTATTTTAGTACATTTGTGCATAATAACTTCTTAGATTTAAAAGTTAACCAGGAAGGACAGCTTACTTCTTCAATTGTCAATTGGTCATCCTTATCAATATCAAGAGCTGTAATATCATATTTATAAGGCTTGTTCTGTACTACATATTTAATAGGTTTACTGGTGAAGATGGGAGGATGATTAGAGTTCCAGATTCTTGCTGTAATTCCATAAAATAACAGAAAAATACTGACTGGGATTAAATAGCTAAACAGGAAAATTAAATAGCTAGAAACTCGGAATTTTTTATCCTCTTTAACTGGAACATCTTTTTGTGAATGTTGTTCAGGAATTGAGTTGGAAGTATTAATTATTATCTTTTCTTTTATTAAATTAGTTGGTTGAATAATAATTTGTTCAAAGTGATAATCAATTAATTCGCTAGTGCTAACTTTTTTTCCAGCTTCCCCTTTATCTGTATTCGCGGCAGGAGACTCTCGCTTGAGCGCGACGAGACGTGCGACATAAACGCCTGGGGTTTCCCCAGGCGACGCGCACTCGCCGAATGCCGCGCCTCCACCGCTGTTGTACAATTGAGAGATACCGAAACGCGAAAATCAAGCAGTAGGTATTAGCACCTTGAAAAACTAGGTTTAGGGGGTTCCGGCTAGGAATGCAAAGCTTGGTAAAAAGCCTAAGCAACAAGTACCAAGTCTTGTAAGACTCCGTACCGCAGGGCTTGCGGAATCGGGACTCTGCAATGAGTCGAAAGTCTGTGGACATGACGTAAGACGGGGACATAACTAACGCAAGCTGGTAGTGTACGCAGATGTGGAAGAAGCAGAAACCTCGCATCGCGAGGTTTAGGAATCCCGCGAAACACGCGCTGGGAGGATGTCAACTTCAAACACCAAGCCTTCTTCACCAGCTCCATGTCCTGAGAAGTGGAGAATTTGAGGCTCAGAATCCAAGATTGCTCGGTGAATATCTCTGTAGCGTAAAGCTTCAGCCGACTCGAGAGAAAACTGCTCACGCTTTTTGGCTCGTTTTAACCCCTCCTTGATTTCACGCATCTCCTCATCCAGGCGGAGTTTTTTAGTGCCTTTGGGATTGGCGGACAATATCAAGATTTTTCTGATCATCGTCAGTTACTCTTCACTTCAGCTTCTAGTATCTCCATCCTCTCCTCTAACTCCACCACTCGCTGAGCAAGCGGCACCGCTTCTGTAGCTCCCAGGTATTGAACTAAGGCAGCGATTATAACCTCGGATTTACTGGCACCCATTCGATTCATATAGTCCGAGAGTTTGTTGTAGAGGGATGGGGGGATTTTCTGGCTCCTACAAAGATGTTTGCCATGAAGTGACGCGAAGCAAAGTCATGAAACGATGTTAGCATTTGTTATCCCTGCTCTGCGGTGGGGAGTTTTTGCACGTTATCGCTTATATCGGCGATGTATTTGTGCTCTACTATCACAACAATCCTGTGGCATACTACAAGAAGCTGATTAAAGACTGGGCTTGTAGTATGACTACTGATTAATTAGTAAGATCCTGATATCTGTTTGATGAATAAATTCAGATTTTTTGACGATATGTTTCAAAATTGTTAAAATATTCTGGTTTTTGCTTACTCAAGGCAAGGTTGATAAAAGAAACCATACCTAATCAGATGATCTATGGTAAAAGCTTCCTTCTTCCGATCCAAAAGGAGAGTTTCATGAAAAAGTCACATTTAGGTCTAATCGCCTGTCTGATGATAGTGACTCTGATGCTCCTGGGCTGTTCTACAAACAGTTCTAACACTACTTCCGTTGAACAGCTCAGAGAACTCCTTGCTCAGACCACTGAAACTGAATATGTAGAGGAATCGGCAACTCTGCCAACGGAATATGTCGAGGAGACCACAACTGAAACCAATGTAGAGGAATCGGCAACTCTGCCAACGGAATACGTTGAGGAGACCACAACTGAAACCTCACAACCCTATGATTATGAACTAGGTTATCTGCCACAGGAAGAATATGCCAATTTAACTGAGGCAGAGAGACATGGTCAGCAAACCTGGTATTTTTGGACTGGTGGTAATGAAGAGTTCTTCCGTAAACAGGCTAAGAGTACTCATGGGCACATAGACTTCCTGAGTCTTTTGGACGCACGTCCTGAAGATGACCCGCTGCCGAACAACCCACATTTCCAACAAAACAAGCGTTTCCAACAAATTGGAATGATCAATGATCCTGGGTGTAAGGCAGCTACAGAGCCGGACGAATACGGCTTATGGTTAGATAAATGTCAAGATCCTAACTCAGTGGGCATTATGGGAGGACGCAAGTTCCCCAATCCAAATTTTGACCAAGCAAAATGGGATGTTACTGAATATTATCAAGGAGGAGCCCAGATTGAACCGCCCTACAGGATAGGAATATCATGCGGGGTTTGCCACATAGCGTTTAATCCTCTTAAACCACCTGCTGATCCTGAAAAGCCTCTGTGGGAAAATATTGTAGCAGCTCTAGGGAACCAATACCTTAAGGAAAGCGTATTATTCGGTGCCAATCTCCCCGAAGAAGATTTTAAACGACAGGTGCTTTACTCTCAGCAAGCGGGTACTTCCGATACATCGCGAATTGCCACCGATCATATTAATAACCCGAATGCGATTAACTCGATTTTTAACTTGGCTGATCGACCAAGGTATGAAGAGGTGATGAATGATGGTTCAATAGAAGCTGTGCCTCACGTTCTCAAGGATGGTGCTGATTCTGCCGGCATTGCCCTTGCCTCGGAGCGCGTCTATATTAATATTGGCTCTTGTTCTGATTACTGGCTGACACTCCACGATGCTTTATTGGGGACAACCCCTCAAAAACCTTTTGATATTGAAAAGGCAAGGGCGGAGTGCGAATACTGGTCGAAAACAGAGGTGCGCATGGCAGATGCGGAGAGCTTCCTCGAAACCATCAAACCAATGTACCTTAAAGACGCGCCAGGGGGCAAAGCTTACCTTACTAAGGACGAGTCAGTTTTAGAAAGAGGGAAAATTGTCTTTGCTGAGACTTGTGCCACCTGTCACTCCAGCAAACAGCCACCAGCAGAAATCGCCGCTGATCCAGAGCAGGCTAAGCAGTGGTATCGAGAGTCGGTTTTGAGTTCTGATTTTCTCGATCGCAACTTCTTATCAGACGACAAACGCTACCCTGTGACGATGATTGGCACTAACGCGGCTCGTGCTCTGGCAACTAATGCTAAACAAGGTCAT
Organism: Symploca sp. SIO2E9; assembly: GCA_010692645.1. Lineage (GTDB taxonomy): Bacteria > Cyanobacteriota > Cyanobacteriia > Cyanobacteriales > Coleofasciculaceae > SIO3C6. The sequence goes on from JAAHGS010000002.1 coordinate 19,273, forward strand.
ATCTGGGAGCAATTCTCGTCTAAGACTTACAAGGAACTACCTTCACCAGGAACACTGGAGTTGGAGAATCCTTTTAACGAAGATAACCCCATTAAGTTTGAAGTGCCTGCAGGGGGAACCGGTTACTATCGCACCCCTTCGCTAATCAGTATTTGGTCAACTGCACCATTCCTGCACAACAACAGTCGCGGCAAATACATTAATGATCCCTCGGTGGCAGGACGAATGGAAGCTTTCAACGACGCGATTGAAAAGCAACTGTGGCCTGAAAAACGCGACGGCTTGGCAAGTATTAAACGAACGGATCGTCCAACCTATTTAGAACTTGGCAAACTCAAGACTGAAGTTCCTGAAGGCACACCAATCAACTTGCTGGCAAATTTAGACCCCCGCGAACTCCCATCGCTTCTCAACAAGAAGTTAAATTCTGAATTAGGGGCTAAGGTTTTGGAGAAACTTGTGAACTTTATTCCTGATGAGGTGATCACACCTCTGCTGTTGAAGAATAACCAAGCTCCTGATTTCATTGAGGATCACGGGCACGACTTTGGTACAGAGCTATCTGATCAAGACAAGCGATCGCTCATTGAGTTCTTGAAAACTTTATAGGGCATGATTGTGCTCTAGCAATTGCTGGAACAATCTAGTTATTTCTTCTTAAATCTCCTCATTTTGAGGAGATTTAATTTATAGCAGTCGCCACAGCTGTTAGGACACTTCCCTGTTCCCTGTTCCCTGTTCCCTGTTCCCTGTTCCCTGTTCCCTGTTCCCTACTCCCTATTCCCTGTTCCCTGTTCCCTGTTCCCTGTTCCCTGTTCCCTGTTCCCTGTTCCCTGTTCCCTTTGAATCAAAATACGATGTCCTAACCGACATGTCCGTTGCTATATTTTAGCTATTTGCAGAATTTCCCTCGCCGCGCGGTCGCAAACTCCTACTTCCCCCAACAAACTGCGCATTTCCTGATAATCTGCCAGGGTTTGTTGACGCCTTTGAGGGTTGAGAAGCAGCTCTAAAGCTTCCTGAACAATATTTTCCGGTGTCGCTTGTTCTTGTAAAAACTCCGGTACAATCGAGCGCATTACTACTAAATTGGGAGGCGACATAAAGGGAATAGAAAAGTTCAAGAAAGTGCGAGCCAACCAGGCAGTAACAGGACTAACTCGGTAGAAAACTACCTGCGGAACATCTAACAACGCTAGTTCTAAGTTAACAGTACCAGACTTAGTAATTGCCAAATCAACAGCTGCCAAGACTTCAGTAGTTTGCTCAGAGACAAGGGTAGCACGCAAACCATAAGACTCTATTGCTGCTTCAATAGGACGTCGATAGGCTTCTAGAGCAAGAGGAATCCAAAATAGCAGTGAATCCTGTGAAAGTTTGAGATTTTGAGACAATGAGCTAGATAAATTCTCCCCATCTCCCCCTCTCCCCATCCCCCCCTCTCTTCCTGCTCCCCCTCTCCCCATCCCCCCCTCTCTTCCTGCTCCCCCTCTCCCCATCCCCCCCTCTCTTCCTACTCCCTCCAATAATTGCGACTGAATCCGCTTAGCTGCCTCACAGATTACAGGTAGCATATACTTTAATTCTTGCCTTCGAGAAGCTGGAACCAGTGCGATCGCAATTTGTTCCGGTTCAATTCCTAGGGCAGCCCGTGCCTGTTGGCGACTGGGACTCGATTGCATTCTATCAACAAGAGGATGACCAACCCAAGTTACAGATGTTCCTTTGTTTTGAAAATAGCGGGCTTCTTCTGGAAAAATTGCCAGCATCTTGTCTGTCATCTTCACTAATTTAGCTGTGTTGCGACTAGAAACTGACCAAACCCAATCCTGGGGCGCAATATAGTAAACTATCGGTACTTGCGGTAAGCGAGAGCGGATCAGATTGCCTATTACCAGGTTTGGTCCAAAGTAGTCAATCAACACTGCTATCTCAGGTGGATGTTGCTGGAGGTACTGTCGAGCTCGACGTTGTATTTGTAGGGTAGGTAAGACAAAGGGTAGAGATTCCAGAAGCCCCACGGAACCAATGCCTGTGGTATTAACTAACAACTTGGCACCGGCTGCTGCCATTTTCTCGCCCCCTAGTGCCACAATCTCTAACTCTAAGCCTGTAATTTGAGCATGGCGTTTGAGGGCTTCAATCAGCATTGCCCCTTGTAAGTCTCCGGATACTTCTCCTGTACTGATAAAAATTCTTTTAAGAGACATTTTTATACTAATTTCCTAAATGCCTGCTATACATCAATCCCCGCGTGTTGGCATCTCCGAGTCTAAGCCTCATCACCATCTGTAGCCAACACAAATGAAGTCGGTATTAGTAGGTTGGCATTGCCAGAAGGGGAGCAAGTCTTTAAAGTCCCTATCCCAGGTTTGGGAGAGGGATTTAGAATGAGGGCTAACACAGGTGAAATACTAATGTTTCCATTATCTATAAATGCTTTTTTAACTCCTCCCACGAATTCACCTGAAGTGCTAATTTTACCAATTCTTCCAGTTGCTCCAACTCAAGTGCTTGTAAGTCTTGCTCGACATCGGAGGGAATAGAACCAAAGCGAGTTTCCAGTACAACCAATAACTGCCGTAAGGCACCTTGCCGCAATCCCTGTTGCTGTGCTTTATCTGCCCGTTGACGTTCAGCTTCTTCTGGCAATAAAACAAGATTACCTTCCTGTCAACCGTACACTTGCATTCATTGATGATGCTGCTCAACCAGATGAAAACGGGAATACCGATCCATTTTTCCTCTGGTTTAATAGCACCCGCATGCACGTTTTTACCCACCTCAAGGATGCCTCTCAAGGCGTTACTGGACAGGGAATCTATGCAGACGGGATGGCAGAGCATGACGGTCAAGTTGGTCAGATTCTCACTAAACTAGACGAACTAGGAATAACCGACAATACCATTGTGATCTATACCACTGACAACGGCGCTGAAGTATTTACCTGGCCTGATGGCGGCACAGTTCCTTTCCGTAGCGAAAAGAATACCACTTGGGATGGTGGTTTCCGTGTGCCAGCAATGATTAAGTGGCCTGATCATATTCCCAGTGGTATGATTTCTAACGACATCATCTCTCTGCAAGACATGGTTCCAACGCTTATGGCTGCAGCTGGTGTGGATGATATCAAGGAGAAGCTTCTTAACGGTTATACGATTGGTGACAAAACTTACAACGTTCACCTAGATGGTTATAACTTCTTGCCTTACCTAACATGTCAAGGATTCCTAGGATGAGCCCTTGCCTTCCTGGGAAGATACTACAACTAAGCAAACGATTATCGACTTTGTGCAGGACGTTAGCAATCCCAGTAGTCTTAACTATATTCCTCCTAGCGATCGCATCGTCACATTTGATAATGATGGCACTTTGTGGACTGAAAAACCAGCATATATTCAGGAGTTATTTATCTTAGATAGGCTAGGTTTTCAACGGTCAGATGTTAAAAAACTTGTTCCTAAACTTGCTTCTTTAAGTGAAAATAATGTCAATTTAGGAGAGAGCTTACTAACGGGAATGACGCCAGAAGAATATAAACAAAAGGCTAGGGACTTCCTAGATAACTCTTTGCATCCATACTTGAAAGTTCCATACATAGAGCTTACTTACCAGCCCATGGTTGAACTTGTCAGTTATCTCAGGAATAATGATTTCAATGTCTATATTTGCTCTGGGGGGGGACTTGATTTCATTCGTTCCTTTGCAGAAGATGCCTACGGTATTCCCCCAGAAAGCGTTATTGGTACTAGCATTCAAACGGAGTATATTGCCCAAGCAGATGGATCTTATCTCTTACTTAGGAAGCCAATACTGGTACAACCTATTAACGATGGACCAGGTAAACCTGTAGGGATTGAGCGCTACATTGGTAAAAAACCAATTATGGCAGTTGGTAATTCCACTGGTGATTTAGAAATGCTTGACTACACTGATGATCACCAAGGTCGAGCTTTAATGATGCTACTTCGCCACGATGATCCGCGTGAATGTCCATATGCTGAGGAAGCTCAAATTGAATGCCCATACGATCAAAAGCCTGACGATACGATTAATGCTTTTGATGTAGCCAACTCTCGCGGTTGGACAGTAATCAGTATGAAGGATGATTTCGTAACAGTGTTTGGAAACCTAAATAAAGTCAAGAAGGTATCTCGAACTAAAAAAGCATCTGGAAGCAAAAACCGATCTGGATACATAACGAAATCTAGACCACAAGAAGCAATTGACTCATCATTTCTTAGTCGGTATCGTACATATTACAATCGGTAGACCACAAACTTCAGCTTGTTATCTACTGAGACTGAGTTGACAATTAAGAGGCGTCACTCGATTGCCGTTGAAAATAACTGTGTTTCTGTGACGCCTCCCACTATTCTGATAACGACGACTACCGCTAATCACTTTTATTATGAAGACTTCTTGGTTTAACTCACACCTAGCACTAATTTGTTCAACCGCTTCGGAATTAATTACCTGTCTACAACAGAAAGTTTTATTAAAAGAATTTAGCCCGATGTCGTCAAAGTGTATTACCGATAAGGAGATCGGCTCTAATTTTAGGTCACTAGCCCTCAAGTTTTTGATCTGTTTTCTAATAATATGCTTATTCCTAAATTATCAAACAGAAGTCAAGGCATCTCCTAAAACTAATATTTGCTCTGAAGGTATGGCATTTATTCCTAGCGGTACCTTTAAAATCGGTTCTGACTCTCACTACCCTTCAGAGCGCTCTGCCAAAGACATTTCTGTTGATAGTTTCTGCATCGATAAATACGAAGTTACTAATTCAGATTTTGCTAAATTTGTCAAGGAAACTGGCTACATCACAGTAGCAGAGCGCCCCCTCTCCAAAGAAGAATTTCCCGACTTAAAAGACGAGCAACTAGCACCCGGTTCCCTAGTCTTTCAGATGCCAGAAGATGGTACCAAACAATTAGGTTACTTGAGTTGGTGGAAATGGATGCCTGGTGCCAATTGGCAACATCCCTTGGGCCCTGATAGTGATCTTAAAGGTAAAGAAAATTATCCCGTAGTTCAAGTAGCATATGAGGACGTAGAAGCTTATGCCAAATGGGCTGGCAAGTCACTACCAACTGAGTCCCAATGGGAATATGCGGCTCGTGGTGGATTAGATGATACCACTTATAGCTGGGGGGAGCAATACTCTGCCCAAAAGGCTAACACTTGGCAGGGATTTTTCCCCTTTTTCAATACTAAAGCTGATGGTTACACCGGAACTGCACCTGTGGGTTCCTTTGAGTCTAATGGTTATGGTTTGTATGACATAACTGGTAATGTTTGGGAGTGGACTGCAGACTGGTATCGAGTAGGTCATAATAACAAAGCCCACAGAGCTAATCCCAAGGGACCCTCACAAGCAGAAAGCTTTGATCCGAGGGAACCAGGTACAGCTAAACACGTTATAAAAGGCGGCTCTTACCTATGTTCACCTAACTATTGTAGTCGTTACCGTCCTGCTGCTAGGGAATCCCAATCGCCGGATACAGGTACAACACATATTGGTTTTCGCTTGGTGGAAAATAGTGTTTGATGGTTCATTGCTCATAGCTCATTAGAAATATGGAGGAAAAGATTATTTTTCTCATCCTCCCATCTCCCTGTCTCCGCGTCTCCCTATCTCCCCTTTAAGCCGTGGGAGTGTCAACTTCAGGCAATTGGGCACCTACCACATAAAAATCTTGAGGATAGATCCAGTTAGTATCCATTGGACCATGAATTTGAATTCCCGTCATTACAGCATAGTTAAATACAGAAGAATCTAAGGGCTTTAAGAGCTTCTTAACATCATCGGAAATAATCTGACAAGCCAACTTAGTTATCTCTATTAAATTAGGTTGGTCACCATAGCGGAGAGTAGAGAGTATTTTTTGCCGGATAATTGATTGTTCAATATCTTCCATATCAGTTTTTAGATTAAGACGGCCACATTCTAGCTCCCTGACAATAGCTTGTAATGAGCCGCAGGCATGAGAGGGTTTTTGGATGCCTTCCCGATAAACCTTACCCATTTCGCCCTCTTTAGAAATTGCAATATGAGGCATGGCAAAGAAGGTAAAACGACGTACTCCATCAAAAATCGGAACGTGATCTGTGGCTGCTGTTAATCCTGTTTTTCCCATCATCACGAACCCTGCCAAGCTACAACAATTGAAGGTTTTTCCCCAGTATTTAATAACTTCATCTAGTAAAGGATCGGTAATTTCATCCCGACAAAATGCGGCCATTCCCATCGTGTTTTCATCTTCAAATCCATAACATTTCAAGGAATTATAGATTCTTTTCATATAATCTTGCATGGTTAAAGTGCCGGGAAAATGGCTTTGAAGACTTTGGTAAAATTTAGAGTCAGTGCATACTTCAAAACCGTCAATGGATTTAAAAATTTCTGCTTCAAACTTCTGTAAGTATTGCTGATTCATCTTTGAATAACCTCTTTTAATATTTCTTTTAGTTTCTAATGGGAATAAATCTTTACAAAATATTGCGATTGCCACAGTGAATTCTGCTGTTGTTTCGGTTGTAACAACAGAAGCCTCAACACTAGATTGTGCTGTGTCTATCATCCGCTTATTAGCGTAAAAAACTGTCAAACTTGTAACTCTCGCTGTTTGTTATAGCTGCTGACAGATTCAATGACATATTCAGAACAGTCTTTAATGTAGCGGAGCGGAGTAAGTTGGAGCAGTTTAAATTGAGGATGTCAGGTACTGCGGCTAGGAATTGAACCCCGACGCCCTGTCATTTGAGACAATCGTAAAAACATCAGTAGATGTCGTAAATGTTCATCATCTGAGACTAAATCCAGATTCTCTAAAGCCCTATTGAGAGTATCTCCAGAGCGGTAGAGAGTGCGGAAAGCTTTTTTTAGTTTTCCTATCTGAGGAGAGGTCATACCAGCACGCTTGAGGCCAACCAAATTAAGCGATCGCACTCGTGCTGGATTACCTTCAACTAACATATAAGGGGGCACATCTCGGTCAATGCGACTCATACCGCCCACCATTGCTAAACACCCAATGTGTACAAATTGATGAATCCCCAACACCCCACCAATTACTGCTTTTGATTCAATTTGAACATGACCAGCTAAAGCCACTCCATTAGCAATCACAACCGAATTTCCAAGCACGCAATTGTGAGCCACATGGACGTAAGCCATAAGCAGATTATCATTACCAATTAGCGTTGCTTCACCAGCATCAGTGGCTCTGTTAATCGTGACATATTCGCGAATCCGATTATTATCCCCAATTTTTACCCAACTAGGGGCCCCCTTATACTTAAGGTCTTGGGGCTCCAAGCCAATCACTGCCCCAGGAAAGATGTGATTATTGGCTCCGATTTCTGTTGGTCCTTCGATCACTACATGAGCGCCGATAGTTGTCTGTTGTCCAATCTTCACATGATCCCCAATCACCGCGTAGGCCCCAATTTTAACTGTTGGGTGTAATTGAGCACCAGGGTGAATAACAGCAGTGGGATGAATCAATGTTGCTATCATGAAACTCTACAAGGTAGTGCGACCATACCTTTCTGCTCTCAACTTCAGATTAGGCAAGAAACCGGAGGGATGACTTTCAAGAGGCTTAGTTTTCTAAAGCTCTAGCCTGCTAGGTTAAAGATTAACTCAAACATGACCCAGCAGGAGTCCTCCGTGATACTGTTGATTAGACCTTAGGGTGAATGTGAGTAGTTGACTTGTATCGCAAGCACAGTAATTGTGTCACTCTACCAGAGAAAACATCAGTTCACCTTCTGCTACTCGCTGACCATCAACTTCAGCTAGAGCTTGCATCTTACCAAAACGACGGCGCTTGACTGACAACAGTTCCGTTTTCATTACTAATTGATCTCCAGGAACTACAGGACGACGAAAGCGCACTTTGTCAATACCTGCAAATACAAATAATCCCCCTGGACTATCTGGCAGTTGTATTAAGACAATACCTCCAACCTGAGCCATGGCTTCAACAATCATCACCCCAGGCATCATCGGACGTCCAGGGAAATGCCCCTGAAAATAGGGTTCATTGAAAGTGACATTCTTGATACCGACAGCTTGCTTCCCTGGCACATATTCGATAATGCGGTCAACTAATGCAAAAGGATATCGATGAGGTAGTAGTTTCTGAATATCTTCGAGGGTGAAAATAACTTTATTACATGGTTTGCCATCTGGCTGTTGGGCTGTTTTCGCAGAATCATCGTGGCTGTTAAGGTCGGTTAGTATAGACATAAGCTAGCTTGGGAAGGTTGCAGGTTGCAGATTATCATGTTGTGTGCTAATTTAACATCAAAGATGATTAGCTGGAGGCTAGAATTTTTTTGGCGATCTATAGCCCTCTAGTAGCCTCGTGTCTTTACAGGGAGTAAGCTCTACAACTTTCTAAAACTCCAACTATTTTGCTCCAGCTAACTGCTGTGCTAGTTGAATATGTAGATTGTGGCTGGCTTTGTAAGCTAGGAAGTGAGCTACAGGAAAAGCTCCTAATAAACTTAAATCCCCTACTAAATCTAAAAGTTTATGACGCACTGGTTCATTTGAGAATCTTAAGGGAGGATTAAGCCATCCTTGTCGATCACAAACCAAGGCATTTTCCAAGCTGCCGCCCTTAATCAAGCCGCGCTCACGTAAGTGGTTGATTTGCGAAGCTAATCCAAAAGTGCGAGCCGGAGCAATCGCCTCAGCAAAACTCTCCTGAGAAGGTTTCCAACTATACCATTGATTGCCAATCGCTGGTAAATCAAACTCAATCCCGTAGGTAAAACGAATTGTCGGTGCTGGCAGTGCCGCCACAAAGCTATCACCTTTATACACCCAAACTGCTTTGGGTAATACTAAAGAAGAGGAACGGAGACAGGGATTAGGGTGAAGAGCCTCTCCCCTGTTCTTGAGTTTACCCTCCCTCTCTGGTTCGATAACGACAACACCAACCTCACTAATTGCCTCAACCCAAAGCTTGGCAGAACCATCTAACAGTGGTATTTCCGGACCATCAATCTCAATCCGAGCATGATCAACACCACAGCATGCCAGTGCTGCTAACAGATGTTCTACCGTCCGTACCCGTGCTTCTGGCAACTGTGTTGATGAGCCAAGCTCTGTAGAAAGGGTCGTCTCAGATACAGTATCTACTACTGCCGGAATAACTGGAGCCCCAGCCAGGTCAAGGCGTACAAAATAGCGTCCCTCCCCTAGTGCTGCTGGCATTACCCGCACCTTTGTCAACATGCCACTGTGGAGTCCGACGCCGGAACGTTCAAAAGTACCTCCCAAGGTATATTGAGTCATTACTTCCTCAGAATCTTTCTCCAATACCAAAGTGAAGGCGGTTTTCTCCTTGGTCATTCCAACCAAAATCTACGCGAATTGGACCGAGTGGGGACTGCACACGAACACCGACACCATATCCCAAGCCATCCCCTGGTTTATCCCGTACAACCGCTGGTTCACCAGGTACATCGTCACCTGTGCCCAAGTCCGTGGCATAGTCAATAAACAGAGCACCGCCAACAATTGAGAAAATGGGGAAGCGATATTCAGCAGTTGCCTGAATAAAGCTGCGTCCTGCACCCACTTCTCCCTCCTCGTATCCTCGCACCGAGTTACTGCCTCCGAGGGAAAAGGCTTCATAGGGGGGCAAATCTCCGATTACAGTTCCCCCTTGAATATTAAAAGCTAGGGTCTGAGTACCTGGACCTTCTTCCTCAACAAAGTTAGTAAATTTAACTGGGATGTAGTAACTGTAGTTACCTCGCAGGCGACTTAAGAGAATGTTGCCTTTGCCGATGGGAATAGATTGCTCAACACCAAAACTTACTCGGGAACCGCTAGTTGGCTTGAGGGCATTATTGCGTCGGTCTCGCACTGCACCTAGCTGCAAGGTGAACAGGTCATCTCTGCCATCTCCACTGAAGCTGAGGTCGTTACCTTCTTCATCTTCAGCTTCAATGTCGCCATCAGCATCGGTGATGGCAACCCGCTGATACTGCAATCTTGCTGAAGCTGTCCATTCCGATCTTCTAAACGGGTCTCTCGACAAAGGACGGGTAAAGTTAACGCCACCCCCTGTGCGCACGACGCGAGGGCGATCGCCATTATCCAGTTCAACTTCATCTTCTCCACCATCAAAGATCAGCGAGATTGAACGGCGTCGGAAGGCATTAACAGTATAGGAGGTGCGGTAGGGGTCTCCAGCAATCCAGGGGTCCCTGAAGTTAACATCAAACAACAATGCCCGGACTCCTGCCTGAAATTCTGCCCCTAAAGTCTGGTTATTGCCCCCTAAGTTTTGCTCTTGATAACTAACTGAGCCAAATAAACCACTGGCAGAACTAACACCAGCACCAGCAGCGAGGGAGCCAGAGCTTCTCTCAATCACTTCTACAACCATGATCACCTGCGTCGGATTGCTACCGGGGGTAAACGAAAGCCGGACATCCTCGAAAAGCCCTAAACCAAAGACGCGGCGTAAATCTCTTTCTGCTGTTTGCCTACGAAAGACATCACCTTGTTGGAGTTGAATCTCCCGCGTAATAATAAAGGGGCGAGTGCGCCCTCCCACTGACTCTTCCTGATCAGTTACTATCGGTAGTTCATTGCCTTCTTCATCGAGAATTGGTTCTCCATCTTCATCGAGGAAACGCACGGCAATGTCTTCAATTACCCCTTCTGCAATCACCAAAGTGACTATTCCATCTTCATTGATTTGTGTAGAGGTATCAATTACTTGAGCTAATTCATAACCTTTATCTCGATACCAATCGTTAATTTGTTTGATGCTTTCTTGGAGTTGGCGAAGGTTGAGAATATCACCATACTGTTCACTGAAGATACGATCTACTTCTTCTTTAGGCAGTGCACGTTCGCTGATACCTTCTGGTCTAGTATCGATCACAACCTCGCGCAGTACTGGGTTAGCCTCCACAATAAAGGTAATGCGGACACCCAAGGGAGTATCTTCTGGTTCAACATTGACGCTGGAGAAGAAACCCGTAGCGAAAACAGCATTAACATCCTCCTGCAATTGAGAACGGGTTGTCGCTCGTCCCGGTTGGGTGACAATCGCCTGATAAACTTGCTGTGTGAGTCGCTCTTGAAATTCTGAGGTGGCACCTTCAACCTCTACATCGACTTCTGCCACTAACACTCGCTTTTCTGGATCTGGAGTTGGCGTCTGTGCTGGAGGTATCTCTGTTGGAGGTATCTCTGTTGGAGGTGTCTCGGTGGGAGGAGCTTGTGCTCTAAGTGAGGTTACGGTTTCCGAAATATCCTGTTGAGCCTGGGAAGGTATCCCTAGAGTCAAATCCTGCACTTGCCCATAAACCCCATTACTCCAGCCGACAACTGGAAGTGTTGATTTGGGATCTAGAGAGTAAATATTCCCTGACTCTGGCGTCTGAACAAAGAACTCTGGTACCGAGATGGCTTTAACATTGCCTAGGGTTATTTCCTGTTGATAATCTGACTCTACCGCTAGCGGTAAAGTCATTTGGCTCTGAGCAATTGTACTATTGACCAAGTAGTCACGATTGTTAAGGCTGCTGGAATTACCCTCAGCAGCTGCTGGCGCAGACTGAGTTGTTTGCCCACTGCTAGGCTTTGATAAGCCGATACTGGCGGTTGCGGCGATAATTACCGCTAACAAGCTAGATACGCGCATTTCTTTGAGGTTTTTTGCCACTTCCACACACCATTTTTATTGCTAGTTAGCAATTGAGTTGTTATTAATTGTCCTTCTCTGGCTCTTGTTTAAGAGCCACTATTCGTTCTAAAACTTGTTTATAGGCATCTTCCACCTTTCCTAAGTCGTGACGAAACCTGTCTTTATCCATGACTCGTCCTTGGGGATCTGTCTCGGTTTGGTTCCAGAGGCGACAGGTATCTGGGCTGATTTCATCGGCTAATATTAACTCTTGGCTGGGAGTAAGACCAAATTCTAGCTTGAAGTCTACCAGGGTAATGCTGCACTGATTGAAAAAAACTTTGAGAATCTGATTAATTTCCAGAGCCTGTTGATTGAGTTCGTCAAGCTGTTCAGGCGTTGCTAATTCTAGCAGTAACAAGCGATCACGCGTCAACAGTGGATCCCCCAAAGCGTCGTTCTTAAAATAAAATTCCACCAATGGTCTTGGCAATACCGTACCCATCGGCAATCCAGTCTGTTGACAGAGACTGCCGGCTGCAATGTTCCTGACTACCACTTCTAAGGGTAAAATCTGAGTGCGCCTGATCAACATTTGGTTGGCAGCTGGTTGCTCAATAAAGTGGGTGGTAATTCCTTCTGCTTCCAGCAATCTGAACAATTCAGTTGCGATCGCACAGTTGATCTCGCCCTTACCAATAATTTGACCTCGCTTTTGGGCGTTGAAGGCAGTGGCATCATCTTTGAAGTGAGCCAGCAACATTGATGGTTCATCAGTTGTATAGAGAATCTTAGCTTTGCCTTCGTATAGTTTTTGAGGTGACGACATAATTACAATTTCCTGGAGTATCTTAATTGAGAAGAACCAGCAACGCTAGGTGTTATGATTAGAATAAATGCATTTGAAGATATTATTAATTAATGTGATATTTATGCTAAATATCATTTATAATTCTAATCTTTGTCCAACTGTAACCAGGATGAGCTTCTCAAGGAAGTGAGGAAGTAGCTCATCTGCATTTTTGCTTTGATTGTGCATTTTTAAGCTGACAACTGAAATTCCTCCAAGAGCTATTGACAACCTCCTTTTTAGGTTTAAATCTAATTATTTTAAGCTGCAATTGTCGCGTTTTTGAAAATTTCTGGGAAGAATAGGAATGAACCTTGAAACAAAATTGCTAAGTCAACTAAGATCAGGAGTTAGCTATGTTAGATGGAGAAGATAAAGAAGATTTTTTGTATCCTCACAGCCGATATTACGGTCAGGTCAAGCCGGAGAATTTGGTTTTTAACGCTAATCTACAGGAATTTGCGCAACTGGTAAGCTATATTTGCAATCTTGAGACTAGTGGTAAGATTCCCCCACAAGATGCCTACAACCAAATTAAAGCACTCTGGAAAGCCCTTAAATCTTCCAAAGAAGAATTAGGGATTGGTAAAGAGCCTTTCCAAGGTAATGCAGAAAATTAAAACAACTGAAATCCACCAAGCGCTCACCCTTAAGGTAAAGCGCTTGGCTTGCCAACCTCAGCTCACGGAATTTTCTGTTTTGAGAACTCCCTGCTTTGAAAAACGGTGATTCCAATAAGTACCTGGGCAAAATTAATTGTATAGCATTCGCCACAGCTGTTAGGACATTTCCTTGTTACCTGTTGTTCTCTGTTCCCTGTTCCCTGTTGCCAACTTGATTCCCTTCAGCAGCAATACTTTCGCATCAATCAAGAAATCTAATCTAAACGACGCAATACCACCACTGAGCGCTCTGTAACTGGCACCGTTTTATAATCCGTATACACACTCCCCTCTTCAATAAAGTGAGGTTCCTTGGTATCAATTACCACAGCCCAATTTCTATCCCTAAGTCCGACGGGCAAGACAAACTCAATCATTTCATGGTGGGAATTAAAGAACAACAAAAAACTATCATCCATAATCCTTTCGGCTTGGGGACCACGCTTAGCGATTGCTTCTCCATTCAAGAAGATACCAATTGCTTTGCCTAAACCATCGTTCCACTGCTCCTCTGTCATCTCGCCACCATCGGGATTAAACCAGCCAATATCAGTAACGCCCCAACCATGGATGGCTTGACCTTGAAACCACTTGCGTCGGCGAAATACTGGATGCTGGCGGCGGAGATAAATCAGCTGGCGGGTAAAGTCTAAAAGTTCTGCATTTTCCTCTGGCAAATCCCAATTGAACCAGGAAATTTCATTGTCTTGACAGTAGGGATTATTGTTACCATGCTGTGAGCGTCCCATTTCGTCACCTCCCAAAAGCATAGGTACGCCCTGAGAGAGCATCAGAGTTACTAGGAAATTCCGCCTTTGTCGCTCCCGCAACTTGAGGATTTCTAGGTTATCGGTGGCTCCTTCAACTCCGCAATTCCAAGAACGGTTATAGCTTTCTCCATCCCGGTTGTCTTCTCCGTTAGCCTGATTATGTTTATCGTTGTAGCTAACGAGGTCATTGAGAGGAAAACCATCATGGGCAGTAATGAAATTGATACTAGCACTAGGTCGCCGCCCATTGGACTCATATAGATCAGAACTGCCAGTGAAGCGATAGCCAAATTCAGCCAGGCTGCTTTCTTCACCGCGCCAGAAATCGCGCACAGTATCGCGATACTTGCCATTCCACTCAGACCATAACAGCGGGAATTTACCGACGTGATAGCCGCCTTCTCCTACATCCCAGGGTTCAGCAATCAGCTTGACATTAGAAAGTACAGGGTCTTGGTGGATGATATCAAAGAAAGCAGCCAGACTATCAACCTCATACAATTCTCGGGCAAGAGCCGATGCCAGATCAAAGCGGAAACCATCGACATGCATCTCTAAAACCCAATAGCGCAAGCTATCCATGATTAACTTTAGAACCTGGGGATGGCGAACGTTGAGGGAATTGCCGCAACCAGTAAAATCCATGTAGTAGCGGGGTTCATCTTCTAGCAAGCGGTAGTAGGTGGCATTGTCAATGCCTCTGAGGGACAGAGTTGGACCTAAGTGATTGCCTTCTCCGGTGTGGTTGTAGACGACATCGAGAATTACCTCAATCCCCGCATTATGCAGGGTTTTTACCATCTGCTTAAATTCAGTTACTTGCTGTCCTGGAGTTTTGTCGGAACTATAGATCCAGTGGGGGGTAAAGTAGTTGATCGAATCGTAGCCCCAGTAATTTTTTAATTTCTGTTTAACCAGATGCCCAGGAAACGAGAAATATTGATGAACAGGTAACAGTTCAATCGCTGTAATGCCTAGAGACTGGAGATGGGCAATTGCTGCTGGATGCGCTAACCCCGCATAAGTTCCGCGCAGCTCTACTGGAATATCCGGGTTGAGTTTAGTAAAGCCCTTGACGTGAGTTTCGTAGATAATTGTTTCATGCGCTGGTGTCTGTAAAAGTTGGTCATCCTCCCAATCAAAGGAATCATCAATAACTACAGCCTTGGGAATCAACTTAGAGTCTTCTAAGTGGGACCAACTGAGGTCTTCTTCTGGATGATGCCATGCATACCCAAAGATTTCTGGACCATAGCTGATATCGCCATCAAGAGCTTTGGCATAGGGGTCAATCAGGAGTTTAGTCGGGTTGAAGCGGTGTCCCTCAGAGGGGTCATAGGGTCCGTGAACTCGGAAACCATAACGTTGACCAGGTGCAACCCCTGGTACATAGCCATGCCAAACGAAGTTATCAACTTCACTCAAAGCTAGGCGTACCTCATGATCATCTTTGTCAAATAAACAGAGTTCTACACCTGTGGCGTTTTCTGAAAACAAAGCAAAATTGGTACCTTTGCCATCAAATGTTGCTCCCAGGGGATAGGGTTTGCCGGGCCAGAGTGCTACGTACATACCTGAAACTCACGTAAAGACCAACTAGTTAGACGGAATCAACTCAGTAGCGAAAATTCCGCGCTGAATTTGGGCATTGCGTATTCCTCGATAGATAGTATCACAAAGTTTGACCTCTCCTCACGTTAAAAGAACGAGGATTCAAGTGGTTGTTACGGAGCGCATTAAAATCAAGCTCCTCCACGAGAGTTTCCCAGATTTTTTCTGGTAGGCACGGTCAAAGATGCCCTACAGACCTTGGTCAAGCTTACGCCCAACTGTATCTCTACTTTTCGATATCTACCCCAGTCGTTGTCAATTGAAAATCTTCCTAGCTGTCGGGTTTTTCACCAACTTTGACTAGAAATGAAACTGAGACTAGTTAAATCGATGGGGTAATTATACACCAAAACTAGTGTGATTTATCACCAGGATAAATCGGAGAGTCTCGCTCTACCGCCATTGGTTAAAACCAATGGCTAACTCTCGCTCGAAGTTATTTTTGGGTTTTCAATTTGCAGTTTGATCGTTGAGAGTTGGAGATTGATTACCGAGTGAACTTGCACTGCTCAGAGCAGTTTTTTGAGATTGCCAGGTCTTTTTCAGGGCTTGAGCTTGTTTGTAAAGAACTCGTTCAGGAGAAATAAAAGAAGCCGTGGCGATGGCGGCGTCAAAACGTCCTTGAGCAGCCAGGGCAGAAGCTGCATCTAAAATTGGAAGGTCTTGAGCTGTCTCAATTTCGGCTACCCAGTTGGCAATTGCTTCCTGGGCTTGAGGATAGAGTTCCCGCTGTGAACTAATTTGTTTAGCAGTAGCGATCGCTTTGATAAAATCCTGTCTCTGAGCAAGCACCCTAGCTGCCTCTAAGAGAGCTTGGTCTTCAAGGATTTGGATTTGCTGATGCCATTTAGTGATTGCACTTTCAGCTTTAGGGCGTAGGGGTTGACTTAGCTGAATTTGACTGGCGACTTCTACAGCTGCCTTGAGCATTTCCATAGAGCCAACCTCTGCCAATTCTCGGGCTTGAAGCAATGCCTTTCTATCTTCAATTTGCTGAATTTCCTGCTGCCACTGAGTAATAAGCGTCTGGGCCTTGAGACTCTGGGGACTTTCTGGATCTATTAAAGTTGCTTGCTCGATTGCCATCTCGAAGCCAGTAAGCTGCTCAAATCCAGCCAAAAATTTGGCTAATTCTATGTGTTGATGAGCTTGCAAATGAGATGACCACTTAGCCGCTTGTTGAGAAGCTAGTTGAGCAAGAGGACTTTGGCTAGAAATTTGGGCTGCTACTGCTAGAGCATCGACTAGGGCAGCAAGATTATCCTTAGAGGCAACTTCACTGGCGCGAGACAGGCGAATCCAGTCTAGTGCTTCCTCATAGAGGGAGGTGTTAACAGGTATTTGCTCGGCAATACTAATCACACTGGCAAAATCCTGGTTAGCAAAATGTTCCGCAGCAAATTTTAGTAAAGCACGCCCCCACTGCAACTGTTCTGCTTGTGCCTGGGCTTTAACATAGCTTTTAGGGCTAATTTTCCCAGCTAGGGTGATAGCTTTCTCTAAGTGAGAAAGCTGACCAGATAAAGCTAAATTCTTTGCCTTTTCCAGCTGTTGCCAAGCCTGTTTTTCAGTGTCTAGCTCTTGCATCAGTTGATCGAAACGCAATGAATTCCAGTATTGCTGGTTTAGTTGGGTGAGTTCTCCAATCAGTCGAGATGCCTGTTGCCAGTTTTGCCGTTTCAGAGCGTCCTGAAATTGACCAGTAATTAATTTACCCTGCTGCCATTCCCCTTGCCAAGCAGTAATAGAGGCTTGTGCTTGAGAATAAAGAGGGTTGGTGACAGGAAGCTGCTGAGCAATTTTTACCGCTGCCGAGAGTTCACCCTGGTTAATTTTTTGCTGGGCGATTTCCATAATTGCCTTTGACCATTGCTGGTTGCGGCGCTGTGCCTCCCAGTAAAGGGGATGTTGTTTTGACCAATCCTCAACTAAACTGATTGCTGCCAATAACTGCTGCAATTGCCCTGAATCAGCAGCCTTCTGAGCGCAGTACAAGCGTTCGCCATCAGCAGATAAGGCAGAGATATTTTGGCAATTGATAGGAGGCGGTAGCTTAGTTAGCCATCTGATACCTGAGGTCACTCCTCCCCCGAGAAGGGCAAAAAAAATTGACCACAGCAGCCACCACAGCCAGAGACGACTCTGGCGGTATTTTGTTTTCTTAGATGGCCCTTCTCCACTCCTGTAGAAATTTTCCGGTGGAACCTCTTTAATGTCCTGACTATTGCTCAAAGTAGAAGTATCTAGAGTAAAAGCATCAGTACCCTCTAACAGTTGCCTCAATATTTGGGCTTACTGGTTGAGGAGATTTCAGGGACGCCTGGTCATGGAATCGCTGCTTTGACCTCTCCTCGCGTCGAAACACGAGGATTCAAAAGGTACTTGAATCGATGGATTAATTATATAGCCAAAAAATGAAAAGAAGAAGTAGCATCGGAATAAATCCTGATTCAACCAAGATATTATCAAGGTTTTAGGCTCTTTTATGGAGATGTCTGTGGTCTAGGGTTCACAATTAAGATTAGCGGTAATTTTTGGAGAGAAGAGGGTGGAATGACCCTTAATCTGAGAAATTGGTTACTAGAGCGCCACATTGAACTGAGCCAACTAGGAGTCTCAGGAAACCAGTTGGCGGGCATTGCTTTTCGCATTGCCCAAGATATGGAAGTCAAAAGTTTAACCCCTTTCAATATCAGTGCCTTAACTGATGTTTTGGAGTTGCCTTTTCAAGCTGCACGGCAAGTAGCAAATCCCATTTCCCAGGTTAGTGTGGGTTTGCTGCGCATTCTTAGTCGAAAAAAGCCCCTCAAGCGCAATGAAGGAACTTGGCTGACTTTTCAAGTTGCTTATCTTAATGCCCTACAAGAAATTTTAGAACAAGAATCTCAATTGAAAAGAGTCTGGGCAAATCGAGCTGAGGTGCCAACTATTCAAGGTGCAGTTAAGACCCTGAGTAACCCACAACTACTGGCTCTACTGAAAACCTTACGACCAGGACGCCTCACTGATAGTCAGGCAGAACAAGCTCTTTCGATTGTAGCTGATTCTTTTTTGGTGCAGCAGATCAATAATCTGGCAAAAGCCTGGTTTATTGCTAATGGCGCTGAAGAAACTGAAGCTCAATTGCTTACACAGCGCTTGAGTCATGGACTATCAGGTCATCTGCTCACTGTAATTGCTGAAAACCCTCTGCCCCTAGCACAGTTGCAAAAGTTTGTGCGCCTAGGCAATTTGAGCAGTTTGCCAGATACGGCTACTCCCGAGCAGTCTCAAGAAAACTCTGAGTTTGCCAAAGCTGGACTACCGAGCAACCTCAATCGGGAATATTACCGAGCCAGGCTGTTAGAATCTTTAAGTGAACCCTTACTAGGAGAACTTTTTTCTCTCCAAGATTTATATGTCCCCCTCAAGGGAGTTGAGGTACACATTGAAGCTGGGAAAGTTTTAGAGCCAAGCAATGCTTTAGGCCCAGTAGGTTCACAAATACCTGCCAACCAACACTATTCTAATGCTGAAGAGTTCGGTGTCGGTGGTTTAGATAAGGTGAGACTCAAGGATAATGCCCAAGCCTCGGCTTCGTTGCCTCTACAAGCTTCATCCCCTGAAGCAGTGGATTTGATCAGATGGGCAATGTCTCAGTTAGAAGATAGGATCAGTATTGCCGTGATTGAAGCTGATCCTGGTGGCGGCAAGACTAGTTTCTGCCAGATTTGGGCTTCCCAAATCGCCAGGGAGGTTTATCCCAAGTGGATGCCAGTACTGATTAGACTTCGAGATCTCAGCTTAGGTCAAACCTTAGAGCAGAGTTTAGACACCGCTTTACCGATCGGGCGTTTTAGCGATCGCGATGGTTGGCTCTCACCAGTATATCCTCCTTGCTTACTGATCCTTGATGGTCTTGATGAGCTTGCCCACTCTCCGAGAAAGTCAAGCCACCTAAGGGCTTTTCTCAATCAGGTGATACGATTTCATCAGCAGCACCTTGATGAGAGTGGTTTACCTCGCCACAAGCTCATGCTCACTAGTCCCTCAACCACGCTAGATTGTGTAATTGGCAATTACTGGCAGAGTAGTAGCTTACGCTCCCCTGTCCCACTGCGGCGCATGGCGATACAACCGTTTGCTCAAGATGAATTCCGACAATGGTTTCAACAATGGGCAAAACTAGGGTCACGTTCCATTGCTCAGGCATATTTTAACTTTTTGAAACACGGCAAGGTTTTTCAAAAGCAACCTGCTGCCAAGGAACTGGCAAATCTGGTCAAGCGTCCTCTCATGCTTTACCTGTTGGGTATTTTACATCGAGATGCTCTGGTTGATGAGAGTATTTTTCAGATGAACTCTTCTCAAGTGAATTTTGAAATTTACGAGCGCATTTGTCGATGGCTTTTAGGCGAGACTGCTGGTAACAGCAGCTCAACACCAGAGTTGCTTAGGGAAGGTCTTGCCCATGCTAGCCGCTCTTCCGAAGCAATTGCTAATCTTCTTCAGGGGCGTCATCCTCAATACCTGCGCCACCAAATGCAAGTAGCGGCTTTGACTATTCTGCAAACTGGTCAATATCAAGTGCCTCAAGCCGAGATCGAAAAACAGCTTTTTGGTGAGTCTATAACTGATGTTTCTAGAGGACTGCTGCCAGCGTTGTTCTTTGACTCTGGTTCACCTAAAGGGTTGAAAAATGATCGGTTGAAACTTGAAAATTATAACCTATATTCTGGAAATACCTCCAGTGAAAAGCCTGTAACTATTTCTTTTCCAAGTCCTATGATTGAGTTTTCTCACCCTAACCTAGGTGAATACTTGGGAGCCCAAGAAATTGCTGTTCAGTTGATGAAACTTACCCAAGAAATTCAAGACCAGTATGGTGAAATTACTTATGTTATTAACGACCAACTCAAAGTAGCAAAGCATCTTTATGCTTTGCTGGGCTATGGTCTATTATCTAACCATGTGGAAGAGCTAGTAATTGAAAGTCTCCGCAGGGAAGAAAAGCGCAATGCCAAGGCTTTTTCTTTTCGGGTTTTGTTTCAACGCCTCTATCGTTTCTATCGAGCTTACTGTCGGGGGCGTTGGCTCGATGAGGGCATTGCTCATCAAACTCATTCCCAGCTACAGGCACTCCACAATTCTTTAAATGTACTGCAAATTGATGCGGCTGTCGGCATTAATGTCTTCTTGTTACTTTGTTCAGGAGCACAAGCAGCGGAAATTACCTTTTGGCCCTGTGGTAATCCAGACATTCCCTCAGAGTTTGATGCCGAACAGTTATTAAGTTTTATTGGTCGCACAACAGCAATTTCAACTACTGCTTTTTGGCAGAGAGTACGACATAGCTTGGCTCAATTACAACTGGTAGGAGCTTGTCTCAACCGCGCCATGCTTGCTGAGGCGAATCTCTCGAAAGCTAATTTATCTGCTGCTGAGTTAATTGGACTAAACTTGGCTCGGGCAAATCTTCAAAATGCTGATTTGTCTTGGTCAAGTTTGGCTAGTACTAATCTAGCCGATGCTAACCTTTCAGGAGCAAGTTTAGAAGGAGCAGATTTGTCTGGTGCTAATCTTAAAAGGGCAACTCTGACTAAGGCAAATCTCTGTAATGCCTGTCTGTTTAAAACCCAGTTAGATCCAGAACATAGGGAGTTTGCCAAAAGCAGCGGGGCAATATTTTCCCTAGAGGAATTTCAGGCTTACAAGCACTCTTTAGTTCCCAAACTTGCCTCTAGTGAAGAGGATGAACTCTCTGGGAAAGAGACAACTATCTTGATTGAGAGTGCAGAAGGGGAACCAATATTACCAGATGCTATGGTTGGTAACTGGCGAGATGAACACAGCCACCCTACAGAACTAATTAAAAATCATCTTCAAGAACAGATGATCTCTTCTGAGGATGAGGATGATGAGGATGCCTATGCAGATACAGTAATTATACCTCCACAGGCTTAGTGATAACTTGCCAAGTTGTGTTTACAATCCCTACTCCCTATTGCCTACTGAGTTGCGGTAACCGTAGAAGTCAATGCTATATTCAGTAATCTGCACACCAGTTTCTTGTTCAATTTGTTTGAGCAAATCTTTAGGCAGTTCTACGTAAACATCGATAATCTGGTTGGTATCTAAACAGTTGACATGGCTGTGAGCATCACTAATATTACCGTAGAGTCGTCCATCACAGCGCTCGATACATTCGATAATGCCTTGACTCGATAAGGCCTCTAAATTCTGATAAACGGAAGTATGACCAATCTCTTTGCCTTGCTGGTTTAAACGGTCATAAATTTCTCGTGCTGAGAGGTGCTCTTTATCTTGCCAAAGCAATTCCAGAATGAAGCGACGCTGACGGCTAAGACGCATTCCTATAGCCTGACAGCGATTGAGGGCGTCTTCAAGTGAGCGAATTGGTTTGAGAGCTGCCGCTTCATTGTGCATAGTTAATGTTCTTAGACTAAATTTAAGAGATTTTCAAAGTGATTTTTGGTAATCTATAGATTATAAGCTGGTTAAGATGTTCGTATTTTCCGCTACGCTTAAGCAGCCTGTTTTCGGCTGCTCTCAACGGAGTTATGGTTGTGATCTGACCAACACTCTGCTTCTGATTCTAGAAACGACTGTGAAGCCCTGAAAAGAGAGCTTCTGTGGGAGAACTTGGAACTAATAAGTCAAACTCATTACAAGTTTAACTTAGATCCTCGATTTATGTCTACCTAGGGCTTGCTGTATGAGTGTGAAAGCTATACCATACAGGGATTTCAAGGATTTTTTTACCAAACAAGTACATCGATTATTCTGTATCCATACTCCTAGGGAATTGTCAGGTCAACCTTGAAGGTTACATCGTTAAAGTCATTGTCACCGCCACCGAACAAATCTTCAACACCAAAAGTATTGTCCCCAAGCATAGCAAAGTGATCGACTTGATCAGGGTTGGCATCCTCGAAAGCAAAGTAGGCATTAGAACCTTCATCCTCTAAATTCTCTGGATTAGTTTTGAGAAAATCGCTGATGCTGCCATTGACAATGACGAATGGTGCTAAAATCTCCCCTCCTTGCAGCTGAGTGACTATATTGGCAGTGCCTTGGTTTTCCACAGAGAGTTCAACTTCTATACTCTGCCGGATAGCAATTTCTGCATAACCTTGAGCTTCAGGGTTAACTAGTTGACCAGTTAATTCATCAAGGATTGTACCTTGCTCATTTTGAACCACATAAAAGCTAATCCTATTGTTAAACTCAGCCTCCCGGTTCACTGTAAAGCTAGCAGAAACCTCCCCCTCAAAAGAACGTAAATCTAGCAATTCTCCTTGACTGATTATTTGAAGTTCTGCCCCCGGTGTCGGGCTTGTGCCTACCGACTCAAGGTTTATTACAACATCGTCGAAGGAAGCATCACCCCCATCTGGCTGCTCCTCCCAATTGAGGGTAAAACTAGTACTGGTAGAATTAGAAACCTGTAGATTGGTTGAAGTGGAGAAGATCACATTATCAGGCGTCTCTCCAGCAGCCACTTGGCTGAGTACTTGGTCTGTAGTACCTTGTGAGACTAAGTAAAATCCTAGGCGATCGCTAGATGTAAACTCTAAGAGGCGAGAATTTTGTGCAAAACCATTGGGAGGGTTAGATAGGACTGAACTAATGATTTGCGCCCGACTTAGGGCAGCTTGCAAATAGCCAGGTTCGCCAGGGGCAATTCCGTCGATAGTGCCTTGGTCATCATCAACCAAAAATACCCCCATTTCACTGTTAAAACTAGGGCTACTATTGATATCAACACTAAATTTGAGTTTGACTGAGGAACTGATTTCCTCAAATGCAAAAATACCAGCAGTGTCTACATTTCGGAACTCAGCAATTAAGTTTTCTCCGATAGTAAAATTAAAACTCCTGCTGGTAATTAGTTCACCGTTAGCTGTGACGTCGAAACCGAAACTATCGCTACTGGCGTCGCTGTCGCCATCGGCATAAGTCAGCAAACCATTGTTAATGTCGGCTTGGGTGAAAGTAGAATTAATTTCTACAGCAACACCATTGAGAAAGAGAATACCTTCATCAGGTAAATCAGTCAGGGTGTAGATAATTTGTTCTGCAGAAGTATCTCCACTACTAACCACAAGAAATTGGTTACTGATTACTTCGGTTTCCCCTTCATCGAGATTGATAGCAATAGTTTGAATTTGCTTGTTGGCGGTGATGGTACCTGCCCCTTCAATGGTGCCACCAGTTACCTCGAAGAACTCGACATTAATGTTCTCATTGACGGTGAGAGTTCCCCCCACCAAGCGAACAGAACCTGCTCCAGTGAAAGTTGTTCCTGTGTCCAGGATGTGAGTTCCCTCAGCAAACTCAACTGTAGCGTCTTCATCAAGGTCAAAAGAGCCACTAATTTCACTATCGCCCTCCAGTTTAAGCTTGTTTTTGACTTTGACTTTACTTTGACTTTTGAACTTACTCTTAATCGTGACTTCCTCATCAATATTGAGTTCGCCGCTAACTAAGTCAACTGTACCCAAGCCCAGGAAATCACTACCAGCAGCAAAAGTATGTGTCAGACCAATTAACTCTAAGCTAGCCTCTTCATCAAGGTCAAAGGAACCACTAATTTCACTATCGCCCTCCAGCTTAAGCTTGTTTTTGACTTTGACTTTACTTTGACTTTTGAACTTACTCTTAATACTGACTTCCTCATCAATATTGAGTTCGCCGCTAACTAAGTCAACTGTACCCAAGCCCAGGAAATCACTACCAGCAGCAAAAGTATGTGTCAGACCAATTAACTCTAAGCTAGCCTCTTCATCAAGGTCAAAGGAACCACTAATTTCACTATCGCCCTCCAGCTTAAGCTTGTTTTTGACTTTGACTTTACTTTGACTTTTGAACTTACTCTTAATACTGACTTCCTCATCAATATTGAGTTCGCCGCTAACTAAGTCAACTGTACCCAAGCCCAGGAAATCACTACCAGCAGCAAAAGTATGTGTCAGACCAATTAACTCTAAGCTAGCCTCTTCATCAAGGTCAAAAGAGCCACTAATTTCACTATCGCCCTCCAGTTTAAGCTTGTTTTTGACTTTGACGTTGCTCTGACTTTTGAACTTACTCTTAATACTGACTTCCTCATCAATATTGAGTTCGCCGCTAACTAAGTCAACTGTACCCAAGCCCAGGAAATCACTATCAGCAGCAAAAGTATGTGTCAGACCAATTAACTCTAAGCTAGCCTCTTCATCAAGGTCAAAAGAACCACTAATTTCACTATCGCCCTCCAGTTTAAGCTTGTTTTTGACTTTGACGTTGCTCTGACTTTTGAACTTACTCTTAATACTGACTTCCTCATCAATATTGAGTTCGCCGCTAACTAGGTCAACTGTACCCAAGCCCAGGAAATCACTACCAGCAGCAAAAGTATGTGTCAGACCAATTAACTCTAAACTAGCGTCTTCATCAAGGTCAAAAGAGCCACGGATTTCACTATCACCAGTCAGATTTAACTTCTTGCCAGTTTTAATCTTGACTTCGCTCTTATTAATAAATTTGGTGTTAATAGTAAGGTCTTCATCGACATTAAAAATGCCGCTTTCCAGTTCAATTAAGCCTAATCCTTGAAAGCTGGTACCGCTGCCGAAAGCTTGGGTTTGACCACTAAACTTTACGCTGGAATTTTCTTCAATAGTAAAATTACCACTCCAGGTTGTGTTTCCCGTGCCAGTAAGTGTACCTGCGGTGAGATTCAAGGAAACCACTGTGATATCTACATCTGTGGTGACATTGACATTGGTATTAATAATTACCTCATCTGATACACTGGGAACTACATTAATATCCCAATTTGCTGCATCGTTCCAGGATATACCATCACCAGATCCAGTCCAAGTAACAAGAGCCATTTTTTCTCCTCAGTCACAAAAAATAACGGGATGCAACCTGGCACGCACAAAGATTTTATTAATTCATAAATGCACAGTTAAATATCAGCAAATTCTAGAGACCATAATTAATTTGCCGATATTTTCTTTCGTCTAAATCAGATCTTAATTAGTTCACAGCTTCAGAAGCTATAAACTGTGAACTATTAAAATTCAGATATTTTTTTCTCTAAATTGAAGTATTCGCTAAAAAATCTGTCATACAAATCAAAAAAAAATGTTTATATGTGATATAATAGTAATTTTGAATCAATTAAAATTACTGTGTAAAGTTTTGATTAAATTTTTCCTAATCAAAAGAAATCAAAAAAATCTACAAATCAATCTTATAAATATAATTTTGAAAAAAATATTGAGGGATCATCTATAAAGTAGAGTTTAAAATAGTCTTTTATAGTTAACTACCATGAACTTTTCCTTGTTGATTGTTCCGAAGGGAAAGTATTTCACAACTACCGAATACTAAGCTAATGAACTATGAACCATGAACACTCCTGCCCCGTACTTCTAATCGTGGCAGGAGCTTCAAGCTAAGATAACTTAGTCAGCAATCCCAAAAATAGCTTAGTATTAGGTGTCAAGAGTTTACGACGATAAGCATCTGCAGCCTTCTTGATACCTTCTGCCTGAGTTGGATAAGGGTGAATAACTCCAGAAAGCTTGCTCAAACCGATTTTATTAACAATTGCTGTACTCACCTCAGAAATCATCTCACCAGCATGGCGGGCAACAATTGTCGCACCCAGAATTTGATCAGAACCCTTCTTATGATGAATTTTGACAAACCCTTCCTCTTCACCATCAGCAATCGCCCTATCGACATGATTAAAGTCAATTTTGATGGTACTGACATCAATACCCTGTGCCTGGGCTTGATGTTCATACATACCTACATGGGCAATTTCTGGATCAGTATAGGTTGCCCAAGGCATAACTAGACTACTGAGTTTATATCTTCCCAAACCAAAGGGGGAAAATAGGGTATTCTTAATCACAATTCGAGCTGCAGCATCAGCAGCATGAGTGAACTTCCAGTTCATGCAGATGTCGCCAGCCGCATAAATCTTAGGGTTCGTGGTTTGTAAGTAGTCATCGACGATCACGCCCTTACGCTGGTCGTATTCTACCCCAACTGCTTCTAAATTTAGAGCTTCAACATTGGGTGCCCTGCCTGCACCTACTAAAATTTCATCCACTGTCACTGATTGCTGTTCACCGTTGCTGGTAAAGTGAATCTTTTTACCTTCTAGGGTTTTTTCTACCCGTTGTAATTGACAGCCTAAGACTAAGTTAATTCCTTCCTTAATAAAGCTCTTTTGAACAATTTCAGCAGCGTCAACATCTTCTCTAATCAAGACATGATTAGCGCGTTCAAATAGTACCACTTCACAGCCGAGACGGCGAAATGATTGAGCTAATTCACAACCGATGGGCCCGCCCCCAATCACGGCCAAGCGATTGGGACGTTCAGTTAGTGAAAAGACAGTTTCATTAGTGAGAAAACCAGCCTCTTCAATGCCCTCAATTGAAGGTCGAAAAGCTCTTGCTCCCGTGGCAATTACTGCTTTCTTATACCGGAGCAATTTATCGCCCACTTGAATAGCACCATCACTGACAAAACTACCACTTCCTAAGAAGACATCAACCCCAATATTTTGAAAACGCGGGGCAGAATCCACATGGCTAATACCTGCCCTGAGTCTACGCATCCGCTTCATGACAGCAGGAAAATCTATTTCAATATGTTCTGGGGTTTTAATGCCAAATTGTTCTGCATCCCTGATATCAGCAACTACGCGAGAAGAGCGAATCACACACTTGGAAGGTACACAACCGACATTCAAGCAATCTCCGCCCATGAGGTGTCTTTCAATCAAGGCAACTTTCAAACCTAGACCCAAACCTGCTGCCCCTGCTGCCACCACTAATCCTGCAGTACCAGCACCAATTACAACTAAATCGTAACGCTCAGCAGGTCTAGGATTCACCCAATCGGGCGGATGTACGTAGTTAACCAACCTCTGGTTATATTCATCCATCGGTGGAATACTCACTCTCTCGAATGCCGAATTTGACATATAAAACTCCTGATCAGTAATACAAATGCTTAATTAAAAACTGAGGATTATTCCTAGTATTTTTAGTTCTGATTTGAAAGGTCAAAGCTCTTTAGTAAAATCTGGGTATTTGAGCTGACTAGGAAAATATTTATTCTGAAACTTGTTCTGGTGAAACAGTTTCATCTAAAGCCTTCTTAGCAACTTTTGTTACATACAAAGTTACCGCAACTGTAGCGATAAAACCGATGATCCGAATTGCCCACTGTACAGCAGCATTGGTAGGTTGCTCTCCACTACCAATCGTTGCTAGATTACCAGCTAGTGAGCCTAGGTAAACGTACATTACTGTTCCTGGAATCATGCCGACAGATGCAAAGAAATAGTCTTTCAAAGCAACTTTGGTTACACCATAGGCGTAGTTTAAAAGATTGAAGGGAAAGACAGGGGAAAGTCGCGTCAACAGGACAATTTTAAATCCTTCTTTACCCACAGCTTCGTCAATTGCCCGAAATTTTTCGTTACCCGCAATTTGCTTTGATACCCAGCCCCTTGCCAAATAACGTCCTACCAGGAAGGCAGCAGTAGCACCCACAGTTGCACCGACGAATACATAGAGTGAACCCAAGACTACACCAAAAACTACCCCAGAACCTAGGGTGAGAATTGACCCTGGTAAGAAAGCTACAGTTGCGACAATATAGAGTAACATAAAGGCGATCGCACCAACTGGACCGAGGCCCTCAATCCACTCCAAGGCATTCCGTAACCATTCTTGGGGATTGAATCCTTGTGCCTGAGCAGATTCCTGCGCTAAGACAGGAGCATCAGATATTACAAGGGCAATAACAAATGCCAACAGTGTTAAGGCAATAAACCTGGAAAGTTGAGTTAATTTTCTGGCAGGGGATCGATGTTTGAGCTGTTGATTGGTCATGACTTCGCCTTATGCAGTTGAGCGGGATAGATTTAATGATATGATGGATAATAGTTATTTTATTTAACAAAGTATCTCCCAGGGGAAAACTAATTAAGAAATCAGTTAATTAACTAGTTTTGCCACAGCATAATCAAACTCTAGGGTGAGTCTGCAATTAGCTTGGCTACTTGGGAGTGAGCTAACCTCATGTATCCATCATTGAGTTCATGGTTATAAGATTAAGCTGGTTGTCTGAGAATCAGCTGAAAGTCAGGCTAGTTTTCCCCTAGAAATCTAGTTGATTGTTTTTTGTATTAATTAAAGATATAGTGCTTATCTATATGATGAAGTAGTTTCGTCATCGGAAGTAGGGAGTAGGGAATGGGGAGTAGGGAGTGGGGGTAAGAAAATTGAATTTACCTCATCAATTTGAGAAGTGCTATATTGACATCAGCTGAAAACTTGCTGTAGGCAAAACCAAAAGTAGCAATAGCAATCATCAGAGGCAAGCATGGCGCGAGGGGACCAAATCTACGTCATTCGACCCTATCTTAAACTGCAGGCTGTCTATCAGCATCACGGTATTGACTGTGGAGACGGTAATGTGATCCATTACCGTAAGCTTAAGGATCATGAGATGGTTTCGAGCACCTCTTTGGATACTTTTGCTCAAGGCAGAAAAGTCTATCGGAGAAAGTATAAGGTTTGTTATATCCCAGATGTAGTGGTTCAGCGCGCCCAAAGCCGATTAGGGGAGAGAAAATACAACTTGCTATTCAATAACTGCGAACACTTTGCTACTTGGTGTAAAACTGGCGTCAGCGATAGTCGGCAAATCAGAGATTTTCTGCCGTTGATTAGTAAGATCAAAACAGAGAATTTATCCGAACCCTTAAAACAAGCAGTTAAGGGAGCAAATCGGAATGATGCAACCAAGTTATTAAACAAAGCCTTAGCTGATCTCAAGGTAGTGTGGGATAATACTCAACCCCAATATAAACAGGCAATTGAGGAGATTAATACCTGGGATCAAGTAGCAATTCGAGCTCTTAAAAATAACCGCGAGGATCTAGCACGTGCGGCACTCGAGCGAAAGTTAAACCATAAGAAACGTGCCCAGGAACTTAAAGCGAGGCTGGAGCATCTAGCGTCGATGACAGAAACACTCCTCCTCAACAGTGATCAATATTAACTGTTCATAGTTCATTGTTGATTGTTCATTGAGTTGCTATTCCACAACTGTCGAATATAGCAGTACGTATTAAGGTTAGGACAAGCTCAATCGCTAAAACTTTGTCACAGTCAACTTCTGCCTTCTGCCCTCTCCCCTCTGCCTTGCGCGTAGCGCTATACCAACCCAATGTTTCGCAGCATGCGCGGAGCGCGTACCATGAACCATGAACCCAAAGCCCTGCCAGATAAACACCTCAGCAAAAAGAACTAGCGCCGGAAACTGCGCGGATCCAGAGCATCTCGCAAACCATCTCCCAGTAAATTAAACGATAACACCGTTAGAATAATCACTACTGCCGGCGGCCAAATTAACCAGGGCTGTAGCACTAGAATTGAAGCATTGGTTGCCAGAGAAAGTAAATTGCCCCAAGAGGGATCTGGCTGCTGAATACCAAGTCCAATTAAGCTCAGCACTGATTCGGCGACGATAAAGCTAGGAACAGCCAGGGTTGCGGAAATGATTATATAGCTAGCCGTCTGGGGCAAAACATGACGAACAATAATGTAGAAGGGCTGTGCACCCATAGCCTTTGATGCCTGGACAAATTCACGCTCTTTAATCGATAAAACCTGTCCTCGAATCACCCGCGCCAATCCGGACCAACTAACTAATGAGGTAATTAAGACAATTAACAAAAATCGCTGGGCGCTCGTTAGCCCAGGGGGCAGCACAGCCGCTAGTGCTACCAGCAGATAAATCGTAGGAATTGTCATCAACACCTCTACCAAGCGCATCAGCAAGGTATCTATCCAGCCTCCGAAATAGCCAGAAATACCGCCAACTAACATACCAAGGGGAAAGGAGATAGAAATTCCTACTAAACCAATACTAAGACTGATTCTACCTCCATACAACAGACGGCTGAACTGGTCACGAGCCTGTTCATCTGTACCTAGTATATTTAATTTAGCTTCGCCGACAGTGCCGAATAAGTGCCGATTCCAAGGAATGCCAGCAAAGATTTCCACTTCCTCAAACTTTGGAGGTAGTGGCAGACTAAGCCGAAACAGCTTGTACTCGGGACCTTTAACAAAAAATCTGACTGGCGAGGGTTTCTCCAAGTCTACCAGAGACGGGCGCTCGCCTGTCTCTAAATCAGTTGGACCTTGGGTTGTAGGATAGACGTGAGGTCCGATAAATTGATCACTCTGCTGGTTACGCCAATAAATTCTGGTGGGTGGCAATAGTGAACCATCTGGTTGCGAACTATAAGGGTCATAGGGTGCTACAAAATCAGCCGCAATCACACTCACGTAAAAAATTAAAAGTAGCAATGCACCAAAACGTGCAAGGGGGTTTTGTTTAAGTTTTTGCCACCAGTTCATGCTGTTAGAGAGTTTTGATGGGATGTATCCTTTTGTCCTTGCTCTTGTGGATAGTTGTCATGTTCGATGACAAATACATTGGAGTAGAGGTTGGCAATAATTTGTTTGCCCTGCTGTGTGAGCTGTAGATAGCCGAGGGCATCCTTGATGTAGGGAAAGACACCTTCCCAGTAAAATTTGGAATAGCTCTGTCGCAAATCAGTAGGATTAGTGTATCCAAAAGCCTGATTAAATCCAGTTTCTTCAAACTCGTAGTAGAGGGCATTAACTTTCTTAAGATAGCGAGGGTCACTCATTTGACCAATCAAGTTAGAAGCCCGAATCAAGCCTGGATAGCTGACTGTATCGAGATGATCCCCCACTTGCGGCAGTGGGAAACGAGTTAATTCTATATTGCGCTTAATCAATTCAGCGTCAATGAGCTTGTGTCCCCCAAACCTTTCATTTATAAACAACTTTGCCCGACTTACATGATAAGGAGTCAAGGAAGCATCTGTAGCTCCTGGTGAAAGATAAACCATCTCCTCATCTTGCCCAGTAGCGTACATTCTTTCTGCTTCTCGATCAGCGCGACATACACCTTTGACATAGCCGATTTCATGGCATACCAAAGAAATGATAAAGTGCAGCCAGTCATCGGCAGTTATCCCGCCCTCGCGGATATGCTTACCACGCAAAATCTCCTGTCCCACTAAGGTAACTAGGATTGAGTGTTCGACATTATGATAGAGGGCGTCACTGTTGGCAATATTTTCCATTGCCATGCTACCAGCCCAGGCAATAATATCTTCGTTATCGGTTTTTAGCCCACCGTAAGTACGGCGGTAGCCTTCTCGAAGTTTTTGAACGAAAGCATCAATTAAAATTTCCGTGGCATTAAACATTCTTGGTACCCACTTGTGCTTCAAAGCAATCTGTTGAGGGTGCTACTAAATCGCGTTAAGGGTTTTCGTAGATTTGTGTTATGGTTTGAGAGCTTTTCTCCTCAAGGGTTTTGGGTCTTAGGTCATCAAAGCACAAACGGCAGCCGCTCAGCTGTGACCTTGGGCGCAGACATATAGTGATAATGCTTCTAATCTATCAGGATGCAACAGAATCTTGCTAATTCTTTAAAATTTAACTCACTTAAACCCTAATTGCTATAATTAAAGGCTATAATCAGACCAATTATTGTCAAATTTATGTATATTTGGTATCCTAGTTCGGATATTTAAGGTTAAGTGTGCGGGTGTAGTTCAGTGGTAGAACGTCAGCTTCCCAAGCTGAATGTCGTGGGTTCGAGTCCCATCATCCGCTTACTGCTGTACAGTGGTTAATTTAAGCATTAATTGTTCCAGGGCTTCATGTTTTAGCGCTGTAGTAGGATATACGCAGTAATCACTGATGCGTATATCCTAATATTTATAGCAGTGCGCGCTGGTATGTTTACAAATTCAGGTAAAGAACAATTGCTAAAACCTTTGTTTGATAAGGTTTTCTATTCCCTGTTCCCTGTTCTCTGTTCCCAGGGCGCAGCGCTATAAGACAGTTTTAAGGTGTGTCGTTGAGCTAAGAATCCCCGCGCGTATACGCTGACGCGCAAGCTTCGCTAACACGCCCGGGCAGTGTCAAACTTCCCCTGTTGCTAGCATCTGGATTAGACGAGGCACCCCCGGATCAAACCCGGCAAAATCCCAAGAAAGAGGGTCTTGAGGGTCTACCAGCGTAATACAGTAAGGGGTTAGAGTCACGTACACTGCTTTGAGCTTGGGATTAACCTTCTGGCGGTACTCGGCTAGCGCCTCGCTAGGATGACGTCTTCCTGCCCAGCTTTCGCTGTCTGTCCAAAAACAAACTACATCTGCCTTAAATCGATGGCGAATCATCCAGTCGTAAGCAATAGAGGCATCGGTTCCACCGAAGTTTTGGTTGCTAGCTTTACTGATAGCAGAACTAAAGCTATCTTTGCCAGTGATGCCTAAGTTACGAAATTGAGTGGAAAAGCCGCCAATCATATAGTTTTTCTCAGCTTTAGCTGTCACCAGTGCCATGGTGGTGGCAATTTCACAGCAACTCAAGCCCACTGAATCTACGACTCCATAAGACATTGAGCCAGAGATATCGACAGCGTGCAGGAATACTTTACCTGTGGGTTCAACTACTTCAAAGGAAAGTTCAACCGCCTTTTCCAGAATCTCCACAATCGGGGCAACTGGTTGCCAGGTTTTTTGACTACGCCCCAAACGTCCTCCTGATTGGTAGGTTTTGAGGGCTTTGAGGACATCAATGGGGTGAATCCGTCCTTGGCGCAAGCACTTTTTGCTATTAAGGATGGCTTGGACACGCTTTAGATTTTCTGGTGCGTCGGCACGCAATACTCCCAACTGTGTCAGCGAACCCAAATTGCGCAGCATCGCGCCAATAGGCATTTCGTTGAATAACAATTGCCAAGCTTGCTTATTCATTTTACCCACTGGTGCAGCCATTTCGTGGGTAAGATGACCTTTAGCGATCGCTTGATTAGTTTGCTCTGGATTTCGCTTGAGCCACTCGTACCACCAAATCTGAGTTAGTGCCGGGGTTGGGATTTCTGTCGGCAGTTCTTGCCAACCCTTTACAACCCACTCAAACAGCTGTTGGTGTTCGGCGCTGGGAGGCTTGACATGGAACAGGCGTAGGGCATCTCGGTGGGAAAAGCCATGGCGCTGCTGGTATTTGAGTAACTGGTAAGCTAAGCCTCGGGCATCTTCCCGTGAGAGCCAGTTTTTCCCTGCTTCCCGAACCACCTTGCCAAATCCTCGCAGGGCTTTAGTATAGTTGAGCCATTCGTAGAAGTGGCTGCCAGTGCGAACTACTTGCCCAAAGATTTCCTCGAATGCGGCTTTGGCTGCTGGTTTTTCCCCCATTGATAGCAGTACTAGGGCGAAAATGGGGGCGCTGTTGTTAATTGCTCTGCCATCACTAGCATAGAGGATTTCATGAGCTACTCGCTTGGGGTCTTTTGCGATCGCTTTACGCAAAACTTCGGCAAAATCCTTGGTTAATTCTCGCTTACCTGCATAGTAGGTACTTTGGGCTGTACCAACTAGTAAGCAGCGCCGCAGTAGTTTCCAGGTTCCGGCGTTGAACATGAAGCCGGCAGAACGACCTTGAATCATTTCTTGTTCCCGCCCAGGGATGGGCTGACTTTGCGCAGTGCCAGTCTTATCTGAAGTGAAGAATTTGTAATTCATTGGTCAAGATCCAGGCTCCATGGGAGCAATTAAGGAAGGTGGCGGAGCGGGATTCGAACCCGCGATTACCCGTTGTATAGACGATAACCCTCGATTCTTCGGCCCAAAGGGCAAGGGGTGAATAAGGATGTTTGGTGCCTTAACCACTTGGCTACCCGCCACATGCTTTTTTAACTTTGGTTGGGTTTTAAATGTTCAATTGTAGTTATCTTGGGCATTGTCTGTTTCTCACCTCCAATGCCCTAAAAATCAACTTGTAGTATTAATGTAGTATGCAATTATGCGAGTGTCAAGTGCTAGAACACCAAAATCTGATAAACTATACCTTTGTAAGAATAGTTTTTAGACACATGTTTGTTGGTAGCACAGAAGCAGCGCACCTCATGGGTGTATCTCCGAGACGAATACGCCAATTACTCTCCGAAGGCAGAATTGAAGGAGCCTTTAAGATTGGAAAGTTTTGGATGATCCCCCTGGTGGAGGGCATGCCACAGGTGAGACCGGGAAACAGAGGACCAAAGGCAAGTTGGTGCAGTACAAGTAAATCTTAGTCCATCTCACTCATTATCAAACATAAAGGAAAAAAGAAAACGATGACGGCAAAGATAGTAGAAGGGTTATTGAGTTTTGAAGAGTACCTTAACTACGATGATGGCACAGATAATCGCTACGAATTAGTAGACGGGAGATTGGAATTAGTGAATCCGCCAACCTTTAGACATTTACTGATTGCTGATTTTATTCAAGATAGCTTCAAGGCAGAAATTAATCGATTAGGATTGCCTTGGCTATGTTTTCGAGAAGCCGGGATTCGCACAGGTTGGCGCAAGTCGCGCTTAGCAGATGTGTATGTAGTGACGGCGGAGCAGGTAAGAGAATTTTTGGATCAGTCGGCGGTTTGTCAAACGCCTCCGTTATTAGCAGTTGAGGTAGTTTCTCCAGAATCAGTGAAGCGAGATTATCGATATAAACGCTCAGAATATGCGGCGTTAGAGATTCCTGAATACTGGATTATTGACCCCAAAGAAAATAAGATAACACTGCTATTACTGAATGAGGGATTGTATGAGGAAACTAATTTTACTGGTAATCAATCTCTTGTTTCTCAGACATTTCCAGAACTTTCTCTAACGGTTGAGCAAGTATTAGCAGCAGGTAGTATTAAGTAATCGTATGGTAAACATTGCTTACCATAACTCTGATTTCTTGACGTACTCCTACACTTCTCTTGCGAGTAAGTGTAGGCTTCTCCTCCTTGTTACAGGATTCGCTTGTTATAGTGAGGCGACGCCCAACCCCACTTTGACAGCTCAAAAGTGTCTTGTCCTAACCTAAATACGCAGTGCTATAGGT
Source organism: Symploca sp. SIO2E9 (assembly GCA_010692645.1). Lineage (GTDB taxonomy): Bacteria > Cyanobacteriota > Cyanobacteriia > Cyanobacteriales > Coleofasciculaceae > SIO3C6. Next base: position 54,852 of record JAAHGS010000002.1, read on the forward strand.
TTAAGAAAAACGGGCATCATAGCTCAAAGCCTTTCCTTCAGCTCTTGCAGCAATGTACCGTAAAATTGAGCAATCTGCTGCCAGAGCTAAAAATTTTGAACTTCCCTAGATGCTTTCATCAAAAAAGTGAATCCAAACGAGCAGTGATTGCGTATACCTATTGAAAGCAACCTATTGAAAACCAATCATGATCAACTTTGAGCTGGCGCTATACCCTAGCCGTGATTCCCCTAGGACAAAATCGAAGATTATGGTCTTAGGGGAATCGCGGAAATCTCGATGGAATTGAGCAGTTAGCACAAACTTGCTTGAGCAAATTATGACTTCAATAGAGCCTGATCCATTGCTACCTAAGGCTGTGGATGGGGATAATCCCCTCACTCTCCAAACAGATGAAGCAGTGTTTGCCACCTTTAAGGAAGGAAACATCAAGGCTTTAGGTATTCTCTATGACCGTTATGGATTAATTGTATATCGTTTAGCCAAAAAAATGCTGTCTAGCTCCCAAGAAGCAGAGGACTTGACTCAAGAAGTTTTTCTCAATCTTCAAGCTCGTCCTAATTATCAACAGCAGCGTGGTTCATTCTACAGTTATCTAATGATGCTCACCCGTTCACAAGCGATCGACCGCCTGCGGAGGAAGAGTTCTTGGTGGAGAAGGTGGCAAAAATTGGGCAAAATGACGGAACTTAGTAATGAAAATAGTCTCCCTCTCCCCCTAGAGAAGGTATCTACTGATGAAAGAGCAAAGCAGGTTAAGGAGGCACTTCAGAAATTATCAACTAAACAACGTCAAGTACTTGAGTTATCTTATTATGAAGGATTGAGTCATTCCGAAGTTTCTCAACGCTTAAACCTTCCCTTGGGAACAGTGAAAACTCACTCTCGCCGAGGATTACTAAAACTTCGACAAACTTTACGAGATTGGATGGAACAGGCATGAGTGATACTCCTGAATCTTATAATCTCCAAGAGCTATTAGCAGGTTATGTGTTAGGAGATTTAGACGAGGCAGAACTTGCTTGGCTCAATCAACAGTTAGCAGTTAATTCTCAACTAGAAGAGGAAATTAAACAACTACAGGAAACTTTAGCTTTTATGCCCTATGGTTTATCCCCTGAAGCACCTAGTAAGGATTTGCGTGGTCGTATTTTAGCTTCAGCAGCAACGGTTAATCCAAGACCTAGTAGCTCTCCATTTAAATTGAATCGACTCGGTTGGCTAATAGCTGCAATCACCACTTTTAGTACCATATTGTTTGGTTTTAATAGCTATAAATTGCGTTATCAACTAACTTTAAAAGAAACAGGAACATTAGAGCAACAGGAATTAACAGCCCTCTTGCGTCAACCGAACAACCGTCTAATGTCTCTTAAAGGTATGGAGGAATTAACCACAGCATCAGGGAGTTTATTTATTGTTCCTGAACAGCAAAAAGCCATGCTAGTTCTCCAAAACTTGGAACCTCTGCCAGATAAAAAGTTTTATCGCTTGTGGGCTGTGTCTCAGGGTCAAAAAACTGGTTGTATTAACTTTAAACCTGATGAGAAAGGTCTGGTGAAAGTGGAGTTGTCTCCTCGAGAACTAACCAATGCTCAATCAGTGTTAATTACCATCGAATCTCAACCCGATACCTTTCAACCCACAGGAAATCCTATTATAACTAGTTATCAATCCCTTTAGTCGCGATGAACAAGAAAACTCGTGTAGTTATTGTCGGGGCTGGTTTTGGTGGCTTGCAAGCGGCTCAATCTTTAGCCGAGGCTGAGGTGGAAGTACTCTTAATTAACCGCGATAATTACCATACTTTTGTCCCCTTACTCTATCAGGTAGCTACAGCAGGATTAAGTCCTGATCTAATAGCTATCCCTATCCGTAATCTTTTGCGGCGCTCTCCTAATACAAGATTTCTACAAGCAGAGGTTAAAGAGATTGACTTTGCGGCACAGTTGGTACAAACTTCTGAGGGGACAATCTCCTATGATTTCCTAATCTTAGCCACTGGTAGTCGCGCCCAATTTTTTGGTATTCCTGGAGCTGCTGACTATGCTTTTCCCCTGCGAACTCTTTCTGATGCTGTGAGTTTACGCAACCAGATTATGCATTGCTTTGAGAAGGCAGAAACTGAGTTAGATGGTGCTAAACGAAAGCAATTGTTGACCATTGCCATTGTCGGTGGTGGCGCTACGGGGGTTGAATTAGCGGGAGCATTAGTGGAGTTAGTCTTGGATTCTCTGCAAAAGGATTACCCTAGACTTAATCCTCATGAAGTTAACCTGATTCTTCTACAATCTGGAGAGCGTTTGTTAGCAGAGTTTTCTCAGTCTTTGGGTAAGTATACGTACCGCAGACTACGCAAACTAGGTGTGCAAGTAATGCTCAACTCGAAAGTTTGCCAGGTCACTGGTGATGGTGTACGCTTACAAGATGATACCTGGTTATCAGCAGCAACGGTGATTTGGTCAGTGGGATTGGCAGGTGCGATTCCTACCAGTTCACCGACACCAGCTCAAGCTCAGAAGGGCAAAATTCGAGTTTTACCTAGCTTGCAAGTTTCAGAATATCCAGAGGTTTTTGCCATTGGAGACTTGGCTCACATTGACCATAACAAGAAGCCTCTTTCTGGTGTAGCGCCAGAAGCTCTCCAAGAGGGGGTTTTTGTTGCCAGGAATATTCAACGGAAACTTAGGGGTAAAGAACTCAAACCTTTTAGCTATTTCAATAAGGGCAGATTGGCCATTATTGGCTGCTATTCTGGGGTGGGCAAAATTGGCTTTTTTCAACTTACAGGTTTCTTACCTTGGTTTATGTGGTTGGCTGTGCATTTGGTTTACTTACCTGATTGGCGTAATCGTTTGCTGATTCTTTTGAGTTGGCTACACGCTTACATTGTCGGTGATCGTTCGGTGCGTCTGATTCTATCTAAGCACTGAGCAGTCTGTTCCTTTGTTTCAAAATACAGCAAAAATTCACAAACTTAGTAAAGCATTTTCAGGAGATTTGGTAATGAATAGTACTCTTTCTAATCATAAGTTTCAGTTTTATTCTCTCTGGCTGCTACGTCTAATATTGATAGCTATTTTTCTCTACCATGGTTTACCTAAAGCTATTAATTGGTCAATGGCATCAGAGAAGTTTGTCGGGTTTGGACTGCCCGGTTTTCTAGGTCCAATTACGGGTATTGCTGAGGTGATTGCTAGTGTGCTTTTGTTATTCGGTTTGTACTGGGAAGCAGCCAATCTATTGCTACTGTTTATTATTGCCGGAGCTATTGTTACTGTGCAACTTCCTGGATTCCTAGCCGATGCCAAGAAGGTAGCAGGATTAGAAAGGGATTTATTAATTTTGGTCGGGCATATAACTTTATTGGCTTTTAATCCCAAAGTAAATAGAGTAAGAGTTCCTCAAGAATAGGGTAGAGGTAGAAATTGGGTGGATGGGGAAGCAGGGTGGTGTGTTGATCAAAGTCAAAATCGATTCATCCACTTAAGGCTAAAATCATGAAAGAAGCAATATTTTTCTATGATGGGGATTGCGGTTTTTGTAATGCCACTGTTCTGTTTCTCCTCGAGAGAACAAAGCTAACATCATTACTGTTTTGTCCTCTACAATCCAAATATGCTGAGAATTTCTTCTCTGAGCATGGGTATCAGCAGCCTGATTTAACTACTGCCTACCTCTTTAGTAATGGCCGTCTTTATCAAAAGAGTTCAGCGGTTCTTAGAGCAATTACATTAGCAGAAGGAATAGTTAGGCATCTAGGCATATTTTTGACTATTCCTTCATTTATTCGAGATGGTGTGTATGATTTTATTGCTTCAGTGCGTAAGCAGATAAAGCTAGGCAAAAGTGATTGTCGCCTCTTGACTCCTCAAGAGCGGAAAAGATTTCTGTCTCTATGAATCAGTTAGTGGTGAAGAGTAACAAATGCAGCAGTAAATACAAAGAGTAAATCAACTACCATTTATCAAAATAAGCATTGTTACTCTTGTCATCTTCCGGCTGGAGGACAATTAAAATAACATTTTCTCAAGTAAACAAAAATAATGAGTTCTTATATTTTTATAAAAATTCATTATTTTTGTTATCGAAATTAATTTGGGTTAAATACCCCACCGTCTATACGGTGCATAAAATTGGTTGGGGTCAAATCCCCATCCAATTTGTCCCCGCGTCTTTAATGGTAGCAAAGTGCTAGCGCTAGCAATCACCAAGCTAATCAAAATATTTAGCTTGATAGTACTTGGTACATTAGCTTATGGATCAACACCAGTTGTTTTACGATCCGTTTCGAGCATGTAATCCTGTTGTTAGACCTCGCCAACTGCGATCCAACTTACGTAGTAGTTATCAGCATAGTTATCACTAACTACTTGGAAATTTTTTTTTGTAACTTTGCTAATGGTCGGGATATAACTTACTTGTTTGTTTTGACCTTGCCAGTACGGAGATATCACAACAACTGGTTTTGATTTGTATTTCGTTGGAAAGGGGATGGTTAATAAACCTGGACTAGTCTTATTAGCCTCTCCCCGTTGAATAAGCTGTGCCATATTGCACCTCTCTTTTGAAGATTAGCTGCGATTTACTGGATTTTAGGCTTTTAAATTAGCCTTATAGTCAAATATATATCATATTATTTTTTTTTTGCAAGCTTACCGTGAAGGAAAATTAATAGCCAAAGCCTTATGGAAAAAGACATTTGAGCGGACGCTAATACAAAAATTAGCCCATAATGACAAAAGAGGGTTAATGACCAAATGCAAAAACTTGGTTGGCAGTTAACCGAAGCTCTCCAAAGATTTTAGAGACTAGTAGATCATCTGTTCTAAACAATTTTTTTTGATACTCATCCTCGACTAAAGTACAGATAGTAATTGTTGGCTGTTTCGGTTTACCAATATATTCCCTACCACCAATACCTAGATAATCTACAATCCAATACTCAGGTACACCTAAGACTGCATAATCCTCCAACTTGCGAGCATAATCGTTTTGCCAGTTAGTACTGACAACTTCAACCACAAGTTTGATGGCAGCACCTAAAGTGATTACAGGTTATTGTTGCCATAAGGTTTCATTACCCAGTTGATTTTTATCCAATACAATTACATCAGGGCGAAAAGCAGTCTCAGTTCCTAAAAGCTTGCTCAAACATCGATAGGGAATAAAGAAATCAGGAAACTTTTGGTCAATCTCCACATTCAGCTTTCGCCCAATCAATGCCGCTACTTGCTCATGTGGCCCAGTCGGTTCCATATGAACTACTCCGCCTTACTTCGTAGAAGGCGGAGTTTGAGCTGCGCCACTATCGGTAATTAGAAGTTTTTGCCGCTTCTTCGCCCCCAGTTGCGCCATAGCTCCCGTATGTTTACGAGTCTTTGGCGTAGAGCTGGAAGCTCCACGGTTAGAGAGGTTCGTCCCGAACCCCAACAACACCGGGTGGATAGAAAATAGTCCCCCTATTGCTTGTAAGTTAACTTTTAATTTTTCCCCACACCCCACCCCCTACACCCTACACCCTGTCAACACTTCAGTCTGGTTGTCACCCCGTCAGCATTTGCCCTCTAAATCCCCATTTCTTGACCGTGAAATTTTTTCATCGGGACTGCCTTCATCAATCAATAAATTTCTAAATTAACAAATAAATAGATTGCAATTGCTAATTGAAATTCCTTGAACAAAAGAAATTTCTTATAGTCTAGAGTTTGTTGAATAAAAAAATTCCATCGTTCTGACCTTCTGAGGGCTGAAAATCATCTCCGTAGAAGCTGAAAGTTTTGTTTTTGTGATTGTTCATCTAGCTCAGTTGATAAGTCCTGTAGTTATTAGTTCAGCCCAGATACTTTAGTCGCCAAATACAAATCCGTTTGCTAGATTAGCCAGAGGGTGCAAGCCAAAGTATTGATCAGGCAAACAACCTTGGCAATGAACCTAATACTCCCTAATTACCATCAATTGTTCGTACCAAATCGACCATTATGGGTTAACTTGCCTGCGACTGGATTAGTAGCCATTTTCTGTGCGCTAGGAGTCAGTAGCATTCAACCCGCTCAGGCAACTCTCTCTCAACAGGAGACGACGCCTTTAGAGCCAACCCAAACAGATCAGCAAATTAATTTTGCTCTAATCCCTACTCAAGAGCTCGAAGCCCTTGCACCAGCATCTTCGATAGGGACAAAGTATAGTGAGCTTCTGCACCCACAGGATTTGCGCGGGTGTAGTCAGGCACAGCTTGCTTGTGCAGAATTATTTGTCTCATCTTCCATCGATTTTTTTGCGCACCAAGCACTAGCTCCGCAAAGTTCAGGAGAGAACAAGGCTGTAAAGTCCCCTCAACTGACGATCTTGCAACCATCTTGGTTCCAGCTTAGTTCTAGCGCCAACAGTCCGATACGAGAAGCTCAATTGAGTACTACTGCTGAAGTAACTTCAGAAGTTAGTGGAATAAGAGCTTTACCAGCATTTGCAGCTACTGAAGGTAATTCTTCTCTGAATTTGGAAGCATTAACATTAGGTAGCGAAGTTGGATGTCCTAACGAAAACATTTGTAATCAAAGGACTCTCAAAGCATCGTCATTGGAGTTTCCCAATAACTCCAACCAAACTTTGGCACAGCTGCCTCAATTACCACAACCAACTCAAGCCTCAGGACAACCCCCTTTAACAGGTGTGCTTTCCAATGGCGAGGTTTCCTCACCTTGGGTTGCACCTCAATTTCTACAAGTGCAGAATTCGGTGCCGATGCCAGCTGCGCCAATACCGATGGGGGCTAATGGCTATAACCAAGGTTTAGGGCAGTATCCTAACTACCCCCAAACTGTTTTACTGATGCCGATGGGGGCTAATGGCTATAACCAAGGTTTAGGGCAATATCCTAACTACCCCCAAACTGTTTTACTGATGCCGATGGGGGCTAATGGCTACAACCAAGGCTTGGGGCAATATCCTAACTACCCCCAAACTGTTTTACTGATGCCGATGGGGGCTAATGGTAATAACCAAAGCTGGGTTCAGTATCCTAACTACCCACAAAACCAGGCTCCACTGCCTATCACTCCTAACCAGATAGGTAATAACCAAGGCTGGGTTCAGTATCCTAACTACCCGCAAAATCAGGCTCCACTGCCACCTCCACTCACTCCTAATCAGGTAGGTAATAACCAAGGCTGGGTTCAGTATCCTAACTACCCGCAAAATCAGGCTCCACTGCCTATTACTCCTAATCAGGTAGGTAATAACCAAGGCTGGGTTCAGTATCCTAACTACCCTCAAAATCAGGCTCCACTGCCTATTACTCCTAACCAGGTAGGTAATAACCAAGGCTGGGTTCAGTATCCTAACTACCCTCAAAATCAGGCTCCACTGCCTATCACTCCTAACCAGGTAGGTAATAACCAAGGCTGGGTTCAGTATCCTAACTACCCGCAAAATCAGGCTCCACTGCCTATCACTCCTAACCCCAATCTCACCCAGCAATTTTCCACTCCCACCACAGATTTAGGACAGATAGCACCAACTCAAGTACCACCTGAAATTACTAGTAAACCCATAAATTCGCCCTCCTTACAGTTCCAGGGCTCTTATATAACTCAAGGTGAAGACTCCGTAGCACGGGCACGTCTATCTGGAATCTATCCGCTGACTTCCCAAATACTGTTTGGTGCCACCTTTGATTTGACTAGCGAGGACAACGAATTAGCTGACTCCCCAGAAGATGGCTTGAACATCAACGAGCTTTATGTGGCGGCTTCCCCTTTTAAGGATTTACCCAATTTGCGCTTAGTGGTTGGTCAATTAGATTTAACCTCCTACTTTGATCGCAATAGCTTTGCTAAAGATGGTGTTAGCCATTTCTTTAACTCAGTTTTTCAGACTAATCCTGCCTTGAGTGCAACTGGGATTGCTTCTCGCCCTGGAGCTTTAGTTAACTGGAGTGTGACAGATAACATTGAAGCCAAAGCAGCTGTGTTCTCATCGGATCGTGCCCTTGATGACTTTGCTCTTGATGGCTTTGCTGGGGAAATCGGTATCCGTTTCGGCAATGCTATTGTTCGCGGCACTTATGCCACGGCCAGAGATGCTGGCTCCGAAACTGGCTTTCAAGAAATTTTCTCACTCCCTCGCGGTGATGATGACTTTGGACTAGAGCCAGAAGATCGTGAAGAATCCTACGGTATCAATGCTGAAGTCTTTATTCCCAATCTCAATATGGGATTATTTGCTCGCTATGGTCGTTATGAAAACCGTGAGTTAGACCGGGCAGGAGATACTTACAGTTTAGGACTCACGTTCTTGGATGTATTTGCCAAAGATGACCGTCTAGGATTAGCTTATGGGCGTGGTTTATCCAATGAGAGGCTGCGCCAAGACAATGATGATGATCTACCAGATGTATTAGAACTCTTCTACGATTTCCGATTTCTGCGCAATCTGCGACTCGGTTTTACACTTCAGCAGCGGGATAACTTCTCTGATACCTTTGCCGGTTTTCGCATCAAAACAGAGTTTGATGTAATTCCTAGAAGGAGATTGAGTCAATGAGTAAAATGATTGACCAATCTTTGGTAAAAGGCAAAAGCCAAAAGTATGCACTGAGCAAAGCGAATATGTCAAAAGCTAAAAACGCCAATAGCTTTTATATTTTTGTTGTTTACTTTTTACTTTTTACTTGCCAATGGCTCAGTGGGGGTTTGAGTATAATTAGCGTTGGCATTGCTGGGAGCCTGTGGCGCTTGCCAATGTTAACCAAAATTCCTGCTGCCCAAGCTCAGAGTGTACCAAGCTCGGTTGGAAGAGGTTTTAAACTCCTCCAAGAAGGCCGAGTTAAAGATGCGATTGAGGTTTTTGAGCAAGCTGTGCGCAACAATCCTAGCTCTGTGGAAGCCAAGTTAGGTTTAGCAATTGCCTACAGACGGCAGGGACTGATTGAACAAGCGTGGGATACCTATCAGCAGGTGCTAGCTCAAGATCCTAGCAATGAGCTAGCACTAAAGTCTGTTGGTTTGTTGGGCAGTTATAGGCAAGAGTGGCAGAACCGAGGCATTGAGGCGCTGACTACCTTGTTGGATTTGAATCCTAATGACGCCGAAGCTCGGGGCAGACGTGGATTGCTCTATGGTTACCAAGGAAGGTTTACTGAAGCGCTAGCAGATTATGAATTTGCTTTGCAAGCTAACCCTACACCTGAAGTACTCCTCGGTGCTGCTGAAGTTTACACCAATAGCGGCAATCCTCAACAGGGACTGGAACTATTTAACCGTTACAAGGCAACTGGTGAAGAGATCACTGATTATGCTGCGATTGCCTACGCCCGAGCCTTGGGAGAAACTGGTAATTCTCCTCAGGCTATAGAGGTTCTAGAAGCTCAGCTGAGAAACTCAAATCAGCTTGATGACCTTGGCATTCAGACTCGCGCCGCACTTTCCCAAGCCTACATTGACAATGGAGAAACAAACCAAGCCTTGGCAGTATTAGAGCCACTCCAAGGTAGAGCCGATGCAGTGTTGCCCTTGGCTCGATCACTTAATGAGATTCGCAATCGCACTAATGACAACTCTCTTACCCAATCAGTAGCCAGTCTCTATCGTCAGGAACTGAGTACAACTGCCAACCCTGAACCCAAGCTGCTGCTTGAGGTAGCTGATGTCTTTAGTGGAATACCAGCCCAAAGGCAAACAGCCCTACAGTTGTATCGACAGCTGACAGCTAGTGAGCCCAATAACCGCATTCTCTTAGTGAAGCAGCTGGCGCTGGAAAGTCAAATGGGTTTAATTTCCAAAGCCCAACTCAGACAAAGTCTGGCTAGTGTAGTTACACCTCTGCCTACAGACCCCAATGAGCAACAACTGTTGGCTCAAGCTTTGGTGGGCATTGAACCCCCTGGTTCAGAATTCTTGCCCGTTTACACCAGTCTGCTACAGTCTGGCGTTAACGCACCCTTTTTAAATTTCCGAATTGCTCAGATGTTAATCGAAAGCAATGATCTGGTACAGGCAAGGAGTGCCTTAGCAGCTTACTCTGCAACCCCTGAAGGTGCTAAGGATTTAGCGCCACAGTTGCTAGCTGCTGAAATTGAACGCCGTGAGGGTTCCTTAGAAGCTGCCGCTGTGCGCTACCAAGGTTTAATTGCTAGTAACCCAACTGACATTGATGTTCTTAATGCTGCCCTACAGGGACTCTCAGGCATACGCCTTGCCCAGAATCGACCTGCAGAGGCACTAGCAATTTACGATCAGCTAATTGCTCGTAACCCTCAGGAGACAAGACTACAGCTGGCACGCGCCAGCCTTGCCTATGAAGCAGAGGTAATTTCTGAGTCAGAAGCAGAAGCAGTACTCAACTACTGGTTACAGACACAACCGCCTACTAATACTCCGTCGGAGCTATTTGCTCTAGTTGGCACCCTCCCGGCTGATGTGCGCAGGGAACCTCTTTATAATGCTCTGCTACAGATTGAACCAGATAACATACCAGTGCAAACTAGAGCAATTCAGGTAATTGCCAAACGCTCTCCAGCTCAGGCAAGGGCAAGGGTGGCTCAGTTGGTGGCTCGCAATCCCAGCAATATTGCTAACTACTTTTTGCAGGGAGAGCTAGCTCAAGCTATCGATGATTTAGAATTTGCTAGCCAAGCCTACGAAGTGATTTTGGCAGCTCAGCCTGGAAACAGAGAGGCTTTGGCAGCTTTAGGTGGAATTCGTTTTCAACAGCGGCGTTTTAATGATGCTGGTGAACTTTATGCTCAGGCGATTGCTCTTAAACCTGATGATTGGGCATTGCGTCAGTCATTAGTTGACCTCAATCGAGCTCAAGATTTCCCGCTGAAAGCTCTGGCAGAGCTTGAGCAGTTGCAACTAGAGCAATTTCAGCGAGGCATTGCTAACAGTAGCCTCTCCCAAAAGCGGCAGGAAATTCAAGAAGACTTCCTCCGGAGGCGAGGTTTTCAGCCCCATTGGGAGCGTTTTTAAATCCCAAGTCTCACCAATTATACAGATGTTGATTTTAGCGATGGTGTTAAGATTGACCACTTTGGTCATTGCTCCCCCAGTTTTAGTAAATACGGCTGCGATTGCAGTTCTGTTTGCTTTGGCTGGCTGTGTTTCAATGACTCCACAGTCGGAAACATCATTAGACTCGTCGCCGAAAACAGAGGATTCATCTGTTGCCAGTTCCTCATCTGTAGCTAAATTGCAGGTCAACAGTGAACTACTACAACAAAGTTGGTTGGTTTACCGCCAGCAATTCATTCAAACAGACGGACGAGTGATTGACTATGAGGCTAGCGATCGCTCAACCTCAGAAGGACAAGCCTATGCCATGCTGAGGGCTGTCTTGATTAATGACCCTATCACCTTTGAAGCTACCTTAAACTGGGCCCAAAACAACCTCACTCGGCGTTCAGCAGCGGGGGAACCTATAGACCAACTTTGGGCTTGGAAATGGGGCATCGATCAAGCTGGTAACTGGGGCATTATTGACGAAAATTTTGCTAGTGATGCTGACATTGATTGCATAACTGCTTTAATTTTAGCATCTCGCCGCTGGGGACGTCCTGAATATCTGGATTTAGCCCTGACTAAACTGCGGGATTTGTGGCAATTTTCAACTATAGAGGGACCAGGAGGTAAAAACTATCTCTTGCCAGGACCAGCCTCAGCCTTTGTCTTTCCAGAAGGCAGCATACACCTCAATCCCTCCTATTTTGCTCCCTATGCTTTTCGCCTCTTTGCCCAGGTTGATCCTGACCATGATTGGCTCTCTCTGGTAGAGAGCAGCTATCAGGTACTTACCAATTCTTCCCTGGTTTCTGCTACAGGCTTACCCAGTGACTGGATTGCCCTCAATCTCAAAACAGGTCAATTTGAGCCGCTGCCATCCGATAGCAAAATTGAGAGCGTCTATAGCTTTGATGCCTACCGCGTTTGGTGGCGGTTAGCTTGGGATGTTGCTTGGTTTGATTCTCGTGAAGCCCGCAGTTATCTACAAACTGCCAGCCAGCACCTCCAGCAGTTATGGCATTCTTCATCGCGCCTTCCGGCTCGTATTGACCTCAAGGGACAAGCAACAGTCAGTTACGATGCTACTTCCCAATATGCGATGCTTTATGCTGCCTGGCGCTTAATCGAGCCAGAGACAGCTCAACAGCTGCTGGAGAAGAAATTATTACCTCGATATAACCAAGGGATTTGGGATGATCAATCTGCCTACTACACCCAGAATCTAGTCTGGTTAGCATTGCTGCCACCTACAGATATTGAACCCCAACTACTGCAACCACAGTAGAAAGAACCTTTTACCCAAACGATTACTAAGCATGCAAGACAAATAAACTATGAAACACCTGTTTTGCCGCCCCCAAACCAACACTGTTTCTAACAACCCCAGAAAGCGTCCCTCGCGATTATGGCTACTGCTGCTTGGCAGCACCTTAGTCTTAGTGCTGGGGATGAGTACTACCTTAGTACTTGCCCAAAGCGATCGCAGCCTCCAAGAACAAGAAAACCAGCTGATCCGGGAATACGCCTTACCCAGTGCCCCGGCTCAACCACCTGTCTATAAACCTCGACCTCGACCAGCTCCAGCCCGTAAACAACAGAGTGCTCCACCACCCAAACGAACTGCTCCTCCTCCAGCGCCCCCAAGAAGGGCTGCCCCTCCTCCACCTCGTCAACGGCAGCAAAGCTTTAGCACTCCTCGAACCCAACCGAGCCGCCCAGCTCCTCGCCCTCAACGCCCTCAATCAGTTAGGTCGGCTCCAACTAGTGTTAGCCAAGCCCCTGCCACCGACAATATTCCAGAAAGTGAGTACATCCTATTTTTCAATCGCTCTCCAGTAGTGGGCAACCGCTTACGTCTGGAGGGTGTCCATTCCGAAGCACGACTTGGCTTTACGCGCCCTCGCAGTTGGGATCCAGAATCGATCAATGCCAAAGCATTAATCCGCTTCCGACACTCGCCAGAACTGCTTAAAGGCTCCTCAATGCTGACTTTAAAAGTCAACGATACCAGTGTTGGTACTGTTGCGCTCAATCGCAAACCATCTGAGGTGGGTAATGAACTTTTTTATATCCCACGAGGGCTGCTGCAAGAATACAATGAAATCTCGCTGGTAGTGCAGCAGAATAACGCTAAATGCAGTGATTCTGATGACCCTGAACTTTGGACTGAGATTCTGCCCGATTCGCGATTATTATTTACATTCAAAACTCAACCAACGACCCTGAATTTTAGTAACTATCCCTATCCGTTTTTTGACGAACTGAGCTTAGACCCCAATCGCGTTGTTTATCTCTTGCCAAGACTTAGTGATGCTTGGTTAACAGCAGCACCTCGTTTGCAAGCAGCTTTGGGTAGATTAGCTGATTTCCGTCCCATTGAGACGAAGCTAGTTGAAGATATTAAGCAATTGAAGTGGGGTGACCGCTTGATGATTATTGGCACTCCCACTGATCAACCTGCTTTAAAAGATTTGGATTTACCTTTTGAGATCAGCAACAATAAGTTACTGGATGGGGAGAAATCGCCTTTACCTGCAGATGTTGGGGTACTGATGCTAACCACGATTAGTGATGGCGGTACCCCTGTCTTAGTAGCTACGGGCAATGGCACAGAAGGCGTAATCAAAGCAGTCCAGTTTTTGGTACAGCCAGATACCCGTCAACTCGGTACCGGTCCCTACATTCTAGTTACCGATGTCGAAGACAAGCCAACGCCGAGACTTCGTCAGTGGCCTGGTTATTTGCCGGAGGAAAATACTTTTCAACTAAGTGCACTCAAAACCCGCATCGAGGGTAAGCCTTTTAAAGATGTCACAGTTAGGGGTAATGGGGCACCACCAATTGAGTTTGATTTTCGGGCTTTGCCGGATGATAGATTTAAACGGGGGAGTTCGATGAACCTAGTTTATAGCTATGGTCCGCAAGTAAATCCCAGAACTTCTGCTGTGGAAGTTTTAATTGATGGGGTTTTCATCGGAGGTAAGCGATTGACTAATAAGGACGGAGATAGTCGCCAAACCTTGAAAGTTAATCTACCACCCGAACTAATTAAGCCCGATTCCAAACTGCAAGTAGCCTTCAGACTCGATCCTAGAGAACCTGCACGCTGTGGTAATCTCACTGACGACCAACTGACAGGCACGCTCCATGCTGATAGTAGCTTTGACCTTAACCGAGAAACCTCTGTACAACTTCCAGATCTTAAACTGTTGCGGTCTGGTTTTCCTTTTACTGCTCCTCAAGATCTTTCCAGCACTGCAATTATTTTGCCAGAAACTCCCTCAGATAGTGAACTGCTTACCATGCTGGCATTAAGTGAACGCTTGGGTAGGTTGAGTCGCTCTGGGGGAATAGGGCTACAGGCTTATAAAGCTGCAAGCATACCACCTGGCATTCGTGATAGCCACAATTTTGTAGGAATTGGTACCCAGGATAAATTTCCCTTTCAGGCAGAGTTTAACTCTAGTGGTGTTCGTTTAGGCAATTTGGGGTTGCGCAGGTCAAATCAGGCTAGCATCCAAACCCTGTCGGATCAGGATGGGGTGATTAGAGAAATCATTTCCCCTGATAACCGTCAAAGAGTGATTTTAGGTATTTTCGCTCAAACTGAAAGTGGTTTAGAACAGGCACGCCAGCTGTTACTCAAAGACTACTTGTTCTATCAGCTTCAGGAGGATACAGCACTTATTAGTACTAAACAGGAAAACCTCCCTACCTATGACCCCAATGCCTACAAAATCAAGTTTTCCAACAATGCCCCTTCAACAACGCGCGTGGAAAAAACAACGCTGCTGAGTAAGGCCTCTCGCTTTTTGCAAAATAATTGGTTCTTTCTACCTCTAGGAATTGTTGCAATAGTAATCCTACTCTACGGTATTCTTCAGCTTTCTCTCCAGCGCATTAGTGATCAAAAGAGTCATTAGTCCTTACCTATAATCAATTAATTAATGAGTTGACATGTCTTTTTCCTGGTTCGGATCCCGGTCAATATCCAGTCGCTCTCAGCGTTCCCCTTTAGCCTTCTGGCTGGTGGATTTCCTGCCCCAGTTGTTTGAGAAAACCCTAGGGTGGTTGCCAATAAAGCCTTTGCAGTTGCTGATTGGATTGCTGTTGTTGTTATCTGTCCCTCTAATTGTTACACCCCTGAAAGTTTGGCAGCAATGCTTTGTTGCTTTGGCACTCATCTTTGTTGGTCAGTTGGTAGTGCAAGCTGAGTCGAGAGATTCTGATCAAAAAACAAATGAGTATTTGCACTTGTTTTTGGTGTGGCTCAGCTTAGTGACTACAGCTCGCTACCTTTACTACCGCACCAGCTACACCCTGAATTTTGACAGCTGGCTCAATGGCACATCTTGTCTGTTGTTGTACGGGGCAGAACTGTATGCGATCATGACTCTGGTGTTAGCTTACTTTCAAACCTTCAAAATTCAGGAGCGGGAACCAGTTGATCTGGCAAGCTTTCCACAACACCAATGGTTCAGTGTCGATGTCTATATCCCGACTTATAACGAGGATGTCGAGATTGTTCGTAAAACTATACTGGCAGCCTTAGCCCTAGACTATCCGGAGGACAAAAAACGAGTTTATGTCTTAGATGATGGCAGACCAGAAAAGTATGAAGAAGGAACCCAAAAGTATAAAGAAACTAAAGCCCGGAGAGAGAGTTTACGCCAAATCTGCCAAGAACAGGGCGCGATCCTCATGACTAGGGGTAATAATGATCATGCCAAAGCTGGCAATATTAATCATGCTTTTCACCGTACCAATGGGGATTTAGTCCTAATCCTTGACTGTGATCACATTCCCTCGCGACAGTTTCTCCAGCACACAGTGGGTTTTTTCTTCGACTCCAAAGTATCATTTGTACAAACCCCCCACTGGTTCTATAACCCTGACCCTTTTGAGCGTAACCTTTTAACTGGCGGTAGAACCCCGGTGGGCAATGAACTTTTTTATAAGGTACTCCAAAAAGGCAATGACTTTTGGAATGCTGCCTTTTTCTGTGGTTCAGCTGCTGTAATTCGCAAAAAGCATATTCTCCAAGTTGGGGGAATTGCTGTAGAAACGGTTACGGAAGATTGCCATACTGCCTTGCGGCTGCATTCTTTGGGTTACAAGTCAGTCTACTACGACAAAATTATGATCGCTGGCTTGGCACCGGAAAAATTCTCTTCCTATATTGGTCAGCAAGTACGGTGGGCTCGTGGTATGGCTCAGATTTTGCGCCTCGAAAACCCCCTGTTTAACCCGAAACTGAAGCTGACAATCCCTCAAAGAATCTGCTATTTCAGCGCTACTTCCCACTTTTTCTATGGTTATCCCCGCCTAATTTACGCGATCGCTCCCACCCTGTTTTTGTTGTTTGGTCTTAGACCTATTGAGGGTTTAGGATTAGAAACTCTAGTTTATGCTCTTCCCCATATTCTTCTCTCCCTGAATGCTAACTACATCACTTACAAGGAGGTTCGATTTTCCTTCTGGAATGAAATTTTTGAATTTGTGATGGCTTTTCAAGCTGGATATGTGACTTTGATGGCAATGATCAATCCCAATCTGGGTTCGTTTAACGTTACTGACAAGGGATTGACAGTAACCAAGCGTAGCTTTGATTGGGAGTCGGCGCGTTATCTTGTGGTCGTAGCGGCATTGGTTCTTCTCTCCCTAGTTAGCGTTCCCTTTTGGTTGCTGCTACGCCCAGAGGATGCTGAAGCAGTTATAATTAATGGTCTTTGGTGTATCTTTAATCTACTCCTGCTGCTAGCTGCGATTCTAGTTGCTTTTGAACAACCACAACTACGAGTTGCACACCGCTTGCCGCGACGCCTTGGTGCTATTGTTCACAGTTTGGATCAGACTTGGAGTGGCACAACTATAAATGTCTCTGAAACTGGTGCTCTGATTGCTTTAAATAGTTCGCTCAATCTACCTGAGGAGGTGGAAGTAGAGTTAGTGGGCGACTATGGTACACGGGCGCTACTGGAAGCACGGATTATCAGGGCAACTCCTGTAGAGGGCAATCTAACTCACTTAGCAGTTGACTTCGTCGAGCCTACTCAAACTCAGCTGGATAATCTAGCCTTGGTAATCTATTCCGATGTCAAAGAGTGGTTTTCTCAGAAACGCCAGGATATAGACCGGCCCCTGACATCCCTGCAATTCCTTGCCACCAGTCTCAACCGCTCCTTACAGGAGTTTCAACCTGCCAGTAGTAATTTTACTAGGGTGCGCAAGTCGGTTCGGGTGGCTGCCCAGATTTACTGGGAAGGTAACTTTTATCCCGGAGAAGTTACTGAGATTGGAATGAATGGTCTGCGAATGGAATTAGATGTAAGTGTAATACTTCCTTCCTTGGAGAGGTTCAAACAAGAAAAACCACTAGTTGGCTTGCTCTTGATTCAAGATGCAACAGAACCCCTGCCAGAGCGCTTTCTGACTGAGGTTGTAGCAGTAGAGGAGTTGCCATCTCTAGAAAATAGTAGCGAATCCATGGGAACATTTGCACTGGAACTAAAGTTTCCAGAACAATTAAAGCGCCAGCATATCCGCAGAATCAAACAACTTTTGAAAATTCTGCACTAATGTCTTGAGGCTAACTCTGATCTTCTGTAAAAGCAGTTTTCAAGTTCCCAGTCATTGAAGCCGAAATTTACGCTATATCATAAAGTGACCAACAGTTATGACTTGGAGCAGAGGAAATTCACAAATAATTTATATTTTTTTTAATTTCTTCACCTTTGCTTTACGGAAGTTTAAGAAAACAGACATTAAATTGAGTAAAATAAGGTGAAATGCAATTGGCTTCACTCATAGCCATTGAGCTAGCACAACCCTAAATAGGTTTTGTAGCAGTTAACGGAAGTTGGTAATTGATAATGGGTGTATCAACAGTATGTAGTCATGGGTGTATCGGTAATTTCGTGACCTGAGGTAATGGTGAAATCTGCATTCAACGCTTGCCTCAAGAGCTTTTTGGCAAGGAATGAGATGCACCAGCTGCCTTTAGGGAGCTAGCCAAAAATGTTGATTTATCACTGTGCTTTATCAATCATGACCGGATCTCCACTCCAGAAATTTGTCCTTACACCAATAGTGTTTTCAGCGTCAGTTTTTGCCGTGCTGAGTTTACCTCTAGCTCTGCTTGGCCCAAACGAAATCAACCTCCAAATGGAGAAAGAGCAGATATTTCATGGTCGATTAAGGGATGTTGCTACTCCTTACCTGGGTTTGGCAGCTGCAATTAGTGTCGGAGCAGGCGTCACCAGTGTGGCAGTTGCAGGATGGAGAGAATCTTCTCGTAAATCTGCTCAAGTTGAGGAGCAACTATTGACTCTCAAACAAGATCTCCAGGAAAAAGAGGGTGTATTAGAGAAGCTTAAACTCTCAGAATCAAAGTTGACAGCTTCTGGACTAAAGGAATTTTTGTCTGAGCCAGCGATACCCGAGCAAGCACTCAACAGAACCAGCGCTAGCCTTGATGCCAAAACTCTGCTTGAACCCTCAATGCCTAAGGCTCAAGCAATTGCAGATAAACCAGTAGCAGCATATCCGTCAGCCTCGGTTCCAACTTTTCTCAACCACTCTCAGGCAGAACCTACACCCAAGTCATCAACAACGGCAACCTCAACAACGCCATCAGGGGTTGAAGAGCTTCACTCTCAAATGCAACAACTCATGGCTCAGATGAATTATCTGCAAAAGGCGATGCAAGCCATGCCGACAGCTACCAATTCCAATTCACAATCCCAGCAATTTGTCAAATCTTGGTCAGTTTATGAGTCACTTGGCGGTCAATCTGAACTCGAAACCCCCTGGCAAGAAACTGATTGGGAAAGCCGGGAATTGACCACGAAGCTACCTCAATCTCACGGACAATCTCAGAGTTGGTCACAACAGAAACCAAGAGCATTAAGAGCAAGAGCATTAAGGACTAGCTATTCTCTTGCTGGCAACAGTCCCAAGTCGGCTTGAAGAAGATCTTAGGTGTCTGGTTTTAACCAGAAAGTCAGAAGATAGCGGGGTAGTTCATGGAATAATTTCCGTCACTACAGGTTCACCAGCACCACCATTAACAACAATACTTTGATCTTGAAGTTTACCCACAGCTGCTGCACCAGTTGTCAGCAGTGGTGGGTCAATCTGTTGATAAATTACATTGCCTGAGGCCTGCATATTTTGAGTTGGAATATCCCACCTCAGCTGATTAGCATATAGTTTTGCCTGATTACGATCAGCAAGGCCTTGAACACCGCCAGTCAAATTTGCAACTTCTCGCTCTAAATCTATTTGACCCTGGTTAGCTGTAACAGTAAGTTTTTCTTGTTGATCAATAATCTGGACTGGTTGATCTGAGACTGCTGTCTGCGCATCTAAGTTCCAGACTACTGAATTACTTGAGATCAACATCGGTGGCTCTAACGATGTCAGCTGCACATTCTGCTGGAGTGTTACAGTCTTTGTTTTCTGGTTCAATTGAGACTTGTCTGCTTCAACGCGGTCACTGACTGTATTATTTTTATAACGTTCCATCTGAGTGCGCACCGGTCCAATTACTTTCTGAGCTTGGATCAGCCAAACTAGACGTTCTGTTTTCATTTGTAAGTTTGGGTCTTTGGAAATTGCTGCCACTTGACCAAATAATTCCAGACGCTGCTGCCGAGAAAAGTACCGCCCTTCCTTTGCCGAAGCTTGAAATTGGGGGTGGTTGCCCTGCAAGTTGTTACGGACAACTAACAAATCTTCTTGAGGAAGCCATTCCAATTCATCGCCCTTGAAAACAGTGCCATTACGGAGATCAGTTGCTACAATTTTCTCTTGGAGAAGGATCGCCTTACCATCCTGCTGGATTTCTCCTCTGTTGGCTGACACCTGCAAGACGATTTCCCCATCTTGGAACAAGTCCCCAGTTGGATTATTAACTAAAGCTGTTTTTTGGTCTTGAGAGTATGTTGCTTGTTTTGCCTCAACTTTCCACAGAGGAAGCCCTTGATTATCAACCTGATCCAAGGTGACATTTTTTAAGACTAGGCTGGCTTCAACTTCGGTTTCAGTAGTATCGCCCTTGAGTGTCTCATTCCTGTTGCTTTTGCCCTCACAGGCAGATAACATTGTTGCCATGGCAAGGAAGCCAAAGGCAAAAACTAGCAATTGTTTTGCCTTGGCAATTGTTCCCGCTTGCTCCCATAAAGGGAGTAATTGATTACTCTTCCTGCTCATCCATAAGACCAATACCCGACAGCGGACGATAGGTGTAACCTTGTCGAGGCATTTTTTGGATGCTTTCTTTAATTTGATCGAGGTCGATGTAGCGGTCAGCTACGTTAATAAGACTATCACTAGTCATCGAACGCAGGCTTACTACTTCTACCCGAGATCCTCGATAGCTAACAGCATCCACTGCATAGGAAAGATCTCCATCGCCGCTGACAAGAACTGCCGTGTCGTAGGAACCTACTAGCGCCATCATGTCAACAGCAATTTCCACATCCAGATTGGCTTTTTTAGAACCATCTGGCAGCTGCACTAAATCCTTAGCAATCACTCGGTAGCCATTGCGGCGCATCCACAACAAAAAACCTTGCTGCTTCTCATTGGTGCGATCAACACCAGTGTAAAAGAAAGAGCGCAGTAGCCTAGAACCTTCAGTCAGACGACTTAGCAGCTTCGTATAATCGATTTCAATTCCCAGTTGCAGTGCAGCATAAAACAAATTTGAACCGTCAATAAAAATGGCGACACGACCGCGATTTTCTAAAACTTGTTCAGGTGTAAAAACAGGGTCAGTACTAAAGTTAGTCAACATAATTATTATTCCTCAGTTTGTTATGAAAAAAAATGATTCCTCCTCTGCCCACAACTAAAATTTTGGTCAGCCGCCGGATGCTATTTATGATAAAGTACTCTAAATATTTAAGACGACGTAACAAAATTATGGTTGTTCCAGTCGAATGAAAACTGGTTTTGGTTTACCTAAACTCTGGCTAGCGGGTAAGCTTCCCCATGCCGCATGAGTAGCATAGGTAGCACAATCTTGGATAAGAGTTGGTTTGTTAAAGTCGATTGCAAAGCCCAGCTGCTGGTAAATGTCAGTGCTGATGCTAGGAATAATAGGCGATAACAAATAGGCGGCCAGTCTCACTGACTCTAAGACGGTATACAATACCTGTTCAACAGCCGAGTTCTGTCCCTGCTTATACAAACTCCAAGGAGCTTGCTCATCAATGAATTTGTTACAGGCTCTAACCAGGGTCAAAACCTCCCGGCAAGCTTCACTAAAAGCTAAAGCTTCATAAGCTTTGGCTGTGCGATCGCTCAATTGACAACCGATTGCCTTGAGGTTATTATCAGCCAAAATGCCTGAGGAGCTAACGTTTGGTACGCAAGCATCACAATACTTATGAGCCATCTTCAGCGTTCGGTTCAGTAGGTTACCTAAGTCATTCGCCAAGTCGGCATTGACAATATCGATAAAACGTGTTTCACTAAAATCTCCATCTCGTCCAAACTCAATTTCTTTGAGAAAGTAGTAGCGAATCGCATCAGCACCGTAACGCTCCGCCAATTGCACTGGGTCAATGGTATTACCCAGAGTTTTCCCCATTTTCTGCCCATCTTTAGTAAGAAAGCCATGCCCAAATACTTGCCTCGGAACTGGTAAACCTGCTGACATTAACATTGCTGGCCAGTAAACCGCATGAAATCTCAGAATATCTTTACCTATGAGATGCAAATTTATTGGCCACCACTGTTTTAAAGCATTCTCCAGTGTTGGTTCGCTATCCGGATCAAGAAGGGCAGTAACATAGCCAAGGAGGGCATCAAACCAGACATAGATGGTGTGGTTAGCATCTGTAGGCACTGGGAAACCCCAATCGAGATTAACCCGTGACACTGAGAAATCCTGGAGTCCTTGACTGATAAAGCTTAAAACTTCGTTACGGCGGCTTTGGGGTTGGATAAAATCAGGTTGCTCTTGGTAGAGTGCTTCCAGTTTCTGTTGATATCCAGAGAGCCGAAAAAAGTAGTTTTGCTCATCGCGCCACTCAACCTCCAAATTTGGGTGAAGCGGACACCGTTTCCCATCAAGAAGATCACGTTCTTCTTTAAATTCCTCACAAGAGACGCAGTAGTAACCTTGTTGCCTCCCCAGGTAAATGTCGCCGTTGTGCCAAACTCTGTGCCAAAACTCTTTGACAATCGCAGCATGGCGCTCTGATGTCGTTCTGCTAAAGCGGTCATAATCAATATTAAGTTTGTGCCAAAGAAGCTCAAACCCAGAAGCTACCTTGTCGCAGTGTTCTTGTGGTTCTAGCCCATAACTTTGAGCAGTACGTTGAATTTTTTGTCCATGTTCATCTGTGCCAGTGATTAAGAGTACAGATTTCCCCCTTAGCCTCTCAAAGCGAGCTATTGCATCTGCCGCCATCGTTGTATAGGCGCTACCGATGTGGGGTAAATCGTTTACATAGTAAAGGGGTGTGGTAACACTAAATTTGTTTTTACTTATATCCTTATGATTCATCTGAGTTGAATAAATATCCTTCCGTAAGCTACTTTGAATTTTTATTGTTTAGCTACGCTCTTTCATTCTAGTGTCTACTTGATCTAGTCAGCCTTAGGTTGAGTATTAGCAAAAAAAGGGTTCAATCCACACAAAGAATTTATTAAGTTTTACTCAAAATTTTCTCCCATTAGGAAGTTCTCAATGCCAGAAGTTAAGAGTAGTCCTTGTTTTTTGAAATCTGGAGGTATGAATCCAGAGCGTCCACTATTTGTATATCTGCCAGGAATGGACGGAACAGGTCGGTTACTGCGAACTCAAACCAAAAAGTTAGAAACGGCATTTGATCTTCGCTGTTTAGCCATACCAAAGGATAATTTGACTAGTTGGGAAGAACTAACTCAATTAGTACTCAACCTCATTGCAGAGGAACTAAAACCAAGGCGATCCCGCTCAGTTTATTTGTGTGGTGAGTCATTTGGAGGTTGTCTAGCACTTAAGCTCGCGCTCAAGGTTCCTGAGCTGTTTGACCGAATTATTTTGACTAATCCAGCAACTTCCTTGAATCACAAATCTGGGTTACTATGGTTAGCCCAGTGGGCTCAATGGCTGCCAGACTTTTTTTATGAATTATGCTTATTCCCTTTCCTGTCCTTCTTATCAACTTTGGAGAATATAGCACCTGGTGATCGTCATGCTCTATTAGAAGCTATAAAATCTTTACCAGTAAGAACTGTGATTTGGCGAGCTATGATGCTAGATGCGTTTGAGCTCACGCCAGCGCAACTCAAGGCATTTGTTCAACCAGTATTAGTAATTGCCGCAGGTGCCGATAAACTCTGGCCCTCAGTGCTAGAAGCACAAAGCTTGGTGAATTATTTGCCCAATGCCAAAATGTTGGCGCTGCCAGAATCTGGTCACGCCTGCCTGTTGGAAACGGAAGTTGATCTCCTCAAGATTATGAAAGAGCAAGGGTTTTTAGGGTGAGGAAAGCAGGGGACAGAAAAAGGAACACAGCTTCTGCATCGATGGCGAGGAAACCTCGCTATGGTCAAGCGCACTAGTACGCTTAGGGACATCGGAACCTCTATTTGGGTAGGGAAACTCCTTCAAGTAAGTTCTATGGCTGGTCTAACAATCCCCTTCATGCAGGGGAGGGGAGTCTCAACAAACAAAAGATTAAGATTAGAATATATCATCTTCACAAATCTTTATCATTGTCTGCTTGTAGCTTATACTACCAGAGAAGAGTATAAAGAGTGTGAAGGAGTAAAGGTAAAGATGTCGGAGGCTCTGAAGCCACTGAGAGACATCAGAGAATTCCTGGGCCCTCCCGGTGACTTCAACCCTACGCTACTAATGTTTATAGTAGCAATATCTTTGATTGTAATTTCTATATGTGGTTACTGGCTGTGGGACTGGTATGACTGGTGCTGTTTTGGCCTAAATGTACTAGCTTTACACATGTCTGGGACTGTAATCCACGATGCCTCTCACAATTGTGCCCATCGTAACCCCTTAGCTAATGCCTTGATGGGACATGGTAGTGCGCTAATGCTTGGCTTTGCATTCCCCGTGTTTACAAGGGTTCACATGCAGCATCACGCTAACGTCAACGATCCAGAAAATGACCCGGATCATTTTGTCTCCACGGGCGGACCTCTGTGGTTGATTGCAGCTCGATTTTTTTATCACGAAATCTTCTTTTTCAAACGCCGATTATGGCGCAAGTATGAGCTGTGGGAATGGTTCTTCAGCCGAGCTTTAGTGGCAGGAGTTATTTACTTTGCTTGTCAGCAAGGTTTTCTAGGATACATTATGAACTTTTGGTTTGTACCAGCACTAGTAGTAGGTTTAGCATTGGGATTATTTTTTGATTATTTGCCCCATCGACCTTTTCAAGAGCGTGATCGTTGGAAAAATGCCAGAGTTTACCCTAGTCCGATCCTCAACCTGATGATTATGGGGCAGAATTACCATTTAATTCATCACCTTTGGCCTTCTATTCCCTGGTATAACTATCAACCAGCCTATCGTGCAGTTCAACCTCTATTAGATCAAAAAGGTTGCGATCAATCCTTGGGACTTTTAGAAGGAAAAAGTTTCCGAGCTTTCTTGTATGACATATTTTTAGGAATTCGTTTCCATGGCAAACAGTCTGAGTCCAGCAAAATTTCAAAGTCTCAGTAGGGATTTTATCTAAATTTGGAGCGAAGCTAAGCGCCTGCATGGGATTAGTCCAAAGGGCTAGCGTGGAGCGTACGCATCCTCTTGATAAGATCACTACAATTTATCCGTAAATTAATTAGTGATCAATTACATCTAGAAGCGAATGTAACTGATCACTAATTGGATTTCAGTGGTGCGACTTGACAACAGGTGACAGAGGTTGACTAACCTGAGACAAACTCCAATCAGGTCTTAAATTCTTAGCTCCGCGCAAATAGAGATGAGACATCTCAGCTTGTGATGCTGTGGTGTTAACCTGAAGTAGCAACCTGATACAATGTTCTAAGCTGCCCTCAACACACATCTGCTGTACATCTAGCAAAGCAACATTTTCCCAGTTTGGACGCTCACGTGCGATCGCAGCAGGAAAAACCGCGTCCAAATCAGGAGTAGTGGTAAAAATAGCACTAATAATTTCTTCGTGGTCAATTTGATTGTGGGCTTCGAGTTTGTCTAGTAATTCCATCACTGCTTCCCGGATTGCTACTACTGTATTTTCCGCAGCAGTCGTTGCACCTCGGATTCCCCGAACTCTCCATTGAACCACTTGTATCCTCCTCATGCAATTTTCCCCATCTTCATCTTATGGTCGATATAGCCATAGAGGCTGACCATTAGTAGACAGTTCAAATTCTACCCAATCTATGCCAGCTAGTAACCCTGAGTTGGTTTTACTGCTGCTGCCAGGTAGCAGACGGTTCCAGAAAGGTTTAGGTTCTTCAATGGTTTCACACTTAGTTTTATCTGGGTCAAGTCCCACCAGTTCCGCTGCCCAGCAACGAGCATCTTCCTCTGTTCCTAAGCGATCAACAATACCCAATTCTAAAGCTTGCTGACCCGTAAAAATGCGACCATCGGCAAAACTTTTGACTGCCTCTACTGCCAGGGAGCGAGCTTCGGCAACAGTTTGCACAAACTGCTGATAACTAGTATTGATCATTTCCTGAAGGATATTTGTTTCTGGCTCAGTTAGTTCGCGGTCGAATGCCAGAATGTCCTTGTAAGGTCCAGACTTAATCACCTTGAAAGAAACGCCAATCTTCTCTAAGAGACGCTCTAAGTTATTTCCCCGCAGTATCACCCCAATACTGCCAGTAATCGTACCAGGGTTTGCCACAATGTGTTCAGCTCCCATGCCAATGTAAACCCCTCCAGATGCCGAGATATTGCCAAAACTGGCAACAATTTTTACTTTTTCTCTCAAGCGCATTAGGGCACTATAGATTTCTTGAGAGTCGCCTACGGTACCACCAGGAGAATCAATCCGCAAAAGTAAGGCAGGAAACTTCTTTTCTTCAACGATTTTGAGAGCGTCAAGAACCCGTTTGCGGGTCCCACCAGCAATAGCACCAGTGATTTCAAGACGAGCAATTTGTTTGCGGGAGTTGGGCTTAAAAGGCCAGGGCATGAGTTATTGAGTAGTTTTGAGGTTTGAGTTAGTTAATTGACCCACTCCTGCCGATGAATCGCCTGGGAGTGGGTCAATTTTCTGTAAGCTGATCTGCATTTTACCCGCCCTAAGTAGAGCTATGGTTAATCAACAAGCATTGACAAGCTTATGAGACAGGGAATAGAGACAAGGGGATAGATTCGAGACAACGAAGACCCATCTCTCTAGTTTGCACGATCAGAGCTTGTATTGGTGTATATCTTTCTGACTCCTAAGCTCTTCCGTTAGCGCAGCTCCTCTGAAGAAGGCAGTCCCGATGAAAACATTTCACCACCAAGGATGTAAATAGATTCTTTCCTGTTCCCTGTTCCCTGTTCCCTGCTCCCTGCTCCCTGTTCCCTGTTCCCTGTTCCCTGTTCCCTGTTCCCTGTTCCCTGTTCCCTGTTCCCTGTTCCCTGCTCCCTGCTCCCTGCTCCCTGCTCTCCACTTAGAAGTCAGGAGGCATTTCTGTATCATTTGCTTAACATAAATAAATAATTGAGTACAATTGTCTAGAGAATAACCCAAAAATTTGTTTTAAAACAGGACTATGGTTGCCCCCAGCACCAAAAACGCATTCATACCACTCAAAGCCAATAGGCTCTCCTCAGTTTTTGCCTCGGTGTTGCTGATTGCTCCTTTTTTTCTATGGGGAACAGCGATGGTAGCAATGAAAGGTGTTATCGGCAACACTACGCCTTTGTTTATGGCAGGAGTGCGTTTGGTGCCAGCGGGAGTTTTGGTACTAGCAGTGGCTACTATAATCGGGCGTCCCCAACCCCGAGGTTGGCTAGCATGGCTGTGGATTGGTTTGTTTGCTTTAGTTGATGGTACGCTATTTCAAGGATTTTTAGCACAAGGACTCTTGAGAACTGATGCTGGTTTAGGCTCAGTAATGATCGACTCTCAACCCTTAGCCGTGGCGCTACTGTCAGGTTTGCTATTTGGCGAAATTATTGGAGTTTGGGGTTGGCTAGGATTGGGTATCGGTCTGTTAGGAATAAGTCTGATTGGTTTGCCAGATTCATGGATTCTCAGTATTCTCCAACCAGGGTTGATTAACGTAGACCTTAACTGGCAGCAGCTGTTTCACAATGGAGAGTGGCTAATGCTGTTGGCATCCCTTGCCATGGCAGTGGGAACAGTAATGATTCGCTTGGTGGGGCGATATGCTGACCCAGTTAGCGCTACTGGCTGGCATATGATTTTGGGTGGATTACCCTTGTTTGCCCTTTCAGGTATCTGGGAATCCCAGCAGTGGGTAAATATTGACTTATCTGGCTGGATGGCTTTGGCTTACTCGACAGTTTTTGGAAGTGCGATCGCCTATGGTCTATTCTTTTATTTTGCCGCCAGTGGTAATCTAACCAGTTTGAGTGCCCTGACCTTTCTGACGCCAGTTTTTGCTCTGTTATTTGGCAAATTATTTCTGTCTGAAGTACTCAGTTGGCTACAGTGGACTGGGGTGTGCATCACTCTAGTCAGCATTTATCTAATTAATCAGCGCCAGACTCTAGCTAAAAAGTCACAAGTTATTTTCCGTCAAACTACAGCTGTGGAGAATCAGGTAATAGCCAAACCAACTACTCTCACCAGAGAGCAAGTTACCTCAAACTCTGAGTCGGTAAACTTGGCAGCAATAGTTGTCAAATTTAAGGAATCGCAAGCGGAAATGATCTCGAATCAGTAGAATAGAGGGCAATGACAATAGGTAATGTTGTCAGCACCACGCTCTGAAGAAGCGGGGCATCATGCCTCAAATCTTTAGTCGCCGATTAGCTTTAGTTCTTTTTGAACTACCTTATCGGCAAGAGTTAAAAGTCCTATAAATCATTGTCCACTGGGTTGAAGATGAACAGGGATCTAAATGGTGTTCGTGGGATTCTCCTTCGGGCATTGGTTGATACGCCTTGGTTGAGAGACCATCTCAACTTATGTATTTGTTAGCAAATGTTAGCAAAAAAGTATCAAAAATACTGCTAAGTGTGTAGCGACTTACTTTTAAAGTGTGGTACAATCCGAAATGCGCGTGTTTAGGCAAGCGCCTTTTAGCGGCAGGGCTTGTGGTGGCAATTTGCAGAGCAAAGATCAGACCTGATAGGCATAAGTCTAAAGGTCGTCCCCTTTGCGAAGCATGTGCGCCAGTGAAGCTATGCCCGAATGGCTATAGCAGCTAAAACCCCTAAGGGAAGGAAACTCCAAACCTAAGTCTTGAGTCTTAGGAATCCCCAGTTTTAGGCTTTTGGCACATGTCCATAGGCTTAGCGGGGGAGAAGATCAATTTCATTCCTTCAGCAAGAGGGTGCTAAGCCTTGCCAAATCCCCAAGTATAAGTTTCTACACTGAAAAAGCAGGAATTAAAATCCCAGAGTCGCTCTCCGGAATATGAGCTGGTTAGGATGGAATTAACTTGGAGTGAGTGCTCAATAGTCAAAACAGACTAAATCCTCAAGCCCCTGCTTATCCCATGATTCGCCACCGCTATACTTTATTTCTAGCTACCTGTTTTACTTACCTAAGCTGGTGTATAGGTGTCAACCATCACTCTATACTCAAGCCGGCAATCGCCAATTCCTCCTCTCAGGAGGTTGCTCAAACTCGCACTGTGGAACCGAATGAAACGGTTCTCCAACTAGGAAATGAAGGGGCAGCAGTCATAGAACTGCAAAAACAGCTGCAAAAGCTAGGCTACTACCAAGAGTCCCCGGATGGAATCTACGGAGAAACAACCAAGAGTGCTGTCTCCGAATTTCAAAAATCTATCGATTTACCAGCTGATGGTGTTGCTGATTCCACTACCAGGATACGCTTAAGCAGCCAATTCCAGGCATCTAAGCCAGATATCCAAACAGCTACGGCTGCTGAGTCTAGTAATGAGAGGGGAGGATTGTACGTAGTTGTGCTAGGTGCAGTCGCAATTATTGCAGCGCTGGTGGGAGGAGGATTCTTCTTGCTCAAGAAACCTCGAAAAACCAAGCAAGCGGTAGAGCCAACAAAATTACAGACAACTGGAAACAAGCGGCAAATACCAAATCCTGATGCTAAAAATGCCAGTTCCCAGACTCAAACAATTGAATACGAAAATCACGGCAATGGTTATATTCCATCGGCTTTGAAACTCTCAAAGCCAAGCAATGGAGACAATCACTCGCCAGTCCAAAATTCAGAAGATGACGTTTCTGTCAACACAACTAGTCGCCTTGCTAAGGTTGATATAGTAAATGAGTTCATTAAGGATTTGCAGGGGCCTGACCATCAAAAGCGACGCAAAGCTATCTGGGAACTAGCACAGCGGGGGGACTCCAGGGCTGTAAAGCCACTTGTTGATTTGATTCTCGATTCCGATTCTCAGCAACGCATCTTAATCTTAGAGGCATTATCACAAATCTGTAGCAAGACGCTCCAACCGATCAACAAGGCCCTAGCGCTCTCGTTACAAGATGAAAATGCCGATGTACGGAAAAATGCAATTCGTGATATGACGCGAGTTTATGACATGGTTGGTCAAATGAGTCAAATGTTGTGTCAAGCTGCCGATGACCCTAATTCTGAAGTTCGAGAAACAGCGAAATGGGCAATAGATCAATTGGTTAAAATTCGTAGCTCAGAAGGGGTTAATAACCTACCGTCTTCACACAGTCCTTCACAGATTTCGCCACCAACATCAGGTAGTCGAACCTACTTATCGGAAAATCAGTTAAAGAGACCGCCGCGATAAATTGCTGATTTGTCTGTAGGTTGTTGGTTATTTATGTGTTAGCATCACCGTATTTAAAAATCCAAACAATAAAGAACCAATAACGTTAAGGAACAAAGCCTTGAGCAATTCACTCAAGTTGCTGTTTATCTCTAGCCCCGTTGGTAGATTGGGTTCCGGAGTAGGGGGCGGCGTCGAATTGACTCTGCGTAATATCGCTGTGGAAATGCTTAAGCGTGGTCATGCTGTCAAAATTGCCGCTGCCAAAGGCTCTACAGCTTGGGGATTGCCCCTGGTTGAGATTGCCGGAGTTCCACAAACTAGTCTGCAAACTCAACAACGAGATACACAGGTAACGATCCCACTCTCTTCTGTCTTAGCAAATTTTTGGGACTACGCGCGGCAAGTTCAAACTGACTATGATCTAATAGTTAATTTCGCCTATGACTGGTTACCGTTTTACTTGACACCTTTTTTAAATTGCCCTGTTGCCCACTTTGTCAGCATGGGTTCCCTGACGGCGGCTATGGATCAGATTATTGAGAAGGTAGCAATTGACTTTCCCGGTACCATCGGTGTCTATACGAAAGCTCAGGCACAAACTTTTGCTTTTGCAGATAAGTGTCGCTGTTTAGGTAGTGGCATTGATTTGTCCCTCTATGAGTTTTGCGATTCACCAGCACCTTGGCTAGGATGGGTTGGTCGATTATCCCCTGAAAAGGGTTTGGAAGATGCAGTAGCAGCATCTGAGTTGACAGGTATGCCGATAAAAATTATGGGTTTTCTGCAAGATGAAAGCTACTGGCATCAAATTCGGCGGGATTATCCGGATGCACCCGTGACATACGAAGGGTTTTTCTCAACCAAAGAGCTACAGCAGCGCCTGCGTCAGTGCCGGGGATTGTTGATGACACCCCGTTGGGTCGAAGCATTTGGTAATGTTGTGATTGAAGCTCTCGCCTGCGGAGTGCCAGTGATTTCCTATCGTCGCGGTGGTCCAGCCGAAGTTATTGAAGATGGGAAAACAGGCTTTTTGGTAGAACCAGATTCTGTCGAAGGTTTAGTAGAAGCAGTGGGAAAGCTAGATCAGATTAATCGTTATACTTGCCGTCAGAAAGCAGAAGCTGAGTATTCGACAGTGGCAATGGGTGATCGTGTGGAACAATGGTTTCGAGATATTTTTAAGCAACATACCTGAAGAATCTTTTTCTATAACTCAAGATTTACTTCGACCGTATCATCGGGCGAACCTTGACTTAAGTCTAACGAGGGAGGTTAAGACCTCGTTCAAGGAGATAACTTGATAAGGGTAAGGGTTCTGAAGTTATTTCCAAGAACACCTAAAACTTAATATCAGTGAATTTAAGGTTTTAGCTTACCTGAAGGATAGAAGAGGTCCATGAAAACAACTTATCAAGCTAGATTAGTCAACTCCTATCAAGGACTAGAGGCAAACATTGAAGCCCCAGAAGATAAATTTATTCTCGATGTCAGTGAAGAAGAAGGGTTGGAATTGCCCTTTTACCGCAGCCTAGATCTCCATATTAACAGACATCAAATTGATTCGTTAGTATTCGACTACCAGAAGTCAGTAGACAATAGTGAGAGCCAAATAAAATCTCCTAACCAACTGATAAAGTCACCGAAATATAACTGAACTGATTAAACTCCAGCAAAGTGTACTCCGTCCATAGGGTAATTGTCCCGATCTAATTTCTGTAGATGTGGTTTACTGCCTTCTTCAATCAGTCTATCCAAACTCTATAGCAGTTTCCACCCTTGATGAGGTATATAAATCTTGCTTTGAAGGCAGAAGTCTCCAAGTTGGGAGAGTTAGATGCATCTAGCTCAAAATTAGAAGCTCTATGGTTTTAAGGATGAAGGCTCTAGTGCCAAACGTAACCTACTTTGATTAGGATAAAACTGGGTTATTACAAGCCTGAGCGCAGGATAGCATTTCTATGAATGACTCATCATCAATCAACTCCTTACTAGAAGACCTGAAAAACCCTGACGAGAATATTCGCCAGCAAGCAACTTCAGAATTATGGCGCATCTGGTTTCATCAAAAGGGAGCATATGGGCTAGAGCTAATTGAACGCAGCCAGTTTTTGCAGCAAGTGGGGGCGACGACACAAGCCGAAGAGTTGCTTACAGAACTTATTGAAGATCAGCCTAATTTTGCAGAAGCTTGGAATCGACGCGCTGTCCTTTACTACACTCTTGAAGAGTATGAAAAAGCCAAAGATGATTGTCTAGAAGTAATTAAGCTCAATCGGTTTCATTTTGGCGCACTCCATGGTTTAGGTTTGTGCTACGCGGCGCTGGGGAATTACCGCGCTGCGATTCAAGCGTTTCGCAAAGCTCTCGAAATTCAGCCCTATTCCCTAGTTAATCAAAAGTTTATTCTTGAATGCACCCTGCGGTTGAGTTCAATTGCTAATGACTAATTGTTGGGAAAATTATTTAAATGTGGGGGTAAAGGGGAGTGAATGAAATTTGGCGTGGGATTTCTAGCTAAGAATCCCAAAAATTACCATTAAGTAAGGCTTTTAGATTTTTTGAGAGCTTTCCCCCCCCACACCTTTTTTCTGATGGTAAGATAAAGCTCCATTGTTGTAAACTGGAATAGTAGGTTTAACAACCAAAAGCTAATGCTATCTGCGCACTGAATCTTGACAAATACCAAATATGGTGTTCTGTGTGCTTGTGTAAATATCTCACCAATGACCAATGATTTCCATTGTCAGCTACCACTACCACTCAAACCAGGAGATTTACTGCGAGTAGTTACTCCCAGTGGTCCTCTGCGAGAGTTAGAACCATTTCAAAAGGGGGTGGAGATTTGGCGATCGCGCGGCTATAAAGTACAATTGCCAATTAACTGGGATGCCAAGGATGGTTACCTGGCAGGCACAGACAGCCAGCGACGCCAGCAGTTAGCTCAAGCTTGGCAAGACCCTGAGTGTCGTGGTATTCTTTGCGCTCGAGGAGGTTATGGCAGTGCCCGACTCTTGGAAGATTGGAGCTGGTTTCCTCAAGCACAAGGGCACCAGAGTACTGTGACACTAGAGCAAGGTGGCTTTGGGAGTAGGGGAAAAAGTATTGGCTTCAATGGTAGTAAACCTGTGTATCCTGCCTCTTCTATAAAGTGGCTTATTGGCTTTTCTGACATTACTGGTTTACTCTGGAGTCTTTGCAAGTTAGGAATCTCTAGTGTTCATGGACCAGTACTGACAACGGTGGCAACTGAGCCTGAATGGTCGATAAAGCGCTTGTTTGACTGTGTTGAGGGTCATTCCCTTAAGCCGCTAATTGGTAAGGGTTGGGGTAAAGGTAAAGCTAGTGGCATGTTATTGCCAGCAAATCTAAGTGTTGCTACTCATTTGCTTGGTACACCAGTGCAACCTCGACTCAAGAAAGTTATCCTTGCCTTTGAAGATGTCTCAGAGGCTCCCTACCGTCTTGATCGTATGTTAACTCAGTGGCGCATGAGTGGAGCTTTTCAAGGTGTCCAAGGTATCGCCTTGGGACGTTTTAGTAGCTGCAATCCACCTCAAAATGTATCAAGCTGGAGTGCTGCCGAGGTATTTCTTGACCGTCTTGGAGATCTTAACATCCCAATTATTTCTGAACTTCCTTTCGGTCATGAGGGGGTTAATGCGGCTCTCCCTGTGGGACAGATGGTTGAGTTAGATAGCAATAGGGGAATCCTGAGTTGGATGCCAGAGGATAAGTCAAGTTAAAGTAATTAAAATTGATAAATTGAGTAATAAAAATTGACAAATTAACTAGAGTTTGTGACTACTGTGGAAGAGAATAGAAATCAACGGTGAATTATGGATGATTTGTAACTTTTTACAAAGTTGATTGACTCTGATTCAGATCAATGCTCTAACTCAAGATTAGATTTTATCGCTAGAAAAATCACTAATGAGCAATTGGTAATTGCCAATGCTATACAATCATAATTAGCTTACCGAAGTTGAGATGGTGCTGAGCAGTTGTTTGCTGGGGTGAGCGCTTACTTCAAATTTCTTTAAAAAAAAGTTAAGGAAGCGCAATCCTAAGATGGTAAGCTAACGATTGCACTGAAAAGTTTATATAGGGTGGGTTTAATATGATGACTGGGTTCCCCCAGACTCCTTACCTGTTAAGAGCAGCTCGTGGCGAAGTGTTAGACCGTCCGCCAGTGTGGATGATGCGGCAGGCTGGTCGTTATATGAAGGCTTATCGGGATCTCCGAGATAAATATCCTTCATTTCGCGAACGCTCTGAAAACGCAGATCTTGCCATTGAAATTTCCCTGCAACCTTGGAGGGCATTTCAACCTGATGGGGTAATTTTGTTTTCAGATATTCTGACGCCTCTACCAGCGATAGGTATTCCCTTCGACATTGTCGAAAGCAAAGGTCCAATTATTGACCCACCAATTCGTACTGCTGAACAAATCAATCAACTGTGTCCTTTGGACGTAGAGAAATTACCCTTTATTAGAAAGGCTTTAAAAGCTCTGCGTGACGAAGTAGGTGATAAAGCAGCGGTGCTGGGCTTTGTTGGTGCTCCCTGGACACTGGCAGCTTATGCAGTTGAGGGCAAAGGCTCCAAATCTTACTCAATTATCAAAGGCATGGCGTTCTCTAGACCTGCTATGCTGCATAAATTGCTCGGTAAAATTGCTGATGCGATCGCTGTTTATGTGCGCTACCAAATTGAGAGCGGAGCTCAAGTAATACAGCTTTTTGATTCCTGGGCAGGTCACCTGAGTCCTCAAGACTATGATACCTTTGCTCTACCTTATCAGCAGCGAGTGGTAAGGCAAGTTAAGAAAACTCATCCTGATACCCCCCTCATTCTTTATATAAGCGGCAGCGCTGGTGTACTTGAGAGGATGGGGCAATCAGGAGTAGATATTATCAGCGTTGACTGGACAGTTGATATGGCAGAGGCGCGCAGGCGATTGGGTTCAAACATGAAAGTGCAGGGAAACATGGACCCGGCAGCGCTATTTGGCTCCCAGGAGTTTATCCGTAATCGGATTCTCGATAACATTCGCCAAGCTGGCAACGGAGGTCATATTTTCAATCTTGGTCACGGTGTCTTGCCTGGAACCCCTGAAGATAACGTCAGATTTTTCTTTGAGACTGCTAAACAAGCCGATCAATTGTTAAAACACAGCGAGCAATTGTTAGCTGTTCCTGCCTAAATCATCAGGGAGTTGGGAATGGTAAAAATATTCTGGCAGGGCGACTATAAGGTGCAAAACCAAAAAATCTCCAATCTAAAATCCCCAATACCATGACTCCCAAACGGATTCTAATTACAGGTGCCAGTGGTTGCATTGGTCAGTATCTTACAGAAGCTTTAGCTCAGGAAACTGAACATGAGCTTTACTTGTTAGTTAGGAATCCCAAAAAACTAGGGTTTGTAACCCAAGATCGTCCTAGCACTAGGATTTTGCAAGCTGATTTGCGCGAGATTGAGTGCTGGGGCGGTCTAATCAAAACTATAAATGTGGTAATTTTGGTGGCAACTGCTTGGGGAGGCAGAACCGAAACTTTTGAGATTAATGTCACCAAAACGCTCCGATTGATAGAATTGCTCGACCCTAATGTTTGTGAGCAGGTAATTTATTTTTCCACTGCTAGTATTCTCAATCGTAATAATCAACTACTTCAAGAAGCTGGTCAACTGGGAACAGATTATATTCGTTCCAAATACGAATGTCTACAACAATTATCAAAATTAGCGATCGCTCCTAAGCTTACCACCCTATTTCCCACCCTAGTACTGGGGGGAGATGAGAATAAACCCTATTCCCATTTATCATCTGGCATTGCAGATGTAGTGAAATGGGTTAATCTCATCCGCTGGTTTAAAGCTGATGGTAGCTTCCACTTCATCCACGCCAGAGATATTGCTCAGATTGTATTGTATTTAGTTAATCATCCTCATACTCAAGATTTGAGTTTAGAGAGTTCTTCTAAGCTTGACAAGAGATTAGTTTTAGGAAATGAACCAGTGAGCGTCAACCAAGTTGTAGAAGAAGTTTGCGCTTATCTGGGTAAAAAAGTTTATTTTCGTCTGCCCTTATACATCTGGCTTGCCAATCTCTTCATTGTTCTATTCCGGATTCAAATGTCTGCTTGGGACCGCTTCAGCCTTAATTATCGACATTTTACTTATCAAAACACCATAAATTCAAGGACTTTTGGTTTAGACAGTAATTGTACTACCATCACTGATGTTCTAGAAATCAGCGGCATTCAGAGAAAACTGAAACTCGAAAAGTATACTAAGTAGGGCTTGCTGAATTAATCTAGAATGCATACCAAACAATGGTTTTGAGCCTTTTTTTCTAAACAAGTGCAAGGTAATAGCTAACCCGGATTTAGTATAATTCTCTGTTTTGTGCTTCGGTTTTAGCAGCATTTATAGCAAGGGACATGTCAGTTAGGACATCCTTTTTTGATTCAAAGGCAACGAGGAAGTGTCCTCATAGCTGTGGCGACTGCTATAAAACATATCGTCAAAGGATTAGTAGTTGAGTTATATTGAAGCTCTACACATTAATTTTAACTTTGACGTCTCAATCTAATTGAGCAGTAACGATGAAACAACCATCTTTTTTTATTGTTGGAGCACCCAAAAGCGGCACTACTTCTCTTTGCAAGTACCTGAATCGGCACCCAGATATTTTCGTTCCTCGCCATAAAGAACTGAACTATTTTGACACAGACTTGCCAACTACCTCAAAAATTAAAGATTTGGCTCAATATCTAAGTTTTTTTGATGAAGGTCAAGGTAAGACTTGTGGGGAGGGTTCTCCTAGCTATTTAAGAAGTAAGATAGCATTCCAAGCCATAAAAGATTTTAATCCTGAGGCAAAAATCATCATCATGCTTAGAGAGCCAGTATCTCTGTTGTATTCTTTTCACAGTCAACTTTTATTTAACGGAGATAGCGAAGAAATTCAAGACTTCAAATTGGCTTTAGAAGCTGAAAGTGACCGCAGAAAAGGAAAAAGAATTCCTAAGAAATGCACTCACCCCGCAAAACTTTTTTATCGTGATGTAATAAAGTTTGCTGAACAAGTGGAAAACTACTTTAATTCTTTTGGCAGAGAACAAGTACATATTATTATCTTTGACGATTTCCAGAGCGATACAGATAAAGCCTATCGAGATACTCTTGAGTTCCTTGGTGTTGATCCTGAATTTCAGACTGAATACAATAAAAAAAATGTTAACAAAAAAGTCCGCAATGTTGGCTTGCAGAACTTAGTAAAACATCCACCAGCCAAAATCCTGGAGATGGGCAAATTTTTGGTGCCGCTGCCTCGTTCTCAGCGTCGTGCTATTTTAGAAGCTTTTAAGAATAAACTTAAAAGCTTTAACACTAAAAAAACTGAGCGTTCTCCACTAGACCCAGAGCTGCGCAGGAACTTGCAAACAGAATTTGCGCCAGAAATAGAGCGCTTAAGCAATTTAATTGGACGAGATTTAACTTCCTGGAGTCATAATTAACTAGGGCTTGCTGCACAAGCCGGAAATCCTTAGCCATCAATACTTTGAGATGTATTGACAGTTGCTCAGATACCAGAAAATCTGGTAAAATCAGAGAAAATCCTTGTACCCCGAGCAGGGAAAATGTACCGAAAAGCTTCCTCAAGCCCCACCCCACCAGAAAACTTTGAACTGCCCTTTCAAGGAAAGTTTTCATAAGATAACCGATTGGTAATCATGCCGAATCTAAATTGTTTCTGCATCTACCCACTTCAGACACAGAAAATCTAACGATACTAACACCGCTGTTTGCGAGAGTAATTTTTACTCAGATTTGCCTTCAGACTTAAGTCGCCAACCGGGTTTAAGTGTCTGGCGTGAACGAGCAATCACTAAGCAATCATCTGGGACATCTTCTGTAACTATAGAACCGGCAGCAACATTAACATCTTCTCCTAGCTTTAGCGGTGCAACTAAAACGCTATTAGAACCAGTTTTTGTGCGATCGCCAATCTGGGTATGATGTTTATTAACACCGTCATAATTAGCGGTAATTGTACCCGCACCAATATTTACTTGATTGCCTAAAGTCGCATCTCCTATATAGGAGAGATGGGCAATATTAGTGCGATCGCCAATTTTAGCTTTTTTTAGTTCCACAAAATTACCAACACGGCAAGCTTCTCCTAGCACTGTTTGTCCCCTGAGATGAGCATAGGGTCCAACCCTAGTACCATCTTTAACTACAGAGTCACTAACCACTGAATACAAAACAGTTACATTTTCGCCCAGCTGGCTATTTTCCACTAAGCTTCCAGGACCGAGACGACAGCCGGAACCAATGAGTGTTTTACCTCTCAAATGAGTTTGTGGTTCTATGATTACATCTGGTTGCAGTTGTACTGTATCCTCAATTGTGATACTACCTGGATTAATTAAAGTCACCCCTGCTTTCATCCAGCCATCCTTTACCCGCTCTTGCAAAATATCATAAGCTTTTGCCAGCTGCTTACGGTCATTAATGCCGAGAATTTCCTGATAATCCTCAACATCTACTGCCATTACTGGATCTAGATATTTAACAGTGTCTGTCAGGTAATATTCTTTCTGATCATTATCATTCTGCAATTTAGGTAGCATTTCTGCTAGTTTTGACCAATTGAAGCAATAAACACCGGCATTGATACGA
This sequence comes from Symploca sp. SIO2E9, assembly GCA_010692645.1. GTDB lineage: Bacteria > Cyanobacteriota > Cyanobacteriia > Cyanobacteriales > Coleofasciculaceae > SIO3C6. The sequence goes on from JAAHGS010000002.1 coordinate 93,398, forward strand.
CGATTTTGCTTTTGAGCTGGAGTGCAATCCCTGTCTTCAATAATCTGTGTTAGCAAATTATTGACATCACAAAAAACCCGGCCATAGCCTTGAGGATTAGGTAGATGAGCTGTGAGCAGGGTCGCTGCATTCTGATGAGTTTGATGAGTCTCCAACAGCTTTTTGATGGTATCTGGTCGCAACAGTGGTACATCACCATTCAATACCAGCAAGTCCCCTGTAAATCCTTCCAGTTTAGGTAGGAGTTGTTGGACTGCATGACCTGTTCCTAATTGCTCAGTCTGTTCAACAAATTCCAAACCAGGATAGGCTTGGAGAGATGTTTTTACTCGTTGAGCTTCATAACCGACAATTACAAGACGCCGCAAGGGTTCAACTAAAAGACAACTGTTAAGAACTCGTTCTACGAGCGAAAGCGCGCCTAATTGGTGACATACCTTGGGTAAGTCAGATTTCATTCGCGTCCCACGTCCCGCCGCTAGAATCGCTATTGCAACCATGATTTTGCTTTCAGTTTCGCTCACTGATGATACCACTTGCTCTACTCCCACAACAAATCGGGAGCCGCTAGCAAAGCGTTAGCAATCTCGCCCTTCTCAATCTTTTCTGTTGATTTGTTAAGTTGAACGGATTGAAACTCAACCTACTATTTTTTTTTCAACTACTCCAAAAATAGAGCAAGTAGTAAGCAATAAGTACAGAAAAAAACGACATTTAAAACTTATTACTTACATGAGAACTAAGTTGACTACGGCTGTCCTTTTTTATCCTTGTTATTTCCTACATCAGAAGTCCAGTTTGCTCCAATTCCGAACTCTCCTGTCTTAAACCACTCTGATTTTAGCAGTGACCACCAATCAGCAGTTAGTCCCTTCAATACATAATCATAGGGAAGCCAACCATAACCACCTTTACCCCAATCAGTTCCCCAAGAATTCCGGATCAGCAACGCACCTGTTGACTTCTTACCATCAATATTCTCGATTACTTTCTGGTCATCGTAACCTACTGCAACAACTGCATGACCTCCTTCCTTCTGATCTTTCTCATGTGGGTATGGGATATAGCCTTTTTCAGTATTTAGGTCGTCGTATATGGAGCTATAGGTTGTAAACCCGAACATGCAAGGTATACTAGCAACTAAAACTGTTTTAATCTGAGCTAGCAGTTCATAGTTGGAAATTCCCGCGTAATCTAGACGAAAGTATTTTAGTGCCTGAAAACTTTGGGCAAAGGAGTAGCAAAAGGGCGTTGGCTCCTCATTCAGTTTAACTTCTTTGTAGGGCCAGTACTCCTCTGGCGGGATTCCAAATAAGACCATTGCTTTCATGGTTTTTCTAACTGAAGCGCCCGGATCTCCTTGACGGTGCATCAGGTTGCGCGTCACTTTGTAAAGGAAGAGTGGAGAAAAATCGATATATTCGCCAAAGCTCTTTTTTGCAAAATATTCTGTTAAGGCAATGCCAGCGTGTGCTGTGCAAGAATTCAGGGAACCCTGATGTTTAATAAAGGAACACCAAAAGCTCAAATCCACATAATCTGGCAGGGATAGGTATACCCTAACCTCCTTTACCCCTATTTCCCCTACATTTTTTATCTGTTCTTTTATCTTTTCTATTTCTTTAGTCAAGCTTCTGTTAATTGGAACATGTAATTTCCCTGCCTCATCGGATGCGTCAGGTTTATCTTTTTCCTTTATTTTTCTTGCCTTTTTAAGGTTTTCCTGAGATGTAGTTGATACTTTTAATTGCGGCTCTATAATTTGAATTAAAGTTGGTTTTTTGGTTTTTTCTTCTGGCTCTTGTTCCCCATTATTATTATCAGCGCATTTCTTTTTTAATTCATCGTATTTTTTTCGTTTTGACTTCAATTCTTCTCGTTCTGACTTCACAAAATTCTTTAGTTTTAAACAGGTTTCTTCTAATTTTTTGTAATTGTCCTCTACTAAACTCGGCAACTTATCTAGCAGTTCATTGAGTGCATTGAAATATTGATTCATTAAATACTCAATTGTTTGGGGATAAGTTGGTCTTAATTCTAATTTAATTAAGTAATCATATGCTAATTCAGTTACTGAAATCAGATATTTTGTAAGTATTTCTAATGGCTGAAGTGTGTAATTCCATTCTATATCTTGAACTTGCTCTTTGTCGATAAGATTATCGATAGCTTCAGCAGCATTGGAGATGACTTCTTTAGACACCTTCATCATGCTCTTAATTCTCTCAAGATTCTCTATAATGCTTTCAAAAGCATAAGATTCTTGTTCATCAATCCCAACAATTGCATTTTCAAAACGTTCCTTTTCAAAAAAGACCTGCTCTATTGAGTGTTCTATTGCTTTTTTTATATAGTATTTATTGGGATATTGACCTAGGGGACTAATAGTCTTAACAACAACTTCAAATATTGGGTCACACAGGGATTCTAGTTTCTCTAATACCTTAATTTTTGCTTGTACTGTTTCTGTTGTTCTTTGTGACTGTAGTTCTTGGCGTTTTTTATTAAAGTAACTTAAGAAATTAGAATCGTCCTTATTTTCGTTGTTTAAAGTTAATGGATTGGATTTTAGATTCTTTTCGATGGTTGCCTTGAGAATACTTTGTTTAACTTCTGCTGGTATCGGGGTTTCAACAATCAATTCTTTGACTTTAAATTTTGTGTTTTGAAATTCTTCTTCTGGTAATTCTAATACAAGTTGATCTAAAACAGCTCTAGTGTAATGATCAAAAACACCATCTTCTCTTATTCCTCTTTCAGTTTTAGGTTTAAATAGATTGTGAAATCGTTGAATGATCTTGAGCATTTCAACTAGCTTGTCGTCAAAATATTGATCTAAAGACCAAATAAATATTTCATCTTTACTCTTCAAATCGTTATTTACAATCTTATCCAGAGCCTCCAATAACTTCTTTAATTCTTCCTTTAATTCTTCATTTTTTGCTGCTGCTCCATATTTCTGTTGTATGATTTTTCCCATGTCATCTTCTTTTTGCATCCATAGAGTTTGTATGCATATAGACTGCTTCAAGTGAATAACCGCCAGACGCGACATCCCCTCTTCCAAGAATTCATAAGGGTTGGCTGTAACAAAAGTGACGCTGCCCGAATATTTTTGTTGAATTTGTTCAACTTTATCTTTGAGTTCTATTAGCTCTTGTGTTGGATTTACGGCTTCTTGTTTGGGGATTTTATCAACTAGGTTCCTTAAAACCTCAGTAACACTTTCTGCAAGACCTTCTATTGAGCCAGTAACTTGGTCTTTTTGAATCTGCAGCTTCTTAAATTCATTACTCCCCAGGGTATAGTCTTTCACATCAGGGTAGTCTGGTAGCCAGCCCATTCCTTTGTTATTCAGCATGATAATTACTCCTAGTTATTGTAGTGATTGTCTTTGTTTACCTTGAGCAGATTTAAGCCTCTAAGAACATATATTTGAACTGTTCAACTTATTAATCGCAAAGCTTTTTATCCTTAGCATTAGGGTTATTCTTCAAATAGTCCTGTACCCAAGTACACCCACGCTCAAGTAGTTCATCCAAATTCAGGTTCTCAATATTCCACAAAATAATACGGCTGTCTGAACTAGCAGAAGCCAGAGTCTTGCCATCGGGGCTGAAACTAACACTATAAACCTCATTAGTGTGTCCGCTCAGCGTGGTGATTAGCCTTCCATCCCGATGCCAAAGTTTCACTGTCTTGTCATTGCTGGCTGTGGCGAGCATCTGACCCCGGTGAGAAAAACTCACCTCCCAAACTGCAGCTGTATGACCCTTGAGCGTAGCAATTTCCTTGCCTTGCTGCTCCCACAGTTTCACCGTGTTATCTTCACTTGCTGTTGCAATGGTATGACCATCGGGGCTGAAGCTAACCTGATAGACTGAAGCTTTATGTCCTTTAAGATCAGCAATTTCTTTACCCTGGCGATCCCAAAGTTTCACTATACCGTCATCATTGGCGATCGCAATAATCTGACCGTCAGGACTAAAGCTCACGCACCGGATTCCTGTATCATCCTTAATTTTAACGAAGTCGCCCAACAGTTTACCGTCTCGACTCCAGAGTTTAACAGTACCGTCATCCCCAGCAGAGGCAAGGAGCTTACTGTCAGGGCTAAAACTTACGTCTCTTACCACATCAGTATGTCCTTGAAGGTCACGCAAGAGTTGACCATCTCGACTCCAGAGTTTGACAATACCGTCATCCCCAGCAGAGGCAAGGAGCTTATTGTCGGGACTGAAACTGACACTGCTAAGACTATCCCTATGTCCTTGAAGGTCACGCAAGAGTTGACCATCTCGACTCCAGAGTTTGACAGTACGGTCATCCCCTACAGAGGCAAGGAGATTACCGTCAGGGCTGAAACGAACGCTGTCAATATTACCCTGATGTCCGCTGAGGACATTTAGCCAGAGAGGGTCAAACTGCCATAGCTTCACCGTCTTGTCACTACTAGCCGAGGCTAGGATGCTGCCATCTTGACTAAAACTGAGGCTGTTGACTCGACTCTGATGCCCTTCAAGTGTGGCGATTTCATTCCCTTCGAGATTCCAGAGTTTGACTGTATTATCACGACTTGCCGTGGCGATAGTCTTACCGTCAGGGGAGAAGCGCACACTGAGAATCCTATCTGTGTGACCCTCAAGGGTGAATTTGCGCTTATCTTGACTCCAATTCCACAGTTTCACTGTCTTGTCTCGACCAGCTGTAGCCAGGGTTTGACCATCGGGGCTGAAACTAATATCTATGATTCCACCGGTGTGCCCTTTGAGGGTAGTGATTTCTTGACCTTGCAGATTCCAGAGTTTGACGGTGCTATCTTCGCCAGCAGTAGCAAGGAGCTTGCCATCTGGGCCAAAACGCACAGCCCAGACTGTATCTGTATGCCCTTTGAGGGTGTTTTGCCATTTCCCATCCAAGCTCCAGAGTTTCACTTCTTGATCATGACCAGCAGTGGCAATCGTCTGACCATCTGGACTGAAGCTAACACTAACAACGTAATCTTTATGTCCCTGAAGAGTATTGAGTAGTTTACCATTAAGACTCCACAATTTTGTGGTTGTGTCTAAACTGACAGTGGCGAGCATCTGACTATCGGGACTGAAACTAACGCCCATCACGGCACCCTGATGTCCCTCTAGAATTCGTATCAAGCGACCCTCGCGGTTCCAAAGTTTGACTCTCTTGTCATAACTGGCAGTGGCAATAATCTCACCGTCGGGGCTGAAACTCACACTCTGGATTGCGTCGAGATGTCCTTCTAAGCGATTGCGTTCTCTAACCCAGTAAACTGCTTGCCCTAGTACCTTCACAACTTCTTTATAAAGCTTGGAATCACTTTTTACTGACGCCTGCTCAACCTTCTTGCCAGCCTCTAAACCGCTGAGCAGGGCATCGAGGGAATTGCTACTCGCGACAAAATTCGCTTCGGATGCTTGAGTTAGCGCTGATATCTCTCCTTGTTCCGCTCTGCGGTATTGACTGAAGGCGACTATCCCAAAGCCAACTGCTCCCAAAAATGCTACGCTCACCAATCCCAACAATGACTTCAAAATCATTGTCCTACGCTTTTCCAGTTTTATATTGGCGAGGATTGCCTCCTGACTGGCTCTAATAAAGTCTGTTTGCACATCCACTGGGGCTGGCTGTTTATCGTCTTGCTCAGCTTCCAGTAGCCAGTTTTCGGCAAGGGAACACTCACTGCCGCGCAATAGTAAGTCAGAACTTTTGCCCTGTTGTTTCCACTCTAGCGATCGCTGCAACCATTTTGTATGGTAGTGTACGTGTTCCCGATCGGTATCCAGCGTTCTAATCAACTCGCTGAAGTTGACATAAAAATCCCCGCCATGCCGTTTGAAATCAATCCACTGCACGCGACGCAATGCAGAGTGTAACTCTGGCGCTGACACCTCTGAACACACCACAGTAACAAAGCGTTTATTCAACTTCTGGGCATATTCCACTTCGTCGTCACAATAGGGGGAGTTAACTGACTTTGGGGAAATGATAAACAGGAAGTTATCCGAACTTTCAATACCGCGATAGATTTCCTGCTGAAAATCACTACCTGGAGGAATGCTTTCTTGGTCGAACCAAGTAGTTTTGCCCTGTAGTTGTAGGGCATCATTTAACTTGCGGGCAAAGTCGGAATCGGCACGAGAATAAGAGATAAAAACTTCTTGGGATAATTCAGTTGGTTGATGGGCGCTGGCGGCAATAAACTCTTGATGCAAAGGCAGGGGCGGATGTTCGGCACGCTGCCGATGGACTTTGAGCCAGTTTTGGTAATGTTGCAAATGATGCCCCCGCAATAAGAGGCTGCGGTTACGGTTTTGCCTTTGCCATTTGAGCGCCTTGACTAACAGGGTTTTATGCTCTTGGTAATAGCAAGCATCTTGATACAACTCCTTTAATAATTTAGCGGCACTGAGGCGGTATTTTTTTTCATCTTCATGTCCTCTGAAGTCAATGAATTGTAATCCCCTTATTAGCGGGGACATTGGTTTGATATCGATAGCTTCAAGTAGCAAAGGGATGAGGCGTTTATTATTAGCAAAGGCATATTCCAATTCTTGCTGACAGTATTTAGATTGCAGCGAACTAGTGGAAATCAAGTAAACAAAATTATCGGCTTCCTCAATGCCTTGATTGATTGCTTCTTGGAATTCGATACCAGTTTTAATATCTGCCTCAGGCGTCCAAATAGTCAAGCCTTGACGCATCAGGGTTTTCCCAATTTTACCCCTGATGTCTTTGTCTTTATCAGAGTAGGAGATAAACACCTCACTCATCAAGTTATTGGCGTTTTTGGTACTTTCACAAATAAACTCACAATGTAAATCAGTTGGTTCACAAGGGGGTTGTTCATCTTTAAAACGCACCCTTAACCAAGATTCGGCCTGGAAGTACTCTGACTGGATTAACAGGTAGTTTGTTTGTTGTTGATTTCTCTGCCACTCTAAGGCTTTGACTAAAAATCTGGTATGCTGCTCTACATAATCAGCATGATGGCGGATAGAATTAACTAATTTTTCCCAAGCTTCCTCAAAATCATTGATACCCTCTTGGAAATAGATCCAATTTGTTTTGCTAATTATCGGGTGCATTTGATCTAAACAATCGCTAGGCTCGATATGCACCAAAGGAATGATGCGTTTATTGCACTTAATAGCCTGTTTAATTTCTTTGAGGCAATTGGCAGATTTTACCGCATGAGGAGCAATAATAAACAAGAAATTATGGGAATGTTCGATGCCATCATCGATTTGATTTTGCCAGTCTACGGCAGGGGGGATGTCGTGTTGGTCAAACCAGACTTTAAAGCCAATTTCTGTTAGTCTCTTGTGTAGTTTACTAGCAAAATCTTTGCTATCTTTGCGCCCGTAAGAGATGAAAGCATCGAAAAAAGAGTTTTGGTTTGGGGTAGGAGGGTACTGCTGGCGACTAGTCATGTTTGCACAAGGCAAAGCCTAGGATCAGGAACCTTAAATATTTCTCAGATTAGAGTCTCACTTTTTATGCAAAGCGAGGTTTTTTGTAGCAATTGTTTACACAAAATTAACTTGGCAAGCAGACTTTCTAATCTATAAGGGGCTTATTCAACCAGCGTTTTTTCCAACGAGAAGTTGGCTCTAGAGAAGATGCTTGCTGCTCAAGTTGACGCCTCTGCAAAATAACTGCTGCCGGATCACATAACTGAGGATCACGGTAGGGAATAGCAGCGCGAGTTTGCAAATGTTCAAGCGCTTTTGTCGGCAGAGGAGGCAAATCAGTGGCACTGGGGCTACAGATGGTTCCTGGTTGCCGATTTCCCACTGCTTCAGTTTCACCAATTTTAAAACCTGCAGCGAGTAATGCTGTTCGCACTGCTGCCGCGCAAGAGTAAGTAACTAGTCTGCCATTGGCTTGGCAACAGCTAGCTAAGCGAGAAATAAATTCAATTGTCCATAGCTGAGGGCAACGGGGTGGAGAAAAGGGATCGAGAAAAATTACATCAGCTTGAAAGCTTGATTGCTGTAATTGTTGAATTGTGGCTCTGGCATCACCAAGGTGCAGCACAGCTTGGAATTGGTGGTTGTGAATTTGTAAAGATTGGGCAAGAAGTCTCAGTAATTGAGGGATAGGCTGTTTCCAACTACTAAGTAAATCCTGTGCGATCGCACTTCTTGGTACAGTTGGATCTAATTCTAAGGCAACAAGTTCAACAAAGCAGTCGGGATTATTTTCCCAAATCACCTCCAAGGCTGCTGCCGTATTATACCCCAGACCATAACATACATCTAAAATACGCACTATCGGCTGTAGAGCCTTTTGTGCTAGCTGGCAGGGCTTGGCAAACTTTAGTAGTGCTTCTTCTTTAGCTCCTTGAGTACTGTGAAAATATTCGCCAATTTCTTCTGAAAAGAAAGTATATGAGCCATCAGCTGTTAGTTCTGGTTTCAATATTTTTGAATATTTTTTTCAAAAGATAGAAAAAGACCCTGATTGAGTCCCCATACCCCAATCCCTACACTCCACACCCCTTTTTTAATACTAAGTTGTTTTCTATACAAATAACTCCATCCCCCCGAGCCATCCCCCCCTCTCCCCCTCTCCCCCTCTCCCTATCTCCCCCTCTCAAGCAGTTGGACTTTCAGGAGACAACATCTCTGACATCTGTTCATGAACTAAATCATCTGGCATCTGGATTACAAAAGGCAGACTAGCACCGATTAAACCTCGCCTAATCCTTTCTGGCGTTTCTGGCAAAATTACAAACAGGGGATATAAACGTTCAACTTTCTCACTGAGAACATGTTCATAACCTGGAGGCATCAGCCATTGATAATCTTTGTCTAGCAAAACTTGGGTTTGACGCCAACGACTAAGGAAATCGGAAAAATCTTCCTGGGGGCGATGGATAAAGATAAAAATCTCAACCCCCATTTTAATTTTCCACTCCGGATCACACATCAAAATTGCTAAATCACAGGGCAAACAAACTGCTGGTAGTGAGGCTTCCAACTTGATGCTGCTAGCTGCTGCTAAAGGTTTGGGGTGACGAAGGCGCACAACTGGCAGAGGAATAGTAATTATACTCTCTTCAGGTCGGCGCATACTAGGAACCAACTCCAGGTAGGAGCGGTGTTTCTTGAGCAGTGCAATTGCACCATCCCGGTTGCTATAGTCAGCTAGCAAGGTTTCGTAATCAGACTGCTTAATAAACATAACTATTGAAAACTTTAGATTTTGGATTTTGGATTTTAGCTGTCAATTTCTATTCCTAGTCTTTGCTTCCAAAATCCAAAACTTGTTAGCCAAAATTATCAAACACTTTAAACATTGGCAGATACATCGAGACCAAAATTGTACCAACCATTCCGCCGACAACAACGATCATCACTGGTTCAATGATACTGGTAAGTGCTTTGACTGCTTGCTCAACTTCATCCTCATAAAAATCAGCAACCTTCATTAACATTGAATCCAGTTCACCAGTTTCTTCTCCAATACTAATCATCTGAATTGCCAGGCCAGGAAACACCTTCTCTTTTTGTAAAGCCAGACTAATCATACCGCCTTGCTGAATTTCTACCTTAGCAGCATCTATAGCGTTAGCAATCACCTGGTTACCAGCTGTATCCCTTACAATATCTAAGGCATTAAGTATTGGTACTCCCGAACGAGTCAAGGTTCCTAAAACTCGGCAAAATCTAGCTACAGCTGCCTTTTCATTCAATTCACCAAATAGTGGAAGTTTCAGCAGCAAGCGATCAATTTGTACACGACCAACGGGAGTTTTATAATACTGTCTGATCGCAAAGACAGCAATAATGGAAAAGACTATGGGGATGAGTATTTTCCAGCTTGTTAGTATTTCACTCAACCAGAGCATAAATTGGGTTAGGGCTGGCAGCTCCGTTCCTAATTCTTGGAAAATACCAGCAAAGATGGGGATGAGAAATATGGTCATCCCTAGAAAAACTAGAACAGCAATGAATCCCACCACCATAGGATATGCCATGGCTGATTTGATTTGATTTTGTAGTCGGGCTATATCTTCAAGCAGTTTAGCTAAGCGGTTTAGTACCTCGTCAAGAACACCACCAACCTCACCCGCCTGCACCATACTAATGTAAAGCTCGTCAAAGCAGGCTGGATGTTTGCGCATTGAGTCAGAGAGATTAGTACCCTCTTGCACTTCGCCACTGACTGCGATTAGTGACTTTTTCAGTTTGGGATTGGGACACTGTTCAGATAAAACGCCGAGACATCGAACTATCGCTACACCGGCGTTAACCATAGCCGCAAACTGACGAGAAAAGACAGCCTTATCTTTGACAGTAACCTTAGCAAACTTTGCCCCAAGGTCTGATAAATCAAGATCAAAACCAGTTTTGCGAATTTTGCCGATGGCAGGATATTTGCTTTGGAGAATATTGCGTGCTGCCTCAGGAGAGATTGCCTCAATTTTCCTTTTTGAGGCTCTTCCTCTAGCGTCCCGTACATCAACTATAAAGGTAGGCATGGCTTAATTCTACAATGGGAAAAAGTTTCAAGGAGTTTAAGGAGTTAGCGATTTAGCTGCAGTAGTTATAGGAGTTCAAGTAATTAGAGGAGTAATTAATACACTTAAAGCAAGCCACAAACAAGATAGTTTTCTGTATTCTGTTAGTGCAGTTAAAGGCAATAATGTTCCACTCCTGTAACTCCTGTAAGGGTGAGCGAAAAAAGGTGTGGGGAAATAATTAAGCAGACGCCCAGACGCCCAGACGCCCAGACGCGGAGAACTCAAATCCCACGCAAAATTTCGTTCACCCCTCCTGTAACTCCTTTATTTTAAACTCCTGAATAAGGAATCAATCAGAAATTAGTTGATCAACAGCAACTTAACGGGTAGCTTTGACCTTGGCACTCATCCTCGCATTGGTAGCTCCGGCACCTCCTGCACCACCAAGGATACGTTGTAATTCGTCGGGTTTGGAACTTTTGGACATTCCCACCTCAAAGGAAATTACACCAGTTTTAACGTAATTAGCTAAATCCTGTTCCAAAGTCTTCATACCTATCTTCATACCTGTTTGGATAGCAGAGTAAATACCAGGAACTTTTCCTTCTCTAATTAGGTTAGCAATAGCTGGAGTTACCACCATAATTTCCTGAACCATCTGCCTACCAAATTCACCCGGTTTTGGATTTTTCTTTGGTACCAGGGTTTGACTAAAAACTGCGACTAAAGAGTTAGAAAGCTGAGCTCTAACTTGGGGTTGTTGTTCAGAAGGGAAGACATCTAGTATACGGTTAATCGTCTGAGCTGCAGAATTTGTATGCAGTGTACCAAAAACTAAGTGACCAGTTTCAGCCGCAGAAATAGCAAGGGAAATAGTTTCAAGGTCTCGCATTTCTCCTACTAGAACAATATCTGGGTCTTCCCGCAGCGCCGCTCTCAGGGCATTGGAAAAACTCTTGGTGTCCTCGCCCTTTTGGCGTTGGTGTATTAAGCTCTTAGAATTGGGAAAAACGTATTCAATCGGGTCTTCGATTGTCAGAATATGTTCTGCCCTAGTCCGGTTAATTAAGTCAATCATCGCCGCTAAGGTGGTAGTTTTACCAGAACCAGTAGGTCCAGTTACCAACACCAATCCTCTCGGTCTCTCACTAATCTCTCGAACTATATCTGGCAAACCCAATTGGTCAAAATGGGGAAGTTTAGAAGAGAGAGCCCTTAAGCAAGCAGCATAACAACCACGCTCTTTATAAACATTAACGCGGAAGCGTGCCAAGCCCTTGACACCATAGGAACAATCTAATTCCCAGTTCTGCTCCAAATCCTTGCGCTGTGTATTATTGAGCATGCTGAAAATCAGTTTCTGACACTCTTGGGCAGTCAGTGGATCTTCGCCGAAGGGTTGGATTTTGCCATTGATACGGAAGTAGACAGGGGCACCTGCTTGCAGGTGCATATCTGAACCTCCCATCTCAATCATTTGCTCCATTAAGTCTTCAATCATCAAATCCATAAAGCCTTCTCCTGATCAACGAATTATTGGTCAATGGTTCTCGATTTCTAAAATAAATAACCTCTATTGCTTTTAGTCATGAAAACGAGGCGTCATGCAATATGGACAGTCTAGCCACTCCGGCTCTAAGCCAGCACCACAAGTACGGCAGGTAAGAGAACTTTTGCGCTTGGCTTTGAGTTCTGCCTCTAAACCAGAATCAGTAAGGGTTACGCGCTCTACTTCTTCGAGGGTAGTATAGCCTTGCTGCACTAGATTTAAGCTATAGGCTAGTAAGGTAGTCATTCCTTCTTCTACGGCTACTTCTTTAATTCGTTCGGCGTTTGCCCCTTCGCTAATTAAGGGTTGTAAGCGTTCAGTAATTTGCATGACTTCATAGACACCAACGCGCCCCTTATAACCAACCCCATTGCACTTTTGGCAAAGTGTGCCTTGACTTCGAGCATTGGCAATACCCTCTGGAGTGAGGGTATTGGCTTTATAAAAAGTTACTTCCCCTTCACTGCCAGCCGCCAGACCAAATTGAGCCAGCTCCGCTGAACTGGGATAATAGGGAATGCGACATTCGTCGCAGACGCGGCGCACTAAACGCTGTGCCAAAACTCCCAACAGAGCCCCAGAAACCATGAAGGGTTCAACCCCCATTTCATCAAGACGGGGAATGGCACCAGCGGCATCGTTTGTATGCAGGGTGGTGAGAACCAAGTGACCTGTGAGGGCAGCTTCAATAGCAGTTTTCGCTGTTTCTGTGTCCCGCGTTTCACCCACCAGAATTATGTCCGGATCTTGACGCAAAAAAGAACGCAAAATCGAGGCAAAGTCTCTGCCCTTTTCCCGCAGTACTTGTACCTGAGTAATACCGGCTAAGGAATACTCAATGGGGTCTTCCGCTGTCGAGATATTGACCCCTGGTTCATTACGTTCTGCCAAAACTGAGTACAAAGTCGTCGATTTTCCCGAGCCAGTTGGTCCTGTCACCAAGATTAACCCGAAGGGACGACTTGCCATTTCTCTAACTATTTGCAGCGTCTGGGGGTCAGTAATCAATTTATCCAAACCCAGCTGAGTCGAAGAATTATCCAAAATCCGCAGTACTACTTTCTCACCGTAGCGGCTAGGCAGAGTACTGACTCGAAAGTCAACTTTGCGACCTTGAAACATCCGCCGAATCTTACCATCTTGGGGGATTCGGCGTTCAGCAATGTCAAGATCCGCCATAATTTTGAAGCGGGCGGAAACAGCGGCAGTAATTTTCTTGGGCAAAGGATCAAAGGCCTGACGTAGCACTCCGTCTTTGCGGAAGCGTATACGTAAATAATCTTCCTGTGGTTCAACGTGAATGTCAGAAACGCCCTCCTGTAGAGCCTTGGCAAGAATTTTGTTAACCAGTTTAATTACAGGAGCCCCACCAGCCTCATTGACTGCCTCCCCTAGATCCGCCTCACCATCATCCGGCGCATCTTGCAAACTATCGAGACTGTCTAGATCCTCAAGTACCCCTTTAACGTCTACAGATTTAGCTGCCTCCGCTTCCTTAGAGCGTTTGAGTTGTTCATCAAGATACTCAGAAATCAGTCGCTGATAGTCTTCGAGGGTAATTACCATCCGTTGCAGGCTAATTCCCTGAGGACGTAAGATACGGTTAAGATCATCTTGGGCATCGAGATTGTCTGGGTCAACCATTGCCACCAAGACTGATGGAGGCTGGGTTTCATTCTTCGAGACTGGTACGAGGCGATAGCGACGACAAATATCGATTGGCAGCAGCGTATCAAGCAGCTGACTAACTTGATTAACTGAAATATCGCTAATTTCCGGATCTAGAGATTCAACCCCGTAAAGAACTTTTAGTTCAAACAGCTGTTGTTTCTTATACTGGCGCAGTAAGTCCGGTGGCAACTGACGCCCCGTCATCGATTCGAGAATCTCAGTCAGTGGTCTTCCTGACTTGCGGGTTTCTACCAACGCCTGCTGCATTTGATCAGTGTCAACATAACCCGCCTGAATCAGTGACTTGCCAAAGGGCGAGACATCATTGCGAACAATAAGGGCGCGTCGTGGTGATGAGGAGTTAGTCATGGTGGGCGAGAAGATCTCCTTACTTTAAAAATTATTCCCAAAAGCCATAGGTAAAATTCGATTTGAGCTGAGTTGGTATTGTATTATTGTTGGCTTCATTAAGAAATTATTTGTGGTGTGAGCCGAAGGTTTCACCAAACAATGACAAGGTTAACTCAATACCATTGTAAGGAGAGGGAGCGGATCAAGCCGAAAACCACAACCACACTCCAGCTTGATTGCCGTAATTCCTCACTGCCTCGAAACTTGTGTGAATTAAGGGAACTCCAAGAAATAAATTATCCAATTTACTTGGAAATATGACCATTAGAATCTTCTCCCGGGTGAGCGAAATTTTGGTTGGAATTTTAATTCTCCGCGTCTGGAGCGTCTGGAGCGTCTGGAGCGTCTGCTTACTTGTTCCCCCACCCTTTTTTTCGTTCACCCTCTTCTCCCCCTCTCCCCACCAAAGGCAGGAGACAGAAGGCAGGAGGCAGAAGGCTCAAAATTCATCTCCCCATCTCCCCATCTCCCCATCTCCCCATCTCCCCATCTCCCCATCTCCCCATCTCCCCATCTCCCCATCTCACCATCTCCCCATCTCCCCATCTCCCCACCTCCCCATCTCCCCATCTCCTCGAGGAAATACTTCCTCATTACATCCCCTCACTTAAGAATTCGGATCGCAAGGAACTGGT